>NZ_JAOTRZ010000020.1 GCF_030247655.1 Trichlorobacter sp. | reverse complement strand
TTTCTGAGGTTGCCCCCGGGTCGCCTACAATCTGTGCTGAAGAACGAACCACTTCAGCTACCTGCTGCATCCCCTTGACCGCCTGATTCACCACCCGCTGACCTTCGTGGGCGCTGTCAGCCACCTGGGCAGCTGAATCAGCGGCATTGGTAGTGTTGCCTGCCACTTCGTTGACGGTCATGCTCATCTCTTCCATGGCTGTAGCGATCTGGTGGATCCGTTCTTCCAGATAATTCTTTCGCTCAATATCCTTGTACTGCTGCTCTTTGATGGTACGTTCTGCCGTAATGTCATTCCAGCAGGCCATGAAGCAAAGCAGTTTACTGCTGTCATTTGGATCCCAGATCGGGTAGGCCTTGGTCTGCAGGGTAACGCCACCGATCGGAATATCAGCAGAATGGGGCAGCTTGCCCCGTGGATCAGCAAAAATACTGCGGATACGGGCCGGATCTTTGTGGTACTGGTGGATTGAGTTGCCAAAGGCATTACCCACATCAGCGCCACGCAGGCCACTGTTCAGCTCTGAACGGTGTTGCTGCAGCAGTTCCTTGGCCTTGCGATTCATGTAAAAGATCTTATTGTCATTGGTGGTGTCGCAGAGCATGACTACGTTATCAACATTGTCCAGCATCTGCATCAGCTTCTTGATTTCATTGTCCTTGTCCAGCAGTTCCTGCTTGCTCGGTCCGCCGAAAAGTCCCATAACATGGCTCCTTTAATGCCTATGTAGTAACGCTTTTGATTAGCTCAGTATAAACGAGCAGAGGATAATTGCAAGGATCAGAAATGCGGGCTATGATGCCTGGTAAATCAGGTAGGGGGGATAGTGAATTATGACACATTGCGTACAACCTCTTCAGGTCATACTTGCTTTTTGGACGCTATATGTACTGGTTTGTTTACAACAGAAAAAACAGACAGCGCAACTGATCATTAGGCCGTTGGGTACAAATCTTAACTACCTGCAGGTAGGTCTTTCGTGCAAGAACTGATCACGGTAAAACAGCTTACCTGCCGTCACGGAGTTGTTGAGGCGTTGTCTGATATCAGTTTCAGTGTGTCCAGTGGCGACTATCTGGGGATTGTGGGACCCAACGGGTCAGGGAAAAGCACCCTGGTGCGAGCCTTGCTTGGGCTGATGCCAGCGTACCACGGTCAGATATCGCTCTTTGGCCAATCCCGTGACCGTTTCTCTGCCTGGGAACGACTGGGCTATCTACCCCAGAATCTGGGGCCGCTTAATCCTGCTTTTCCTGCCACAGTTTTTGAGGTGGTACAACTGGGCTTGCTGGCTGGTAAAACTCTTCCCAAGAGGCTCTGCCGCCATGACCGCAAACAGGTGCTGGAGATGTTGGAACGACTGGATGTCGGCCATTTGCAGCAACGGATGATCGGTGAACTGTCAGGTGGACAGCAGCAGCGGGTCATGCTGGCCCGAGCTCTGGTTAATAATCCAGAGCTGCTGATTATGGATGAACCAACCGCTGCCCTTGATCCTGAGATCCGGGACCGTTTTTATGAACTGGTGGCCCAGATGAACAAGGACAAAGGCACCACCGTGCTGCTGGTGACCCATGACACCGGTACCATTGGCCAGTATGCCTCAAGGATGCTGTATCTTGACAAAAGGGTCCTGTTCTTTGGGTCGTTTGATGAGTTCTGCCACTCTCCCGAGATGTCTGCCTTTTTCGGGGAACATTCACAGCATCTGATCTGCCACAGGCATTGATATGACGATACTTGAACTGTTTTCATACGGCTTTATGCAACGTGCCCTGCTGGCCGGTATCCTGATCGGCGTGCTCTGTGCGGTGCTTGGTGTGTTTCTGGTGCTGCGCCGGTTGTCATTGATTGGTGACGGTCTGGCTCATATCACCTTTGGCAGCGTGGCCCTGGCCCTGTTTGCAGGCCTGCAGGGGGCTGCCATGCTGCTGGTATCACTACCGGTGGTGTTACTGGCATCCTTGGGAATTTTAAAGCTGGCTGGCAAGGCCCGGCTGGGTGGAGATGCCGCCATCGGCATTGTTTCGTCGGTGGGGGTCTCGCTGGGGGTGTTGCTGGCGGTGTTGGGACGGGGCTATGGGGTTGACCTGTTCAGTTATCTGTTTGGCAGCATCCTTGCCATCAGCCAGGCAGAGCTGCTGGTGGCTGGCGGCCTGTTTGTGACGGTCATGGCTTTGTTATGGCTGTATTACAATGACCTGGTGGCCTTGACCTTTAACGAGGAGCTGGCAACAGTCAGTGGAGTCAGGGTCAGGTTTCTGAACGGTCTTCTTGCTGCCCTGACCGCCCTGACCGTGGTGCTGGCCATGAAGCTGGTGGGGGTGATGCTGATCTCTGCACTGTTGATCCTGCCTGCCTCTGCTGCCTTGCAGGTGGCCCGTGGATTCAGGATGACCGTGATTCTGTCGGTGCTGTTTTCACTTGTGGCCGTGGTGGGGGGGATTATGATCTCATTTCTGTTTAATCTGCCATCAGGGGCTACGATTATTCTGCTGGCGTTTGTGATTTTCTGTAGTGGCTATCTCTTCAGGCAGTTACAAACGGTTAAAAATAGAAGCTGAAATCCTTCCACTCATGCTTGTTATCTTCCAGGCTGGCAATCAGTTCATCCACAATATCCGGATCAAAATGTTTTTCTTTTTCCTTGATCATCTCTGCAATCGCCTCTTCCCTGCTCATGGCAGGCCGGAACGAGCGGGGTGAGACCATGGCATCAAAGGCATCAGCCACGCAGATGATCCGGGCATGCAGGGGGATCGATTCATCCTGCAACCGGGCCGGGTAGCCGGTGCCGTCCCAGCGTTCATGGTGGTGCATGATGGTGGGCAGGATATGGGAGAGGTTTTCCAGGCCCACGATCAGTAGACCTGCCTTAAGCGGGTGTTCCCGCATGATGATCTCTTCACGTTGATCAAGGGGCATCGGCTTGTTGAGGGTTTCTTCGGTGGTTCCGACCGCCTTGCCAATATCGTGCAGGATCGCACCGGCATAAAGATCCCGCAGCTCAATCTGGGATAAACCCATGCGGGCACCGATGGCCAGACTGATTTCAGCCACACGACGGGTATGACCCTGGATATAGGTGTCTTTGACCTCCAGTGCCTCCACTAGAACCTGAATCAGGTTGTTCACAAAGCGGGGATCCCATGTCTGGGCTATGTCATATGGTTTAGGCATAGTAGTTCCTATAGCGTAAATAGTAGTGCTGTCAACCAGGTTCTATCGTTTTCCCTGAGCCAACCGGATTGAAGCAGGATCTTTACGCAGCAACCACATGCAGACCGGCCCCAGTAATCCCCCCAGACCAACGGTGGTAAAGGCGATGCCCCAGGCACCATTGATGCCGGGCCAGGGCTGCCAGTTCTGGAAGGTATCCAAGGCCCAGCCAAAGACCGTGGGTGAAATCATCCCCATGGTGTAACCCACCAGCGATTGCATCCCCATGGCCGCCCCCAGATAGCCTGGCGCCACCAGTTCTGTAAGTGCTGTTGAAAAGACCGGCGATTCAGCCACAATCAGCCAGCCGTAAATGCTTCCAACAGCAAGGGTCAGCCAGAGATTGGTGTTGATCAGCCAGCCAAATGAGAGGGAACAGACAACTGAACCGAGCATGACCACTGTAACGGTGGTGGTACGGCCAAAGCGGTCAGACAGGCTGCCGGTGATGGCGGTGGAAAAGGTGCCGATCCCCACCAGAGCCGCAGCAGTGACTGCTGCCATGGCGGTTGCCTTACCGGTGCTGAACCCCCAACCGGTCAGTGCTGCGGCAAAAAACGGTGCCAGCCAGCTGCGCATACCGTACATCTCCCACATATGACTGGCATAGCCCAGGATAACCAGCAGGGCAGGACGATTCCGCAGGATCTCACCGCTAAATCCCAGCGGGGATGGCTGGGGCGGGGCAGGGCGGTACCCACGAAACACCAGTAGCGACAGACTGGCGCCAATAAAGACGCCGGAAGAACAGGCAAGCATGGCGGTCCGCCAGCCCCATATACCGGCAATGGTACCAGGTACCACCAACGACAGTGAGGCTCCCAGTACCAATGAACCGACATAGATCCCCACCGCCCTGCCACGCTGGTTGCTGGCAAAACGTTCTGCCACCAGTTTCAGGCCGGGCATGTAGGTGCCGCCCATGCCGATGCCGGTTAGTCCACGCAGGATCAGGCCGGACAGATAATCATGGGCATACAGACCAAACAACAGGTTGGCCACCCCTGACCAGAGTGCCGCAGTTATAAAGATCCAGCGGATGTTCAGGCGGTCAGACAGGGTACTGAGCAGGACTCCTGAGGCGATGTAGCCCAGTTGATAGACGGAAAAGATCACCCCGGCCTGGGTGTTGTTCATATCCCATTCAGTTTTAAGAATAGGCAGGATGGCAGAATAATTGATAAAAACCAGCATGATAAAGATCTGGCTGCAGCAAAGGGTCAGCAGCCAGACCGTATCGGAACGCTGGTTAGCAGGCTGTTGAAAAACGTTACGAGGAAGCATGGCTACAAGGCGCACGGCGCACAGCGACTGAGACATAACGGATAGTTAGGCGAAGGAGCGAGCACCGCGCAACGCCGTAGACAGGCTCCGCAGTAGTTTTTAACAGCCTGCTAGTCAAACAGTTCCGCCTCTGATAACAGCTTGCCGGACAGGTCTTTTGCTGACAGGAGTGGTTCGCCAGGCAGTGGCCAGGTGATACCTATGGCCGGATCGTCCCAGGCAATGGTCCGCTCAAATTCAGGTGCCCAGTAGTCAGTTGTCAGGTAGAGGAATTCCGCATGGTCGGAGGTAACACAAAAACCATGGGCAAAGCCTTCTGGTACCCACATTTGACGCTTGTTATCTGCTGAAAGGGTGGTGCCGAACCATTGACCGCAGGTTGGTGAAGAGCGACGAATATCCACAGCAACATCAAATACTTCTCCGCTGATGACACGAACCAGCTTGCCTTGTGGGTGTTGAATCTGGTAATGAAGCCCCCTCAATACATTGCGGGCAGAGCGGGAATGGTTGTGTTGTACAAATGACCGTTCAAGGCCGGTTGCCTTTTGCCAGGCCCGTTCATTATAGCTTTCAAAAAAGAATCCGCGGTCATCACCAAAGACCTTGGGTTCCAGGATTAGTACACCGGGCAGTGTGGTCGTCAGGCAGTTCATGGAAAGCGTTTCCTCCTGTGAGCAAGTCTGGTTGTCATAGCAGATAACAGAAAGATTGTGAATATTTGTTAGCAGGGGTGGAAAAATTGCAAAACTGCGGTAAGCTCTCACACATGGTACATGAAACAACCTTTGATAATGGTCTTCGGGTCGTAACCCAACAGGTTCCCGGTATGCATACGGTCTCGATCGGTGTTTGGGTGGCCAATGGCGCCCGCTGTGAACAGCCGGTGGAGCAGGGGGTTGCCCACTTTATTGAACACCTGCTGTTTAAAGGCACCAAGCGTCGCACTGCCCGGCAGATCACCCGTGAGATAGACTCACTGGGTGGCATTCTGAACGCCTTTACCAGTTACGAGTATGTCTGCTACTATGCAAAGGCCTTGGCCAAGACCTTGCCGCAGGTAGTTGATATCCTGTCCGACATGTTTTTGCATTCCACTTTTCCTGCTGATGAGATTGAAAAAGAGCGCAAGGTGGTGTTGCAGGAAATCAAGATGCGGGATGATGCGCCTGAAGAGTCAATCCATGACCGTCTGCACCAGAGTTTCTGGAAGGGACATCCACTGGGGCATCCGATTCTTGGTACTAAAGAGACCATTGGCACCATGTCCCGCGACGCCATTCTTGACTTTAGAAGCCACTGGTATCGACCCAGCGAGATCATCATTGCGGCGGCCGGAGGAGTTGAACATCAGGCTCTGGTTAAACTGTTGCAGAAATCTTTTTCCTGTCTGGAGCCGGGCGAGCCCCGTCGGGTGGACACTCACCAGAACCGTCAGGCAACAGGTCGGGTGCTGGAACTCTGTGAACGTGATCTGGAGCAGACCCTGATCTGTCTGGGTACTGAGGGTCTGCCTACTGGTTCACCAGAACGTTACAGCCTGATGATTTTAAACGCTATTCTGGGTGGCGGGATGAGTTCACGGCTGTTTGAAGAGATCCGCGAAAAACGTGGTCTGGCCTATTCGGTTTACTCCTATGTTTCTTCCTTTGCGGATGCCGGATCCATGGCGATCTATGCCGGTTCAGAGCGGGAGCGAAGCTGTGAGGCGGTCAAGATCATTCTGGAGGAAATGGCCCGTTTGCGTAATGAGTTGGTACCTCGGGATGAACTTGAGGCAGCACGTGAACAGATTAAGGGTAAGATATTGATGTCTCTGGAATCGAGTGATAGCTATATGTCACGTCTGGCGCGCAGTTACCTGAACTTTGGCCGGTATCAGCCGCTGGATGAAGTGATGGCAGGTTTTGATGCAGTCACCGCTGCTGATTTGGGACAGTTAGCAACCCGCCTGTTTCGTAATGAAGCCCTGAATATTCAGATTATGGGTAAGGTTGATCCACACTGCTTTGCTGAAAAATCTGAATTTATAGCCTTTTAGATCAATATTGTCGTATGTGTATCTGCTGGTCGCGGTCAGGGAGTGTCTGTTATGGCAAGCAGATATTGGCCCCATAGTTGGAATCTGTTGACCAAGATTGTAGCTGTCAATCTGGTGGTTCTGTTTGTCTCGTTTCTCGCCCTGATGTTCTATGTACTCCCCCTCTATGAAGACAAGCTGCTGCAACAGCGTAAATTGTATATTGCCGAACTGGTTGATATGGCTAGTGGTGTGGTTGAAAATGGTCATCAGCAGGAGTTGAAAGGCGATTTAACCAAGTCAGAGGCCCAGCAATCTGTACTGGCTACACTTAAGGTAATGTCAAGGGATAACGGCTATTTCTGGATACATGACATGCAGTTGAAGATGGTCATGCACCCCTATGAAACCAGCCTCGACAACCAGAATCTTGCAAACTACGCCGATCCAAACGGTAAGAAGCTGTTTGTGGAGATGAATCGGCTGGTGGCAAGATCTGGTGCAGGGTATCTGGAGTATTTATGGCCAAAGCCCGGTCAGGACAGGCCAGTTGCAAAGGTATCCAATGTAAAACTGTTTGCCCCCTGGGGCTGGGTAATCGGCAGCGGGATGTATCTGGATGATATCTCGAGCGAGGTTGCCTCGCTCAGGCAGAAGGTCTATCTGATTGTCGGTCTTGTGCTGATGCTGATCACCGTATTTTCACTGGTTGTTGCGATCAGGATCAAGAAGCCACTGCAACAGGCATTGGCATTACTTCAGGATATACCGGAACAGTATCGGCCTGTACAAAGCACTGTCGTGCTTGATGAATCAAGCCGGTTGCTACGGGCCATGATAAATCTGGTAACAGGCTTAAAAGATGCAAAAGAGCAGGCTGAAGCAACCAGTGCTGCCAAGGGTAGATTTCTTGCCCAGATGAGCCATGAGATCAGGACTCCGATGAATGCGATTAATGGTTTGACTGAGCTGGCCCTTGAGCAGGCGCCTTCTCCGCAACAGCGGGAGCTGTTGGAAGGTATCAGCCACGCAGCAAACCATCTGCTGAGCCTGGTGAATCAGGTGCTTGACTTCTCAAAGTTGGAGGCCGGATCCGTTGAGTTGGAGCAGATTTCATTTGATCTGCCGCAAACAGTGACAGCAACCCTACTGCCTTTTGCGGTGAGGGTACGTTCAAAAGGGGTGGCCTTCCAAACCCTGCTTGCCGAAGATCTTCCAAAGCAGGTTGTTGGTGATCCCACCAGGTTGCGTCAGGTCTTGGTTAATCTGGTGGGAAATGCCATTAAATTTACCAATCAGGGGTGTATTAAGGTTTCCTTTGAAAAAGGTGAACAGGTTGGTCGTTGTTGTGAACTGCGTATGATAGTTAAGGATACCGGTATTGGCATCCCTCAGGAGAAGCTTGATCATATTTTTGCACCATATAATCAGGCTGCAGCCTCAACTACACGGGAATATGGTGGTACCGGTCTGGGGCTTGCGATCGTCAAGCAACTGCTTGAGGTGATGCATGGTAGCATTACGGTTGAAAGTCAGCCTGAGATAGGAACCACCTTTTATGTTTCAATACCTGTAGAGATCTCTGATCATCAAGAACAGTCAGATTGTGCAGATATCCAGGATGTTGCCCCGCAGCGGGTGTTGCTTGCTGAGGATAATGAAATTAACCGGATGATGCTTGCCAGGCTGCTGGAAAAGAGTGGTCATCAGGTCGCCACTGTATCAGATGGCAATGCTGCTGTTGAACAATGGAAAACCGGCAGCTACACCCTGATTCTGATGGATATTCAGATGCCGGAAATGGATGGTCTTGAGGCAACCCGGATTATCCGTTCACTGGAGGCAGAGCAGGGGGGGCATATCCCGATTATTGCCATGACCGGCCAGGATAGCCAGGAAGATAGGGAAAACTGCTATCGAGCCGGTATGGATCTACATTTGAAAAAACCGGTGCAACTGTGTGAGCTGGCTGCGGTTGTGGCACGTGTGGTAAAATAGAAAACCTTGGGTAGCGGCTGGTTACAGCTTGCCGGTATGTCCAAACCCGCCTTCACCCCGCAGGCTTTCCTGACTGAACTCTTCCACTACCCGCAAGCTGGCTTGCACCACTGGCATAAACAGCATCTGGCAGATCCGTTCGCCGGGTTGGATGCTGTACGGTTCCCTGCCCTGGTTGCGGATGCCGATCTTGATCTCCCCCTGATAATCGCTGTCAATCACGCCAATGGTGTTGGCTAATACAATGCCATGCTTGATTCCCAAGCCGGAACGGGGTGCCAGAATAGCCACCAGATTGGGGTCATGGATGCTGATGGCAATGCCGCTGGGGATGGTGACGGTTTCACCGGGCGATACCGTTACTGGTTGATCCAGACAGGCCCGTAGATCTAAAGCTGCAGAACCATCGGTGGCATACTGGGGCAGGGGGATGCTGCTGCCGATCAACGGGTTGACAATTTTGGTTTCAATCTCGCGGTGTTTCATGTAAAAAATCCCTTCTGAAATGATTCTAAATCTTTTAACGCAGAGACGCAGAGACGCAAAGTAAAAACATAAAATCAGAAACATGAAGTTTCACGCGACGACGTGATGTTTAAAAACAAGATCTGTTTTGTGTCTGAGGTAAAATTCGATTTTCTCTGCGCCTCGGTGCTTTAACTCTGAAACTCTGCGTTAAAATCTATTGGAGGTTCTGACATTATGCGTGACCCCCGTGTGGCCGAGATGGCCAAGGTACTGGTTGATTATTCCACCCGGATTAAAAAAGGTGATCGGGTACTGATAGCTGCTGCTGGATTTGAGGCGGCACCGCTGGTGAAAGAGCTGTATGCGCTTTGCCTGCAGCGAGGCGCTGAGTATGTTGAATATTCCTTTTCCGTGCCTGAGATTGATCGACAGCTCTATAATCTGGCCTCCAAAAAGCAGTTGGAGGTATTTCCCCAGCATAAACTTGATTTTTACAAGACTCTGACCGCCTATATTGGTATCTCTGCCGGTGAAAATTCAATGGTCAATGCCACTAGTAACCAGAAGGCGATGGTGGCCTATTCAAAGCTGACCCGCCCACTGGTAGATCAGCGGGTCAAACATACCAAGTGGGTGGTCACCCGCTATCCGACCCAGGGCTCAGCCCAGGAGGCACGGATGAGCCTGGATGAATATGAAGACTACCTGTTTGGTGCCTGCAATATTGACTGGTCAGTTGAATCAAAAAAGATGGAAAAGTTGAAAAAACTGATGGACAAGACCGACAAGGTGCGTCTGAAAGGGCCGGATACAGACCTTACCTTCAGTATCAAGGGGATACAGGGAATCAAGTGTGATGGCCGCTATAACATCCCGGATGGCGAGGTTTTTACCGCACCGGTGCGGGATTCAGTGCAGGGCCACATCACCTACAACTGCCCCACCATCTATCAGGGCAAGGAGTTCAACAACATCCGGCTTGAGTTTAAAGATGGCAAGATTATCAAGGCCACGGCAGGGGAGATGACCAAGGCCCTGAACGAGATTCTGGACACTGATGAAGGTGCCCGCTATGTTGGTGAATTTGCCGTAGGGGTCAACCCTAATATCCGGGTTCCGATGCGCAATATCCTGTTTGATGAGAAGATCTCCGGTTCAATCCACTTTACGCCTGGCCAGGCCTATGATGAGGCTGACAATGGTAATCGCTCTGCGGTACACTGGGACATGGTGCGTCTGATGAATGATGGTGAAATCTGGTTTGATGATCGCCTGATTCAAAAACAGGGGCTGTTTGTGTTGTCTGAACTGGAAGCGCTGAACCCGGAGAAATAGTCATGTTGCTGGAGATTGATCCTGAACGTCCGCAGCCGCGGCAGATAGCCCAGGTTGTGGATTGTCTGAAAAATGGCGGCATTGTTGCGTACCCAACGGATACAACCTATGGGCTTGGCTGCTCCATCTTTAACAAAAAAGGGCTTGAGCGGATTTATCAGGTGAAACAGCGGGATAAGCGTAAACCGTTTTCATTTATCTGCTCTGACCTGGCCGAGGTCTCGCGGTATGCCCGTCTGACCAACCCTGCCTTCAAGATCATGAAGCGCTATCTGCCCGGCCCGTACACCTTTGTACTTGAGGCCAGCCGCGAGGTGCCGGATCTGCTGATAACCAAGCAGAAGACGGTGGGGATCAGGATGCCGGATAATGCGATCTGTCTGTCGATTGTGCAGGGCCTGGGGGTGCCGATTGTCACCACCAGTGCAAACCTGTCCGGAGAGGATCCGGTGGGGGATCCGCTGGAGATCAATCGACTGTTTGGCCGTGCCCTTGATCTGGTGGTTGATGGAGGTCTATTGGCCACTGATGTCAGTTCTGTAATCAGTTTAGTGGGGAATCAGCCTGAACTACTGCGGGAAGGGGCTGGTGATCTTTCCTGGTTGGCCGGATAGGCAGGTAAGCGGGGGCCACGCATGACAAACAATCAGATGAGTGATAGTGAGCAGGTGGTAGAACTTCTGGCCCGCAGAAATGCTGAGCTGGCTTCCCTGCTTGAGATCGGTAAAACACTGATTTCATCACTTGAGCTGAGGGAAGTTCTTCAGGCGATCATGTCCCAGGTTGAACGGCTGCTGCAGCCAAAGACCTGGTCATTATTGCTGGTGGATGAAGAAACCAATGAGCTCTGTTTTGAGATAGCAGTTTCGCCGGTGGCCCAGGAGTTAAAGGGAATCCGCCTCAAGATGGGAGAAGGAATTGCCGGCTGGGTAGCCCAGTCCGGGCAGCCGCTCCTGATTGCCGATGTCAGCCAGGACCCCCGCCTTGCCAGCCATGTTGCAGAAGAGGTAGAATATCCGGTTAGTTCCATCCTCTGCGCCCCGCTTAAAATCAGGGACAGGGTGCTGGGGGTGATTGAGTTGATCAACACGGTTGGTGAACGTACCTTTGATGGTGATGACCTTCCGTTGTTGGGCGCTGTGGCTGACTTTGCCGCCATTGCCATAGACAATGCCCGCAACTATAGGCGCGTCAGTGAACTGGTGGTTACGGATGATCTGACCGGTTTGCATAATGCCCGTCATTTTCATGAACTGTTGGAATATGAGCTTGAGCGCAGCCACCGGTACAAAAGTCAGGTGTCACTACTGTTTTTTGATCTTGATCACTTTAAAGGGGTCAATGATCGCTTTGGCCATCTGGTGGGTAGCCGGATGATTGCTGAGGTGGGGCATCTGGTAAAACGCCACATCCGTTCATCTGACCGGGCTGCCCGCTATGGTGGAGATGAGTATGTGATTGTGCTGCCCAACACCGGCAAGCAGGGGGCCCTGGCAGTTGCCACCAACCTGCTGGAGCGTTTTCGCGTCCACCTGTTTCTAACGGATAGTAATGAGCGTGTCATGATTACGGCAAGCTTTGGCGCTGCCACCTTTCCTGATGATGCCGATGATCGTACCAGTCTGATCCGCGCTGCTGATTCAGCCATGTATGTGGCTAAGGAGGCAGGTCGTGACAGGGTTGAATGTTTTTCTGGTAATGAAACAAAAATAATGTCTTAACTGATAGTTTTGAAAGGAATGCTATGTATCGCCTAACCATCAAGACCGGCTTTGCCGCTGCCCATAACCTGATCAATTACCAGGGTGATTGTGAAAATCTGCATGGCCATAACTGGAAGGTGGAGGTGACCGTAACGGCTACTGAACTGGATCAGGCTGGCCTGGCTATTGATTTCAAGGTGCTGAAACGTGAAACCAATGCTCTACTGGATGAGCTGGATCATAAATACGTTAATCAACATCATTTTTTTCAGGATATCTCACCTTCCTCCGAGAACATCTCCCGCTATCTCTACCATCAGCTTTCAACCCGTTTGAACAACGGCAATGTCAAAGTAGACCGGATCGGGGTCTGGGAATCTGACAACGCCTGTGCCGAATATTATGAATAGTTCGGTTCCGCTTATAGAGATATTTTCATCCCTGCAAGGGGAGGGAGAGCTGGCTGGCTATCGCCAGATTTTTGTCCGTTTTCCCGGCTGCAACCTTGACTGCGCTTTTTGTGATACCAAAATTGAAGCCCCTGCGGTCTGCAGCGTGGAAACCGCACCGGGTAGCGGACAGTTTCAGGAGCTTGCCCAGCCTGTCAGCCTTGAAATCCTGATCGGGATTATTTCCCGCTGGTGTAAACAGTTACCTGGTGCTCACCATTCCATCAGCATCACCGGTGGTGAACCGATGCTGCATGCTGATTTGCTGGCCCGCTGGCTGCCTGAGTTGAACATTCTGCTGCCGATTCACCTGGAAACCAATGGCACTCTGCCGGAAGCATTGCCACAGTTGATTGAGCATCTTGATTTCATCAGTATGGATATTAAACTGCCAACTTCGGCTGCAACCCCGGAGATGTGGCAGGAACACAAGCAGTTTCTTGAGATAGCACGGGAACGTGAGGTTTCAGTCAAGGTGATTGTGGGGGAGCTGACCACTGAGCAGGAGCTGCTGCAGGCCTGTAAACTGGTTGCAGAGGTTGATGATGAAATTCCGTTTATTATCCAGCCGGTTACCGGTCGGGACGGTCGGGTTGCCGTAATCCCGGAGCGGCTGATGTATTTTCAGGCTGTTGCGGCAAAAAAACTGTATGAGGTGCGGGTGCTACCCCAGATGCATCGTTTTCTTGAGGTGGCCTGATGCTGCTGGAAGAGATGACTATGCCCCAGGTGGAGGCAGCCCTGGCTACCGGCTGTAAAACGGTCTATATCCCCTTTGGAGCGCTGGAAGAGCATGGTCCCCACCTGCCGCTGTCCACTGATACCATTCAGGCCTATCAGGTGGGCAAGCGGGCAGCTGAACTGATTCCGCTCTTTGTTGCACCCCCAATCCCTTATGGTAACTGCCGTTCCACCAATTGTCATCCCGGCACGGTTTCCATCTCCACAACTACCTTGCGCTGTCTGCTCAAAGATCTGGTGCGTTCCTTTTACCGACAAGGCATGCGGAACGTGGTCGTTTTGACCGGCCATGCCGGTGGTGCCCATCGTCTGGCGCTACAGGATGCCGGCGAAGAGCTGCTGGATGAGCTGTCTGAGCTGCGGATAGCGGTAGTCACGGAATATGAACTGGCCAAAGATGAAGGCAGAGGGATCATTGAAACCTCAGGTGATGCCCATGCCGGCGAGATAGAAACCTCCCGCATCATGCACAGTCACCCCCAGTTGCTACAGGGCACAGCCCCTGAAGAGTATCCAACCTTTCCCATCGGTATTCTGGTGCGGGACAAGCGCCGCTACTGGCCCGGCGGGGTCTGGGGTGATCCATCCAAGGCAACTGCGGACAAAGGATTAAGGATAGAACAGCTGGTGGCCTGTAAGGTGGTAGAACTGGTTAAGGCGCTGGAAGAGGGTCGGTATGTCTGAACAGTCGTTCCTGCGTGAAAACAACCTCCCTAATGGCCTGCAGGTAACTGTGGCGGATGTATCCCGTCATTACTATGGTGGCTACTGGCAGGTCTGCCTGGAGGTTAGTTGTCTGGTTCCGCTTGAAATGGGGCTGTTTTCTGATCAGGTAACTGAAGCAGATGCCCGCCGTCTTCTGGGGGGAGAGGTACTTTTTGTACGTCATCTGGAAAAAATGGCGGTACATGCTGATGAGCAGGAAACAGTGCGTCAGGATCTGCTGGAACGGTTTGATCGCCACCTGTTGCCGTTTCTTGGCAGTCAACAGTTTCCTTCACGCTTTATTCATACTGAATTTCAAAGACGTTGCAAAAAGAGTAATCGTGGGATCCCTTGTCTGTTATGAGTACCAAAGAACTGGTCATTGAGCGGCTGGCCCTGGGGGGCAACGGTGTGGGCAGGATTGATGGCAAGGTCTGCTTTGTGCCGTTTTCCGCACCAGGAGATCGGTTGAAGGTACGGGTGACACGGGAACATCGCTCCTACTGCGAGGCTGAGCTGGTTGATTTGCTGGAGGCATCACCGCAACGGGTTGAACCCCGCTGTCCTGTCTTTGGGCAGTGCGGTGGTTGTGATTGGCAACATATCAGCTACCAGGCGCAAGCTGATGCCAAGCAACAGATCCTGAGCGAAACCCTGCAACGGGTGGCCCGTCTTGTAACCCCGAACGTCGCAAAGACTGCAGCAGCTGAACAGCCCTACGGCTATCGTGCCCGGGCACAGTTCAAGCTGCATGTGTCACCGGTGGGTCTGGCGGTTGGCTTTTACCGGCGTGGGTCACATTTTGTGATTGATCTGCCTCAAGGTTGTCCAATCTGCACGTCACCCATTAATGCTGCCATGCTGAAACTGCGTCAGGTTATTCAGTTGCTGCCGGATCTCGACCGTCTGCCACAGATCAGTCTTGAAGAGGGGCTGGCAGGGGTGGTGGCTGTTATACAATATACCGGTGGCGACCTGCAGCGTTTGAAGCAACTGTTTTTGCAGCATCAGGAACAGTTGGGGCTCTGCGGGCTTTTTTTACAGATTGATAAAAAAGAAGCGCTTCAGCCGGTCTTTGGTTCTGGTCATCTGACCTATCAGGTGTGCCGAGCTGTGATTTGTCGGCGCATACCATGCTGATTGGCTATGAAATTGGCGGGTTTTCTCAGGTCAATCGTCTGCAAAACCAGAGTATGGTCGAGCTGGTCTGTAACTATGCCCAACCTGCTGCAAATCAGCGTATGCTGGATCTGTACTGTGGTAACGGTAACCTCTCGCTGCCGTTGTCCGGTGCGGTGCAGGAACTGCTGGGGATTGAAGGGTTTGCCCCTTCGATTGCATCGGCAGTTGACAATGCCCGACAACTTCGTGTAAACAATAGCACTTTCAGATGTAACGACGCTTCAAAAGAGCTGCGTCACCTGATTGCTCAACATGCCCTGTTTGATCTGGTGTTGCTGGACCCGCCAAGGGCTGGAGCAGCTGGTATTGCCCGTGAACTTGGCCAGCTTGGGGCACAGCGAATCGTCTATGTCTCCTGTGATCCTGCAACCCTGGCCCGTGACCTGGCCCACCTGTGCGGTGTTGCTGGTTACCGGCTGATTGAAGCAACACCACTGGATATGTTTCCTCAGACCGCCCATCTGGAAACAGTGGCCTTATTGACCTGAACCTAGAATAAGCTGTTTTTTTATAGCGAATCTGCACAACAAGGAGCGTACCATGAACAAGTCTGAACTGATCGAAACCTTTGCACTCCAACGCGAGATCTCTCACAAGCGGGCTGAAGAGGTGGTCAACATGATCTTTAACTCCATGAGCGAGGCGATGACCGCTGGTGAGCGGATTGAGATCCGCGGTCTGGGGAGCTTTGTGGTTAAGGAGTACGGCGCCTATACCGGTCGTAACCCAAAAACCGGTGAACCTATTGAAGTAAAACCAAAGAAACTACCGTTCTTTAAGGTTGGTAAAGAGCTGAAGGAGCGTATCCTGGACGGCGAGTAAGCATGTCTCGTCGTATTGCAGCCATTGATTTCGGAACTAACACCGCCCGGCTTCTGATTGCCGATCTGTTTGATGATGGTCAGTTTGAACAGGTGGCCCTGCAGCGGACCATTGTTCGTCTGGGAGGCGGCTTCAGCCGCGAAACCGGACTGGCTGAGGATGCCATGCAGCGCGCCCGGACCTGTCTGCACCAGTTTGCTGAAACAATTCGCAAGCATGGGGCAGACACGGTGCGGGCCGTGGCAACCAGTGCGGTTCGGGATGCGGTTAATGGTCCGGCGTTTGTAGAACAGATGACCCAGGAAACCGGTATCCGGCTAGGTGTAATTGATGGCCTGACAGAAGGCCATGTAACACTGGCCGGTGTACTGGCTGGTCTTGACCAACAGCCGGAACAGGTGCTGCTGTTTGATGTAGGGGGGGGGAGTACCGAGTATACTATTGCTCGGGGCACTTGCCCTCTTTTTGTTCATAGTCTGCCTCTGGGGGTTGTGCGACTGACTGAAGGTAAACCTGATCCTGCAGCCATGGCTGATAAAATTGGACGTGAACTGGACAGTCTACAGCAGCAGATGGCACAGGCGCAGATTACATTTTCTCCCAATATCCAGCTGGTGGGTACTGCCGGTACTGCCACCACATTGGCAGCAATTTCTCTTGAAATGACAGAATATGATTACCGCAAGGTAAACAACAGTATTCTGGAACAGCAGGAAATACAGCGCATCTATGACCTGCTGGCGCCCTTATCCCCTGAACAACGTCTTTCAATTGCCGGTCTGGAAAAAGGTCGTGAAGATCTGATTATTGCCGGTAGCCTGATTACCCTTTTAACCCTCAAGCGTTTTGGCTTTACCTCCATGAAAGTCAGTGATTACGGTCTGCTTGAAGGTCTGGTCGTATCAGACCAGGTTTAGCCAGACAAAAACAGACATGACAAACGCCAAACAGGTGGTATACTTTATTCCGCGTTGCAACCAGATTGATTTTTGGGGGTTTTGTGGATATTCATAGCCATCTGATGGGTAGACAACCGATTTTGAACGGCCTTGAAGAGGTTGTCGGCTATGAGTTGCTGTTCCGCTCACCAAAATCCATTGCCTCGGCTACCATTGATTGTCCGGTTCAGGCAAGCTCCCGCGTTATGGTGGATATTATCTCCAGTTTTGGTGTCAGCGAGGTATTGGGAGAGCATCATGGCTACGTCAATGTCGATGCCGAGATGTTGTTGAGTGATGCCATAGAATTGTTGCCTGCAGGTATGATTGGTCTTGAGCTGCTTGAAGATATTGCCATTACTCCAGCTATTATTGAGCGCTGCAAAAATCTTAAAGATAAAGGCTATCAGCTGGTTCTTGATGATCATCGGTATGGCGAGCAGTATGAGGCGTTATATGACGGATTAGTTGATATCATCAAAGTAGATATGCTTACTACTCCCCTAGAGGATCAATACCGGGAAGTTGAGCTTTTTAAACAGTATCCGGTTAGGATGTTGGCAGAGAAGGTTGATAGCCGTCATGTCTATCTGCGTTGCCGAAAGATGGGATTTGAGCTGTTTCAGGGCTACTTTTTTGCCCGCCCCTCGTTGGTCAAGAAGACCCGTTTAACCAATTCTACCAGCACTTTTTTTCAGTTGATGCAGCAGCTTTCCCGTGATGCTGACATCAATGAAATCGAGCATACCTTTAAGCAGGATCCGGCCCTGACCTACAAACTGCTTCTTTTGGTCAACTCTGTTTCGTTTGCCACCCGTGAAAAGATCCGTACCGTGCGTCATGCCATCACTCAAGTCGGGTTGCAACACCTGAAACGATGGGTGCAACTGGCCATCTTTGCCGATGATGGTGGTCTGGGGATACACAATCCGCTTCTGGATATGGCAGCGGTGCGGGCTGCTTTTATGGAAGAAATGGCCCGGCTTGAATTGAGCAAGACGCGCCTGCTGCGCTATGCCCAACCTGATGAGTGTTTTATGCTGGGAACGTTATCGGTGCTGAAGGATGTCTTTGAGATCGGTGCAGATGATATGCGTAAAAGTCTGAATTTGTCAGATGACCTTGTTGGTGCCATGATAGCCCACGAGGGCGATCTGGGCACCATGCTTTGTCTGGCTGAAATGATTGAGCAGCTTGAGTTTGAAGAGGCAGAGCAATGCCTGGGGCGGTTGGGGGTTGCTCCTGATCTGGTTCTTGCATGTCAGAAAAAGGCCTACAGCTGGCGCAACAGTCTGACCTGATCTGCTGTTACTGCTTTGGTACTGCCCCTTTATTTTCCCTTACGGTCCTAGCCCGCTGCAAATAGCCCTGCTGCAGGCTCTTATCACCCTTTAATCCAGCCAGTTCTGACAGTGCTTCAAGATCTGCTGCAATTTTTGCGGATGCTGCCTGTTGCTTGTCAAGGCTCAGTGCCTCTTGCAGCAATTCTTCTGCCTCATCAAGCTGCCCTGCCTGCATTCTTATGGTTCCCAGCATCCGCAGCGAGTTTGCCCGCTCCAACTCCATACCATCATGCTTGTTGGCTGCCAAGGCCTGTTCAGCCAGAAGGGTTGCTTCGCTGTTCTCCTTTTTTAACAAGGCGATCCGCGCCAGCAGATTCAGGCGACGGCCCAGAAGGCTACTCTGTTCTGATGTTCGGGCTATCTCGGCCCAGCGACCAGCTTCTGCAAGACGATTGCCCGCTAACTCCTGCAATGCCTTTTCCTGGGCAGCATCGGCATACTGTATGGTTCCGGTTGCACTGACAAGGGCCTGTTCCACCAGTTGCGAAGCCAACTGCAGGTTACCGCTATGACGGGCAAGCCTGCTCTGGTTTAACAAGGTCAAGCTGACACCATTACGATCATCCTGTGCCAAGGAACGTTGTAGCGCCTCCTGCAGCAGTTTCCGGGCATCAGTATCATAACCTTTTGCAGCACTGTCCAGAGCTCGTTCATTGAGATCAGTAATCCTGCGTTCATGTTCTCTCAGTTGGGTTGCCTTGTTGCCGGCACAACCGTTTAACAGGTTACAGACAGCTACAAACAAGACGAATTTTAAA
Source organism: Trichlorobacter sp. (assembly GCF_030247655.1). Taxonomy (GTDB): domain Bacteria; phylum Desulfobacterota; class Desulfuromonadia; order Geobacterales; family Pseudopelobacteraceae; genus Trichlorobacter. The sequence goes on along the minus strand of NZ_JAOTRZ010000020.1, from coordinate 8,797 downwards.
AGTGTGCTAGTCATGGCTGTCACCTGCCGTGAAAGACCGGGCTGGAACAGGGGCTGAACTGCCTCCCAGCAGCCAGGAGCTGTTCAGGCTGTTCACCAATCTATCCGTACTGAACAAGAGCTCTTCTGTACGGGATAAAACACCGGGGATCAGAGGGAATGCCTGTTGCGACAGTTTTTTTGTTTCTGCTGAAATGGCGGTTACATTGACCATGGCAGCGTCGGTCTTCTCCAACAGTGCTGGCAATTTATCAAGTGTTGTATTCAGCTTGGCTACATCCAGGCTGTCAATCTTGCGGGTGGTGGTATCCAGCAGTGTCGTCGTCCGGTTACTGATCGCCTCAAGATTGCGGGTGGTGCTTACCAGCAGGGTGTCAGCATTACTGCGGGTGGTTTCAATATGACGGGTCAACAGCTCCAGATTACGGATGGTCTTTTTCAGATCACCTTTGGGGTCATTGACATAGCCGATAATATCCCGCACTTCATTCAATACCGGTTTTACTTTTTCAGCTATTTCATCTGCCAGCTCATCCAGACCCTTGGTCTTTAGATAGGTGATTGACTCGTCAGGCTTAAGTTCGGGCTTATCCAGAGAGCCTACTGATACTTCTACGATGCTGTCACCTACCAGCCCCTCCTTGACCAGTTTGACGGTTGAATCGCTGCGAATCCATTTACTGTATTTCTTTGCTATTTCAAGATTAATTTCGACCATGGCCTGTTCATTCAAGGCCATGTCAGTAATCCGTCCGATTCTAAAACCGGAGAGCTTGACCGGCATCCCTTTGGTAAAACCGGTGCCACGGTCCACCGTTACATTAAGGGTGTATTTGGGACTGAAAAGGTCTTTTTGTATCCCCACTAACAGAATCACCAGAGCTACACCAGCAAGAGCAAGTAAGGTAAATAACCCTATCTTTCGTTCAAGGTTTTTAAATCTGGGGTCTTGTTGCGTGATCATGTCAGCCTCGTAATATGTGGCGGATTATAGCGCAGGTCACAGGTGATATCCGGCTCCAGCAACGGTAGCTGGATATCGCCAGTAATGATGAACAGTGCTGCCGGGGCATCGGGCTGTCTTTGCAGTTCAATGGCCTGACTCAGTAAAATTTCCCGATGCTGTCTGGGCAGGTCGTCAAGGCACTCAGCATACACTATCAGACGTGGTGAAGAAATAGCAGCCCGGACAAAAGCGGCCATTATTCGCTCTGCATAACTGAGATGGGCGGGTAATGCCCAGATATTACCTTTATAGCCGAGCTTTTCAAGGAGCTGCAAAGCTTTTTCTACAGCTTCTTCTGGTACTGAGCCATGGTGGTACAACAGAGGCAGAGTGATGTTTTCCCAAACCTTCAGATTGGAGATCAGCCCTGCCTGTGCGGTGACGGTTGCTACGGTCTTTCTGATCCTTAACAGGTGTTCGCTATCAAGCAGGTCTAAGGGGTAATCGTCGAGAAGTACCGATCCAGACTCAGGCATGCATTCACCGATAACAACTTTAAGCAGTTGTTTGGTTTCCTGCTCACCATGTGTCTTGAACAGGGCTATTTCACCCTGCTTAAGGCTTAGGTTGAGGTGATTGACAACCCCTGGAACAGTTAGATCTCTCAGTTCAATATAAACAGACATAACAAGAATCAGGCTCCTTGTGAAACGTGTTGAGAGGTCTTGATGATACAATGGCTGTATTGACTACATACCACAAACTTACTCTCTTCACAAAGCGTGAAGATTCGCCCATTTGAGGATATGAAACAAGAGTAAACGAATTGACAATACAGTGTTTCAGCGTGTATAAATTACCCCTTTAATTCTATTTAACGGTTGCAAAGCGAGATGACTCCCTATGAAAGAAATTCTGTCCGGCAACGAGGCCTTTGCACGGGGTGCCTATGAGGCTGGTTGCCTGGTGGCCAGCGCCTATCCCGGTACCCCTTCCACTGAAATCCTTGAAAATGTCATTAATTACAAAGAAATCAACGCCTCCTGGGCACCGAATGAAAAGGTGGCCCTTGAGGTGGCGATCGGCGCCAGCTTTGGCGGTGCCCGTGCCCTGGCCTGTATGAAGCATGTCGGTGTCAATGTGGCTGCCGACCCGCTGTTTACCGCCTCCTACACCGGTGTCAAGGGTGGTCTGGTGCTGGTTGCTGCCGACGATCCGGAGATGCACTCATCCCAGGATGAACAGGACAGTCGCAACTACGCCCGTTTTGCCAAGGTGCCGATGCTGGAGCCTGCTGATTCTCAGGAGTGTCTGGCCTTTACCCGTCTGGCCTTTGAGCTGTCTGAGCAGTTTGATACACCGGTGATGCTGCGCAGCTGCACCCGCATCTCCCACGGTAAATCATTGGTGGAGTTGGGTGAGCGGGTGAGTGGCCTGCCTGCGCCCAAGCTGGTAAAAGATGCACCCAAGCTGGTAATGCTGCCCGGCAATGCTAGAGTTCGCCATCCAATGGTTGAAGAACGCACGGTCAAGTTGTCAGAGTATGGAGACTCTGCTGCGATTAACCGGATGGAGCTTCATTCCAGCGAGATCGGCGTAATCTGTGCCGGGGTAACGTACCAGTATGTGCGCGAGGCACTGCCCGACGCCAGCGTGTTGAAGCTGGGCATGGTCTGGCCGTTGCCAGCCAAGCTGATTCAGGAATTTGCCTCCAAGGTTGCTCAGCTGTTTGTGGTTGAGGAACTTGATCCGTTTATTGAGGATCAGGTCAAGGCCATGGGAATTGCCTGCCAGGGCAAGGAGCTGACTACGCTATGTGGTGAACTGTCTCCTGGCCGGATTCAAGCTGCCTTTGACAAGGCCGGTATTATCAAGGTTGCTGCATCAGAAGCCATTGCTATTGAACCTGTACCGCCACGTCCGCCCAACATGTGTCCCGGCTGTCCCCACCGTGGTGTTTTCTATCAGCTGAACCGTGCCAACGCCTATGTGACCGGTGATATCGGCTGCTATACCCTGGGCTTTATGCCCCCTCTGAATGCCATGGATACCTGTGTCTGCATGGGAGCCTCCATCAGCATGGCCTCCGGTATGGTGCGGGCGTTGCCTCCTGAAGAGCAGAAGCGGGTTGTGGCGGTGATTGGTGATTCCACCTTCCTGCACACCGGCATCAACAGCTTGATGGAGATGGCCTGGAACAAGGCTCCAGCCACCGTAATCATTCTGGATAACCGGATTACTGCCATGACCGGTCGTCAGGAAAACCCGGCCTCTGGTTTCACCCTTTCAGGTGATGAGACTTCAATGGTCAATATCCCGGAACTCTGCCGGGTGCTGGGAATCAAGCATGTCCGTGTGGTTGATCCCTATGATCTGGATGCCACCAGACTGGCCATTGAAGAAGAGATGAATCGCCCAGAACCATCAGTTATCATTACCAATCGTCCCTGTTGCCTGATCAAGGGGGCTGATCGTTTTGAAAAAGGCAAGGTTCTTGAGGTGGATCAGGGCAAGTGTACCGGCTGTAAGGCCTGTTTGCGGATCGGTTGTCCTGCCATTGAGTGGAAACCAAATCCTGATGGTAATAAAGGCAAGGCCTTTATTGACCCGCAGCTCTGCACCGGTTGTACGGTCTGTCAGCAGCTCTGTAAATTCAACGCCATCGGGGGGAGAAAGTAATGGATACCGCAATCACGAACATCCTTCTGGTTGGAGTAGGCGGGCAGGGGATTCTGCTGGCCTCTGAGATTCTGTCCGAGGCGTTCATGCTGGCAGGTTTTGATGTCAAGAAGAGCGAGATTCATGGCATGTCCCAGCGGGGCGGCAGCGTGGTCTCCCATGTCCGTTTTGGCAAAGAGGTCTTTTCACCGGTGGTGCCGGAAGGGCAGGGGGATATTCTGTTCGGCTTTGAGCTGTTGGAGACCTATCGTTATCTTTCGCTGCTCAAGCCGGGCGCTACGGTGGTGGCTAATGATTACAAGATCGCCCCACCTTCAGTACTGCTGGGGCAGGCTGTCTACCCTCAAGCATTACCTGAAAAAATAAAAGCCACGTTCCCTGATTTTCTGCTGGTTGATGGTCAAGGGCTGGCTCTGCGAGCTGGTGATGTACGGGCAGCCAATACGGTGATGCTGGGTGCGGTTTCCAAGCGCTTGCAGATTGCTGATGCGGTCTGGCAGCAGGCGTTAGAGAAGATGGTGCCCAAGAAGGCGCTGGAGATCAACCTGAAGGCCTTTGCCATGGGCCGGGAATTGTAATTTAAAGCTTATAACGCAGAGTTTAAAAGAGAGATGCAAAGACGCAGAGATATACAATAGTTTTACCCCTTTTGATTTCCCTTGTTTTCTCTGCGTTAATGAATTTTAGTTTTTGTTTTGGAGTTTTTCTATGGCCAACTATTTTAACGAAGAGTTTGAAACGCTACCCCGCGCAGCTCTGGAGGCGTTACAGCTGAAACGTCTTCAGTCAACGGTTGCACGAGTATATGCTAACGTACCGTTTTATAAGCAGTCCTTTGATGCTGTCGGTATCAAGCCTGAAGATATCAAGAGTCTGGCTGACCTGCAGCGTCTGCCTTTTACCACGAAGCAGAATATGCGTGACTCCTATCCCTATGGCCTGTTTGCAGCCTCCATGGATGAGATTGTCAGGATTCATGCCTCGTCCGGCACCACCGGCAAACCGACGGTGGTGGGCTACACCCAGAAGGATATTGAGATCTGGTCTGAACTGATGGCCCGTTCTTTTATGGCAGCCGGTGCCCATAAGGGTGATATCATCCACAATGCTTATGGATATGGCCTGTTTACCGGTGGTCTGGGAGCCCATTACGGCGCTGAAAAGCTCGGAGCGTCGGTTATTCCGATCTCCGGCGGCAATACCAAACGCCAGATCATGATCATGCAGGATTTTGGTTCTACCGTGTTGACCTGTACCCCGTCTTATTCACTGTATCTGGCTGAAGAGGCTGCTGCAGAAGGGGTGGATATCAAGTCTTCAAAGTTGCGGGTCGGTATCTTTGGCGCAGAGCCCTGGTCTGAGGCAATGCGGGGTGAAATTGAGGCCAATCTTGGTCTGGATGCGATTGATATCTACGGTTTATCAGAGATCATGGGGCCAGGTGTAGCGATTGAGTGCATCGAGGAAAAGCATGGCCTGCATATCTGGGAAGATCATTTCCTCCCGGAGATCATCAACCCTGAGACCGGCCAGCTGGTTGCTGAAGGGGAAAAGGGTGAGCTGGTTATCACCACCATCACCAAGCAGGGGATTCCGCTGATTCGTTACCGTACCCGCGATATCACCAGCATCAGTTACGCCCCCTGCGCCTGCGGCCGTAGTCATGGCCGGATCGCCCGGATGAGCGGTCGTTCTGACGACATGCTGATCATCCGTGGCGTGAATGTCTTCCCGTCCCAGATTGAGTCAATTCTGGTTCGTGTGGAAGGTGTTGAACCGCACTATCTGCTGATTGTTGATCGCAAGGATAATCTGGATACCCTTGAGGTGCAGGTAGAGGTCAACGAAGGGATCTTCTCCGACGAGATCAAGGTATTGCAGACCCTTTCCCGTCAGATTGAGAAAGAGATCAAGGATATGCTGGGGGTTACCTGTACGGTCAAGCTGGTGGAGCCCAAAACCATTCAGCGCAGTGAAGGCAAGGCGCAGCGGGTTAAGGACAACAGAAAACTCTAGGAGGTTTGCCATGAAAGTTGAACAGATCTCAATCTTTATAGAAAACAAATCAGGCCGTCTGGCTGAGATCACCCGTATCCTGGGCGAGGCAGGCATCAACATCCGCGCACTGTCTCTGGCTGATACCTCTGACTTCGGGATTCTACGCCTGATTGTGAATGAGGTTGAAAAGGCCAAGGCAGTGCTGAAAGATAAAGGTTTTACGGTCTCCAAAACCGAAGTGGTGGCGGTTGAGGTGCCGGATCAGCCCGGTGGCCTGTCCATCATTCTGCAGGCCCTTGATCGGGACAACACCAATGTGGAATACATGTACGCCTTTGTGGAACGTTGTGGCGGTAATGCGGTGATCATCTTTCGCTTTGATGAGACCGACAAGGCGATTGCAACACTGACAGCCAACAACTTTAATATCCTTGCAGGTGAGCGACTCTATTCAATGTAGTTTAACAGGGGGAGAGCATGAAAAAACTGGTGATGGTCTGTAGTATGGCAGCACTGCTGCTCTGCAGCGCAACAATGTCGTTGGCAGCCGGTACGATCAAGATCGGCGGTCTGTTCAGCGTGACCGGTCCGGCATCATTCCTGGGTGAGCCGGAAAAGAAAACTCTGGAGATGCTGGTGGCGGATCTGAATGCCAAGGGTGGCATCAACGGCCAGAAACTGGAGGCAGTGATCTATGATACTGCCGGTGACGCCACCAAGGCGGTGCAACTGGCCACCAAGCTGATCAAGAATGACAAGGTGGTTGCCATCATCGGCCCCAGCACCACCGGTGAATCCATGGCAGTGCTGGCTCTGACCGAGAAAGAGAAGATTCCGCTGATCTCCTGCGCTGCCGGCATCAAGATTACCGAGCCTGCCAAGGATCGCAAGTTTACTTTTAAAACTCCAGCCAATGACCATGTGGCAGTGGAAAAGATTCTGCAGTATGCTGCCAGGGTAAAACAAAAGAATCTGGCTATTCTCACGGTTACTGACGGGTTTGGTGCATCAGGTCGTGAACAGCTGAAGGTCTCTGCTGCGCAAAAAGGTTTTACTATTGTTGCTGATGAAACCTATGGCCCCAAAGACACTGATATGACCCCGCAGCTGACCAAGATTCGTTCCAGTAAGGCTGATGCAATCATCTGCTGGGGAACCAACCCCGGCCCTGCCATTATCACCAAAAATATCAAACAGCTGGGGATCAAAATACCGGTCTATATGAGTCATGGTGTTGCCTCCAAGAAGTACATTGAACTGGCCAGTCCGGCAGCAGCTGAAGGGATCATGCTGCCTGCAGGAAAGCTTGCTGTGTATGATGCGCTGCCTAAAAATGATCCGCAACAAAAGCTGCTGAGAGAGTATGATGCTGCCTACAAAAAGGCCCATGGTGTTGAAGCGTCTACTTTTGGCGGCTATGCCTACGACGCGTTCCTGTTGGTAACCAATGCGATCAAGACCAAGGGAGCAACTCCTGCCCAGATTCGTGACGGTCTGGAGCAGACAAAAAAACTGGTCAGCGTTTCCGGTGTCTTTACCATGTCTGCCACGGATCACAATGGCCTGGACCTGTCAGCATTTGAGATGGTGAAGATTCATAAAGGCGATTGGGCCATACTGAAATAAAGGAGATACTTGCATGGCTTTTCGATTAACAACTCTGACAACTGCAGCACTGCTGCTTCTTACTGCGTCACTTTCGTTTGCTGCCGGTACCATCAAGATTGGCGGTCTCTTTTCAGTGACCGGTCCTCCTGCTTTTTTGGGAGAACCTGAGCGTAACACCGCTAAAATGGTGGTGGATAGCATTAACAAGGCAGGCGGCATCAAAGGACAAAAACTGGAACTGGTGGTGTATGATACTGCCGGTGACGCCACCAAGGCGGTTCAGATGGCAACCAAGCTGATCAAGGATGACAAGGTTGTTGCCATTGTCGGCCCCAGTACCACGGGTGAGAGTATGGCTGTGATTCCGGTGGCTGAAAGAGAAAAGGTACCGTTGATCTCCTGTGCCGCCGGTAGCAAGATTACGGACCCGGTTAAACGCTATGTCTTCAAGACTGCCCAGAATGACGGATTGGCAGTGGCAAAGATTTATGAATACCTGCAAAAGCATAAGCAAAACAAGGTTGCTATTCTGACGGTCTCTGATGGTTTTGGCGCTTCTGGTCGGGAGCAGTTAAAATCTCTGGCTGGTAAGTATGGCATGCAGGTTGTGGTGGATGACACCTATGGTCCTAAAGACACGGACATGACCTCGCAGTTGACCAAGATCCGCGGTTCACAGGCTCAGGTGCTGATTGTCTGGGGTACCAACCCTGGTCCGGCAGTGATTGCCAAAAACGCCAAACAACTTGGACTCAAACTGCCGCTCTACATGAGCCATGGTGTCTCCTCCAAGAAGTTCATTGCTCTGGCTGGTGATGCAGCAGAGGGTGTCAAGCTACCATCCGGCAAGGTGATTGTTTCTGATGTACTGCCCAAGAATGATCCTCAAAAAGGTTCGCTGATGGCCTATGTCAAGGACTATCAGAATCATTACAAGGTTGAAGGTGACCACTTTGGCGGCCATGCCTGGGATGGTGTGATGCTGATCAAGGCTGCCATTGAAAAGGGCGGGGCAACCACTGAAGGAATTCGTTCTGCCTTGGAAAATATCAAGGATTTTCATGGTATTGGTGGTACCTTTAACTTTTCAGCAGGGGATCATGCTGGCCTGAATAAAGATGCCTTTATTATGGTTGAAATCAAGAACAAAGATTGGGTGATTGCAAAATAGAACCAGTCTTTTTCTGTCGGTATGAGTTATAGACACACTACCGTAAAGACAGGCACTTCAGTATGCCTGTCTTTACGTCTGTAAAGGGTTGGTAAACAGCATCCATGGAATTAGGTAATCAATTACTGCAATATCTGTTGTCAGGGCTTTCCACCGGGGCTATCTATGCCCTGATCGGGATAGGTTTTTCCATTATCTACAATGCCACCGGCATTATCAACTTTGCACAGGGCGAGTTTGTCATGCTGGGTGGGATGCTGACCCTTTTTCTGATGGAAACATTAAAACTTCCGCTTTGGGCAGCGATTCCGCTGGCTGTTCTTCTGGCCACCATGGTTGGCCTGCTCTTTGAACGGTTGGCTATCCGCCCGTTGCGCAAGGCATCCCCTATTAGCT
>NZ_JAOTRZ010000312.1 GCF_030247655.1 Trichlorobacter sp. | reverse complement strand
GTAATTTTAAAGGGGCTGTGGTGCAGGGAGCATCTGGCCATATTGTCACCCTTGAAGGGGTGAAAAACTATCTTTTTGTCGGTGTACAGGGTGATGGCAAACCCTCTGCGGTTGAGACTGAAGTCCTGCGTGCCCTGGCTAATCAGGGGTAGGAGGAAATAATGGAAACCATTCTGCGTAGTGTCGTGACGTCGCAGGGAGTTATTGGCGGAATGATAGCAAATGATAGCGGACAGTTGTTGGTCCGGTCACTGCCTGACATGTACGACAGTGATCAGCTTGGCAGGGTTTGTGGCTTGTTGACGGAGCAGCAGCTAGGGCTTGAAGATGCCACGGGTGGTGTCAGGCAGGCTGAAGTCCGTTTTGAACTGGGTAAACTGATTGCCCGGTCTGTTGGGGAGCGATTGCTGGTGTTGCTTTGTGAACCTGGCGCCAATGTTCAGATGCTTTTAATCGCCTTGAACGTGGCGGCAAAGAAGCTTGAAAAACTGCCCCATGTTCCCGCAAACCAATCAGCAGCCGGAGGTAAGAAGGAAACAAAGCCGCCTGAAGTACGTAAGGACAGCGGCATCCCGGCTGCATACCGGAATTCGGGGATCTTCGGCTAAAACTGTAGCTTTATTCAGCCCCTTCAGACGCTACAGACCTGTTTTTGCACGGACTGAAGGTTTCTGTTGCTACTGATATGTTGCGTCGGCCGCACTTTAAAAGGGTGCGGCTTTTTGTTTTTCTGGATGATACGTCGCAACTGAACGGTTAGTGTAAAATAGGAGTCGGGCCGGGTTGCAGGATCATGGAGCTGTGGTAGAATTAGACAGTCGGAGACTGGTATCAAAACTACTGAGGGAGCAGCTGCATGAAACCTATGCATCCTATGATGCTAACAGCGTGTGCGATCGTGTTGCTTCTCATGCTGCTGCCGACTTTTGCCCATACGGCTCAAGTTGTACGGGTGGGCTATGAACAGAATCATCCCATGGCCGGTACGGCAGATAATGGCAAGGCCCAGGGGATTATGATTGACATCGTTGAGGAGGTGGCCAGTCGGGAAGGGTGGACTATCCAATACAGCCCCTGTATCTGGAATGAATGTCTTGAAAATCTTGAAAACGCAGAGATTGATCTGCTGGTGGGTATTGCCCATACCCCGGAAAGAGCGCAGAAATACAGTTATAATCAACACACTGTCATCTCAAACTGGGGCTTGCTCTACAGTCGTCCTGGCCAGAAGATTGAGAGCTATGCTGATCTGAGTGGCAAGCGGGTCGCCGTAGTAAAGAATGATGTCTACTGCAATACTTTTATCAAGATGCTGCAGCAGTTTAATATCCGTTGTGATCTGGTCTACGCGGATAATTTTAGAGATGTCTTTGATATGATTGACTGGGGTGAAGTGGATGCCGGGGTGGCAAACCGCTTTTTTTCCCTTTTAAACGAGCGCTCTTTTAAAGTTAAGCCCACGCCGATCATCTTCAGTCCGGTCTCGGTGCAGGTGGCTGCACCAAAGGGTAAGCATGCGGCGCTTCTTGCCGCCTTTGATACCCGGCTTGAAGCGATGAAAAAGGACCGTAACTCGGTCTATCACCAGTCTCTGAAACGTTGGCTGGGGATAGAAGGGGCCGGGTACCGTATGCCGCGCTGGCTCTTGTGGCTATTGGGCGGGGTGTTGGGTGGGGCGCTGTTGCTTGGTATCTTTGTGGCCCTGCTGCGGCGTGAAGTGCTACGTAAAACAGCCGATCTGAACCATCAGGTTGAAGAGCGTCGTAAACTGTTTGCAGCGGTTGAACAGAGCGCCAACTCAGTCATTATTACCGACACTCAAGGGGTGATCGAATACGTGAATCCCCATTTTTGCATGGTAACCGGCTATAGGTATGATGAGATAATCGGGCAAAAACCCAGTCTGCTTAAGTCGGGAAAACAGCCACTGGAGCTGTATGCAGAGCTTTGGCAGACTATCCTGGCTGGCCATGAGTGGCGGGGAGAGTTCTGCAATAAACGCAAAAACGGCACACTTTACTGGGATCTCTGCAGTATTGCCCCGATCAGGAATGAGGCTGGTGAAATCACCAATTTTATTGCGGTCAAAGAAGATATTACCAGCCGCAAGGCCCATGAAGAGTCCCTGAGCTGGCAGGCCAGCCATGACAGCCTAACCGGGCTCTATAACCGTTACTATCTGGAAAGTCATCTGAATGCCACCGTCAAGCGGATGGAGGCAGAGCAGACCTTATCCCTTCTGCTGATTGATATCGATAACCTCAAATTTGTCAACGACACCTTTGGCCATGACTTTGGCGACCTGTTGCTAATTGAAGTTGCCAAACGCCTGAAGCAGACGGCTTCTGAAGATTCAGTGGTGGGGCGGTTTCTTGGCGATGAATTTTTTCTGGTTGCACCCCTTACCGGGGATCGTGAGATGGCTGTCAATCTTGCCCATCAGGTGAAACGGCTGTTATCGGAGCTGTTTGTGGTGGAAGAGGTGGAGCTGGCTATTAC
>NZ_JAOTRZ010000311.1 GCF_030247655.1 Trichlorobacter sp. | reverse complement strand
TAGACTTCGTCAACCTCTTTCTCTACCCGGGCAGTCCACTTATCATCCTTGCGAGTAAAAAACTCACCTTCATACTCACGAGCCTTCAGCATATGGATAGAGCCCTGCATGGCTGCATGCTGAATCTTGGTAATCCGGTCCATCTGATCCAGAGACGAGTTGATCTTGATAAAAGTAAACAGCATCAACCCGGTGACCAGCACCGCTACACCCAGAAGAAAGGTTATCAGCGCCGTCATCTTCTGCTTGATGGTAAAATTCATGACAAGACAGCTCCTTTACGCTAAACGGTGATATACTATTGCAACTAAGTAGCACAAAAAGGCGGTATGTCAATCGCTAAAAGCGCGCCTGAGGGGGATTTAATGAAACCAAAACAACCTATAATTATTGGGACCAGCAGCTGCCTTTTAGGTAAAAAAGTCCGTTATGATGGCGGGCACAAGCAGCATCACTATATCACTGATCAGCTGTCAGGTTCTTTTTGCTTTATCCCGGTTTGTCCGGAAGTTGAAAGCGGCCTCCCAATCCCCCGTGAGGCGATGCACCTGAGCGGCAATCCAGCTTCACCTCGTCTGATTACCGTCAAGACCGGTCACGACCTTACGCAACAGATGCTCGAATGCTGTCAAAGACGGATCAAGGAGCTGGAGCAACTCCAACTGCGGGGCTTTATCTTAAAAAAGAACTCGCCCAGCTGCGGCCTGTTCCGGGTGAAAATCTATCAGGACAAAGGCCCACCCCTTACCAGCGGCCAGGGCCTGTTTGCCCAGGCATTGACAGATGCGTTCCCTCTCTTGCCGGTAGAGGAGGAGGGACGCCTGAGCGATGCGCGTCTACGGGAAAACTTCATTGAACGGGTTTACAGCTATGATCGCCTGCTGACCTTTCTTGCTGCGAAGCCTGCCAAAGCAGATCTGATACAATTTCACACCCTTCACAAACTACTGATCATGGCCCACTCCCCCGACCACTATAGACAGTTGGGCAAGCTGGTGGCCAGCACCATTGCCCTGCAGGAGCTGCTGCCAGCCTACACAAAACTATTCATGGCAGCGCTACAGTTATTGGCCACGCCCGCCAAACAGGCCAATGTGCTGATGCACTGCCAGGGCTATTTCAAAAAGCAGCTGACCCCCTGGGAAAAGCAGGAGCTATTGGGCCTGATTGAACGCTATCGCATCGGCCAACTGCCGCTCATTGTACCAATTACATTGCTGAATCACTATACCAGCCGCTTTCATGAAACTTATTTGTCTGAACAGCTCTATTTTTCTCCCCATCCGGATGAGTTGATGCTGCGCAATCACGTGTAAGATGACTTTGCAGCACCCGAATGATTTGTTATACTCCGACGTCAAACTCAGATTGAAAAGCTATATGTCTCTGGAGGGCTTGTATGGCAAAAATTATGATTATTGATGACTCACTTGTCGCCCGGATGAGCCTTAAGGCCTGTATCCCCAAAGATGCAGGCCATGAGATTAAAGAAGGAAATGACGGCAGCGTTGCTATTGAGCTGTACACGACCTTTCAACCGGATCTGACCTTTATGGATCTGACCATGCCGGGTTTAGACGGTATGGCCGCCCTCACCGAGATCCGCAAATATGACCCAACGGCCCGTGTGATCATCCTTACCGCCGATATTCAGACACGTACCATTGAACGAGTTATGGAACTGGGAGCCTTTGGCCTGCTCAAAAAGCCACCGGTTAAAGATGCGGTACAGGCTGAACTTAACAAGGCGCTCACTACGGAGAAACAGTAATGAGCAATCCATTACGGGAACTGAGCGAGCTTGAAAAAGATGCCCTGCAGGAGATCATGAATATCGGCTTTGGCCGGGCCGCTGCAGACCTGGCTGAAATTATCAACCTGCATGTCATCCTCTCTGTGCCCCATATTGCCGTTCTCCAGTCGGATGAAGTAATCAGCTACATTCACAACCAGATCCCCGACACCACTGACATGAGCATGATTACCCAGTTCTTCAGCGGCAAGTTCAGCGGCGGCAGCTTCCTGGTCTTTCCCCATGGAGAAGGCCGCAAATTACTTAGAATTTTTGATGGCGAGATGGCGCTACTCGGTGAAAATTACGACATTGATGTTTTAGAAAAGGAAACCCTGGTGGAGGTGGGCAATATCATCATCGGTGCCTGTGTCGGCAAGATTGCAGAGATGCTGGGGGATGTGGTCAGTTATGCGCCGCCTCGCTTTTTCTCACAGGAGCAGATTTTTGAAACTCTGGACGATGTATTGAACAGCTCTGACTCCTTTGCGATCCTGTTCAAGACTGTCTTTAATTTTGAGCGGTACAACGTCAGCGGCTACCTGTTTCTGGTCAGCCAGCACAGCATCATGCCCTGGTTGAAACAGGCCATTGCCGAATTTCTGGGGCCTTATGAATGAGTATCAGCAGATATTCAGCACCATCAACCTCGGCCTGGTGGTACTTGACCGTGAACTGAACGTCAGCGCCTGGAACCGCTGGATGGAACTGCACAGTGG
>NZ_JAOTRZ010000019.1 GCF_030247655.1 Trichlorobacter sp. | reverse complement strand
CTATAATATTTGTTTAGACTATCTATTCAGTATCTATTCTGAATCTGGATGTAACTATGCAAGAGAGCGCGTTACAAAATCAAGAACGGCTGCTTGCCTTTCTGGCAACCGGCATCTACTCCTCGCCAGAGATACAGCAGCGTTTTGGCTTCAGCCAGCCGGTTATCTCACGCCTGCTTGCTCAGTTGGGTGACCGTGTGCTGGCAATCGGCAAGGCCCGCGCACGCCGCTACAGCAGGGTGCGTGATCTGCGTGGGTTGGGGGGCAGCTTTCCGGTCTATGCCATTGATAGCGAGGGTAATGCCCGTTTGCTTGGAACGCTTTGCTGCGTGGCCCAAACTGACTTTCTCTGGCAACCGGTTGATGGCCGGGAGCAGTTCTTTAAAAGCCTGCCCTGGTTTCTGGCTGACCTGCACCCGGAAGGATTTGTGGGCAGGGCCTTTGTGCGCACCTGCCATCAAGAGCTTGGCCTGCCACCACGCAGCAATGACTGGCAGGAAGACCATGCATTGATGGCGCTTGTTCGCCGTGGTGAAGACACCATGGGTAATCTGGTGGTGGGGCAGGAATCCCTTGAACGCTACTTTCGTATGGTTCAGGTAACGGGGCGCGCCATCACGGCAGAAGCCAGGTCAGAATCCTATCCTTGCCTGGCCCAGGAGGCGATGGAAGGGCAGCCTGTTGGATCATCAGCAGGGGGTGAACAGCCCAAATTTACCGCCACCATTGAACAGAATGGCATGGTGCAGAACGTACTGGTCAAGTTTTCTTCACCAATGGGCAGTGAAGAGGGTAGGCGCTGGGCAGACCTGCTGGTGTGTGAACACCATGCACTGCAGGTGGCGCAACAGGCAGGCATTGCTGCTGCACAAAGCACGGTTCTGGAAGCTGGCGGCCGCCAGTTTCTGGAGGTACTTCGCTTTGACCGGACCGGCCTGCATGGTCGTCTGCCGATTATCTCGCTGCGGGCAGTGGATAATGAATTTTACGGCTATCAGGACAACTGGGTTAATGCTGCCAACCGGATGGAAAGCGATGGCAGGCTCTCAACGCAGGATGCCTCAGCATTACGTTGGTTATCGGTCTTTAGCAGCCTGATTGCCAATAATGATCAACATTTTGGCAATGTCTCCCTGATTATGACCGAAGGCAGCAAACGATTTGCCCTTGCACCGGCCTATGATCTGCTGCCGATGCTGTACCGTCCCCTGGATGGTGCAGCACCAGCCCGTACTTTTACGCCACCTGCCGCAGTGCCCGGCGCTCATCAGGAATGGGGTGCGGCGCTTGATGGTGCCTGTCTGTTCTGGGGGCGTGTGCAGGCTGATGATCGTATTTCTGAACCGTTCCGCCAAATTTGCGCTGAAAACCTGGCAACGCTGGAGCGGCTGAAGACGGCGCCACGCCTACTGTAACCGGCTGATTTGCCAATGGATTGAAAGTGTGGACAATAGGATGCTAGAGGCCTTTGCCCATTACGGCGTGTAGGGCAGCCTGGAACTCGCTTTCAGGTGTGGTATACTGCCGGAGAAATGTTCCATTTGGGAGGTTGAGCGGTTCACGCGCGCACGCGCGTGAACCGCTCAATAAGGAGTTATGCGATAGGAGATTAAAAATTGGCAAATCCGATTCCCAATTCTGTCATCGGCGCTGTTTCTTCAGTCCTTGCCGCTTATTACTACAGTCACTCGACGCTCAATTCTCTGTTCATGGAGAGTGGTGCACCAGGTGATGTACCAGAAGGCAATTGTGAAACAAAATGTGCCAGATGGTTAAAGAGGTGCAACGACGACCCGAGCGTAGACGCTCTTTTGGTTCTCGGTCAGGTCATTCAAAAGTTCATGGACCAAGAACCATCTCACTTCATCCGGCCTGAAATTGCTGAAGGACAAAAAAGAATCAAAGAAAGCCTTTCGAAGAACCAGTTGAGCTATCAGACCAATGGCTTTGTGACCCTTGCGGGGGCAAGCCCGGCAACCAAAACACTAGCAGACTTTTTAAAGGTAGGAGACTATGCATCAATCGAAGTTGAATTTGATCGTGCAGTAGCACAGCTGGATCGAGACCCACATGCTGCCATAACTGCCGCAAGCTCAATTATAGAAGCTCTTTGTAAGACATACATAGAAACTTTTAGGCTCGAAATGCCAAACAAACAGACAATCGTCCCACTTTGGCGGAGCGTGCAGATGCACTTGGGTCTCAATATTGATCCTACTCTTGATGAGGATCAGAAGAAAATTCTTCAAGGATTGTCGTCCATTGTGGATGGCATCGGGGCATACCGCACGCACATTGGATCTGCGCATGGGCGTGGCATTGCACCTCCAGAAATTCAGGTTTCTGAGGCTCGACTTGCCGTCAATGCATCACATACTCTTGTAATCTTCATTATGGAGCGCTGGCATGCCTGTAAGACGCAAAACTCTTCGTTCAATTGGGCGGCTTATGGCGGTCGCTGATCTAATCGACCGTTATCTGAGTAAATAAATGAGTCAACCTGTAAACCAGCATTGGGTTCCACAGTTTTACCTGAAATATTTTGCAACGCCTGAGACCCAACGGACAAAGAATCCAAAAACGTGGATATTTTCCAAAAACGATGAGGACGGGGATCCAAGGCTGACCAATATAAGAAACATCTGCGCAAAGCGCTTCTTGTACTCGCCCCCTAACAAGGAAGGCCAGCGGGAATGGGGACTTGAAGCGAAATTATCCGGCATTGAGCAACTACTTTCTGTTATATGGCCTACTCTAGCCGAAGGTTATGCCGACCTTTTATGGGAGCCGTTACGTAAAGCTGTATCGCTATTTGTCTCCATTCTCTACCTTCGCCACCCGAACGGCCTCAAACAGTGCGTCGAGGCCCACAAGCACCTAGTGACGCTGTACGATCAGGTATCGAAAAAGCCTGACGGTACACCTGATATTGCATACGTGGAGACCAACGGGAAATTACAGAAGTTTGATGCCAGTGACTGGCATGAATATAAAAAATGGAATCAAGATGATCATCACAGATTTTTCTGCGATTCAGTCCAAGCACATGCCGGACACATGGCAAAGCTTCTTTTGAAAAAGCGATGGTCAATAATTTTCGCTGATACCCCCGCATTTATTACGTCAGATAATCCAGTATGTAAGGATCATTTAGAGAAAGAAAAATTCGGTTTCGGTACTGAAGGTACCATTGTAACTTTTCCGATCAGTCCGACGCGTCTTTTGATCATGGATGACAATCATAATGAACCTGCTGGACAACATTATCCTTTATGCGCTGATGGGCCTGGGCCGTTTAACCTTGGAATATGGAAAAATGGTAGCAGGTTCATGATTTCACAACGAGATGTAGACGAAGTGCTTGCTGAGATGCTTGAGTGGGCTGAGTACCAGACAAGCGAGAGCGCATAACCTGCGGCGGCACACGGTCTTCGCTGCGCTCCGCCGGTGCGCCTTGTGACGTTAAACACTATGACCAACAATCTAACCTACCACGATAGCCTGATTACCATAACAGCGGACGAGATCGTCTTTGCTGATTACTATTTTCCCAGGCATACCCCCAAGACGGTCCGTCTGGCAGATATCGCCAGTATTACGGTTTGTGCGCCGACCATCTGGAACGGCAAGTGGCGACTGCACGGAACCGGTAACCTCAAGACCTGGTTTCCGGCAGATTATAACCGGCACAGGCGTGACGCTATCTTCATTGCCGACCTGAAGAGCCAGTGGATCAATATCGGTTTTACCGTGGAAGACAGTGCCAGAGTAGAGAATATCTTCCGGCAGCTTGGGTTGAAAAGGAATTAAATTCTCTGTCAGCCAGCTTTACCTGAAGGGCCGTACGTACCATAAAAAAGATGCTGCCAATCAACGCGTCCTGCTGTTACGGTACAGGTAAGAGCTACCAATAGAATATGTTGTTCCAATCGAGAGACCGCACGTTAAGATGGACATAGAGGTGCTGCCATGGCCATTGAGCCAGCTACCCCGGAATCGATCAATAACATCTCCCTGCTGCAGACTCTGGGGATACAACTGCAGGAGATCGGCGAACGCCATGCGGTTATGTGCGTGACCGTTGACGAGCGACATTGCAACTACTTTGGCGGTGCCCACGGTGGCCTGCTGGCCACACTGGTGGATACCGCCTCCTTCTTCCCCCGCCCCTTGCTCCCCTCCGGGGTCGCCTGCACCACTACCAGCCTGCAGGTCAACTATATTCGCCCAGCCGCGGCGGGGGATCTGCTGACAGCCCGTTCAGAGCTGCTGCACCTGGGGCGCCGTACTGCCAGCGTGAGGGTTGAGGTGACCAATCAGGAAGACAAACTGGTGGTACACGGTACGGTCGGGTTGCTGGTGCTGGAATAAATGCATGTACGGAGGTGTCCACAATGCTCGGTTCGTTGACCATTATTCTGGTCTGCCAGCTGCTTGGCGAGATCATTACCCGGCTGACCGGGCTACCGGTGCCAGGGCCGGTAATCGGCATGCTGCTCTTGTTCTGTGGCCTTCTGCTCAAGCAGCGTTTGCCTGCTGAGCTGGAAGGTGCGGCAAATTCCCTGCACCGCTACCTTGCGCTGTTGTTCGTACCGGCCGGGGTAGGGGTAATCACCAACCTGGATCTGCTTGTCCGTTCCTGGCTGCCGCTTGGCGGCGCGATCGTGATCGGTACGGCGGTGACCATTGCGGTGACCGGTCAGGTCATGCAACGGGCCAACCGTCATAATCAGCAGGATGAAGGAGGGACTCCATGACCGGTGATGTCTCGCAACTGTGGGTCTATCTCTCCACTACGCCGCTGCTCTGGTTGGCAGTGACTCTGATCGCCTATCAACTGGGAAGCTGGCTGTTCCGGCGGCTGGGCTGCAGCCCGATCTTCAACCCGGTCCTGATTGCTGTGCTGATACTGGTTCTTCTGCTCAAGCTCAGCAACACACCGTACCAGACCTATTTCAAAGGTGCCCAGTTTATCCACTTTCTACTGGGGCCAGCCACCGTCGCTTTGGCAATACCGCTCTACCGTGAGGTGGCCATGATTCGCAAGACCTTCAGGCCGATTGCGATTGCGCTGCTGTCCGGCTCACTGGCTGCCATTGCCAGCGCGGTGGGGATCGCCTGGCTGCTGGGGGGAGAACGGGTACTGCTCTTGACCCTGGCACCAAAATCGGTGACGACGCCGATAGCGATGGGGATCAGTGAACAGATTGGCGGCCTGCCGTCTCTGACGGCAGTAGCAGTGGTGCTGACCGGCATTACCGGCACCGTAATTGGCGATCTTGTCTTGAAATGGGTGCGGGTGCATGATGATACTGCCCGCGGTATGGCCTTCGGGGTTGCCTCCCACGGGATCGGCACTGCCCATGCCATGCATCAGAGCCGGGTGAGTGGCGCCTTTTCCGCCCTGGCAATGGCCTTAAACGGTCTACTCACGGCGTTGTTGCTGCCGCTTCTGGTCAGCTTGCTGCGCTGATACTGTGGCCTTCCGACGCAGCTAGCTGCGGGCCAGCCTGCTGCATTTGACAATCAGCTGTTTTCTGTTAAAAAGAACCAACAAACAGTTTGCCAGACCAATCACAAGGACTCTTCAACCTTCCGGCATATCCCCATGAAAAAAGACTTTGTACGTTTTATAGCATTGCCTGCCTGTGTCTGCCTTGGCTCACCGGTCGATTCTTCTCTGCCCGCTGCCTATACGACGGTGGTGCATGCGGTGCATGAGATTGTGGTTGCCGGATGTGAAAACGAGAGCATCGCCATCAGCAAGATGAAGGAAAAGCGGAAGCAGTTGGGCAAGAAGACCGTATTTTCAGAAATTTCTATTGAGCCAAAAACTGCCGGAATTGTGAAGTATCATCCGACACCATTTGTTGCCGGACATAACATTATGACCACACCGGATGCAGATGGTGCCTATCCGGCTAAAGTACTTTTAAAAGCGCAGCAGTTCCCTGACGGTCAGGGACTGTGGATTCAGTACAGCATCAAGGATGTGGTTACCGGAGACAAACAGCAGCGCCACATGTACTGCGAGAAATACAAGTCTATGTTGTATTGCGGGTCACTGCCGGCCAGTTACGATCTGCGGTCCCACATGAACGCCATCCTTACACCGTAAACTCTGTCAGGCAGCTTCGCGTCTTCAAAGGTACTTTACCCTGTTGCAGCCTCAGATTGGTCCGCTCCGGGATGGCCAGGGTGCTGAAGTAGCTACGCCACAGTTCCTGAAACTGCGCTTCCTCTGGAGCGAGATCAGGTTGGGCTGTCACCTCCATCGGCAACAGCAGCCATTCCTGTTTTTCAGCATCGTACAGAATCCCCTCGCCATGGCGCTGGTCATGGATTAGCCACTGCTGGTCACTGAACCGCTCGGCAAAGTGTGTGCCGATCAGTAACAGGATCCGGTGATCCGGCCTGATTGCAGCGTAGTACAGCCCGCCCTGTATTTGCTGGAACCTGACAAAGCCCAGATAGCGGTGCGCCTCCCGAGCCACCTGCTGCGCCAGCTTCCATACCGGCGCCACCTGCGGGTGGGCCAGCATTCCGTCAACCCTCCTGCCCTGTTCCGCCTCCAACAGAAGATAGTGGTAGATCAACAGCTCTTGCTGGGGATGATCAGCCAGCAGGCAGCGCCGCAGCAGTTTGAGTGAGTGGGGGGAAAGTCGTCGGGTCAGGTGCTGCCAGAACACTTCTGCCACGGCCTGATCAGTGGCAATGCAGATCTCACTGTTGAACAGGCTCTGCTGATCAGGCGGAGCGGCACTGATCCGCTCCACAGCAGCCCGTTCTGCCAGTAGATGGGGGTACAGCGTCAGCAGCCCGGCCAAGGTGCCGTCATAACAGTAGCAGCCGGACATCACAGTTCTCCCGTAATCAGACTGGCGGTCTCGTCACGCAGCGGCTGTTCCAGATCAAGACTCAGCTGGACCGGACGCTTCTGTTCCGGCCCGTCCACCAGTCTACTGCGCAGGGTGTTGCTTTCAAGCTTGATCTCTCCGGCATACCGGCCACGGGCAGTAATGAAGTAGCGGGCACGCTTCATGACAATCCCCAGGCTGGTCAGATCGTCAATCCCCAGATGGCCCTGCCGCCGGGCCTGAATAATCCGCTGGGCAGAGCGGACCCCGACTCCCGGCACCCGCAGCAGCTCTTCATAACTGGCACGGTTGATCTCCAGCGGAAACAGTTCCAGATGGCGCAAGGCCCAGCCGGTCTTGGGATCAAGCTCGCTGTCCAGATTGGGACTGACCTCATCCAGCAGCTCATGGGCCGAGAAGCCGTAGTAGCGCAGTAGCCAGTCAGCCTGATACAGGCGATGCTCACGCCGTAGTGGCGCCTCGGGCCGGGCTGGCAGACGGGTGTCGGCCACGGTAGGAATAAAGGCGGAATAGTAGACCCGCTTCAGATCCAGCCGCTGGTAGAGTTGTTCAGACAGGGTCACGATCTGGCGGTCAGATTCACCCGTTGCCCCCACAATCAGCTGGGTGCTTTGCCCGGCCGGGGCAAAACGGGGCACCTTGCGGGACTGCTTCCGCTCGGCCCGATTGACCGTGATCAGCTGGTTGACCTGCCGCATCGGCCCTACCACTGCATCACGGCTCTTGTCCGGTGCCAGCAGGGCCAGACTTTCGCGGGTGGGCAGTTCCAGATTAACGCTGACCCGGTCAGCCCAGAGTCCGGCCTGCTGCACCAGCAGCGGATCAGCACCTGGCACCAGTTTCAGGTGGATATAGCCGTTAAAGCGGTACTGCTCCCGCAGGGTGCGGACCGCCTGAATCAGCAGCTCCATGGTGTAGTCAGCAGAACGGACCACGCCGGTGCTGAGAAACAGCCCTTCAATGTAGTTGCGGCGATAAAAGCCAATAGTCAGCTCTGCCACCTCGGCCGGAGAAAGCGCCACCCGTTGCACGTCATTGCTGCGACGGTTGATACAGTAGGCGCAGTCATAGATGCAGGCGTTGGTCATCAGGATCTTGAGCAGCGAGACGCAGCGGCCATCACTGGTCCAGGTGTGGCAGATACCGGTGGACGCAGCAGAGCCGATCCCCCCGTTGCTGTTCGCACGAGAGCTGCCGCTGGAAGAGCAGGAAACATCGTACTTTGCCCCGTCTGCCAGTATTTTCAGCCTGTCCATCAGGTCGGTTGCCACACCAAATCTCCCCCAAAATACATTGCAGCAGCATACCATATCCCTATGACAGGATAGGTCATTATGAAGCACTTAACGGTGTCAGGAGTAAAATTGACCTAATCAC
This sequence comes from Trichlorobacter sp., assembly GCF_030247655.1. GTDB lineage: Bacteria > Desulfobacterota > Desulfuromonadia > Geobacterales > Pseudopelobacteraceae > Trichlorobacter. The sequence goes on along the minus strand of NZ_JAOTRZ010000019.1, from coordinate 20,291 downwards.
TTTACTTTATCTGACGGTATATTAGACTAGATTCCTGATATCTGTTGTAAAAGCAGATTTTGTGAGATGACTAGCACGCCTGAGCAATTGATTACTTCACACTGAGCAAGGAATTATTGGGCCGATGGAACAGCTACGAATGAATGAAGAAAAGTTGCGACTCTTTGTTGAATATGCCCCGGCTGCCTTGGCAATGTTTGATCAGGAGATGCGCTACCTGTATGTCAGCCGTCGCTGGCTGACGGATTATCAATTGGGCGACCGGGATCTGCAGGGACTGTCGCACTATGAAGTCTTTCCTGAAATACCGGACCGGTGGAAAGAACTACATCGACGTTGTCTTGCAGGAGAGGTTCTGACTTCTGATGCTGATCGCTTTATACGTGCCGACGGATCGGTACAGTGGTTGCGCTGGGAGATTCGTCCCTGGTTCTCGAACAATAGCGAGGTTGGCGGCATTGTCATTTTTTCCGAGGACATCACCAAGCTGAAGCAGGCTGAATCTGCCCTGCGTCGTTACGAGCTGCTCTCCAAGTACAGCCGCGACATCGCCCTGTTTATCCGGAGGGAAGATGGCCGGATTCTGGAGGCGAACGATGCGGCTGTCAGGACCTACGGCTACAGCCACGACGAACTGTCGAGCATGACGATAGGTGATCTCAGGACACCGGATTGTGCAGCTTCAGCCTATGCCCAGATGGATGAAGCGGATAAGCAGGGAATCCTCTTTGAGACCGTACACCGTACCAAAGAAGGCAGGGCATTTCCGGTGGAGGTCAGCTCCTGTGGTGTTGATATCGGTGATGACCGGATCCTGCTCAGCCTGGTCCGGGAGATCAGCAAACGCAAGGAAGACGAAGCGGAGCTGAAAAGAAACGCCGAAGTTGAACATGCCCGGCTGACTGAGCTGGAGGCGCTGATGCAGGCAGTGCCGGCAGCGGTTCTGATCAGCCATGACCCGCAGTGCCGCATCATTACCGGCAACCATACCGCCTATGAGCTGCTACGGATGGAATACGGCAGCAATACCTCCAAGAGTCATCCTGGTACCCATACGGACCACTTCAAGGTTTTGCAGAAGGGCCGGGAGTTGTCCATTGCAGAGTTACCGCTGCAACGAGCAGTAACAACCGGAATGCCGGTCTGCAACTTTGAAGAAGAGATTATCTTTGACAACGGTGACTGCGTCAATGTCTATGGCAATGCAGTGCCATTGAGGGGTGCCAACGGCAGCATAACCGGTGTAGTGGCCGCATTTATTGACATTGAACAGCTGGTGCAGGCCCAGGAAGAGGCTAGACAGGCAAAACTGGCTGCCGAGGCAGCCAATCAAGCTAAGAGCGCATTTCTGGCCAATATGAGCCACGAGATTCGCACCCCCCTTAACGGCATCATTGGCACCGCACAATTACTTGAATTTACACGGTTAACCAGTGAACAGAAGGACTATCTGGCCGATATCAAATCATCCTCCTGCACCCTGCTGTCACTGCTGAATGATGTGCTTGATCTCTCAAAGATAGAAGCGGGCAAGATCACGCTTGAATCCGTTGATTTCAGGCTGCGATCAACCATTGACGGCGTTGTTAACTCTCTAAAATCACTTGCCCAATCCAAGGGATTGTCGATAGAGGTACAAATTCCTGACAGTGTGCCTGACTATCTGAAGGGGGATCAGACACGTTTCAAGCAGATCCTGCTCAATCTGCTTGGCAATGCGGTTAAATTCACGGAAACAGGTGCTGTTTCTCTCTCTGTAACCGTCAAAGAACAGTATGAAGAGCAACTGCAGCTTGAGATCGATGTTAAAGACTCAGGGGTCGGCATCTCTTCCCATATGCTTGAAACAATTTTTGAACCATTTACTCAGGCAGAGGCCACCCTATCCAAAAAGCATGGCGGAACCGGTCTTGGCCTGGCCATATGTAAAAGGCTTAGTAACATGATGGGCGGTACGTTGTGGGCTGAGAGCGTAGAGAGGCTTGGGAGTACATTCCATCTTGTGGTGCCGTTCACTCAACGTGAAGTCCAAGGCGAAGAAGATGCTGATGCTACGGCCTGCAAGGTATTGCCGGAATGGGATGGTCCTCAATTACGTATTCTGCTTGCCGATGACCATGAAATAAACCTGAAATTTACCAGCAAGTTGCTAGAAAAATTTGGCCATACCGTCATCCTGGCCCACGATGGGCAGGAGGCGCTACAGGCATGGGAGCAGCATGATCCTGATCTGATTCTGATGGATGTAAGTATGCCGGTCTTGAGCGGTATTGAGGCAGTTGAAGTAATCCGGGAAAAAGAACGGACAACAAACCTCCATGTACCGATAGTTGCCCTGACAGGACATGCCACGCTTCAAATCAAGGAGCAGGTGTCAAATCAGGGGTTTGATGGCTGTCTGATCAAGCCGATTCCCCTGGATGTTCTGCTACAGGAACTACAGCGGCATTTTCTTTAATATTAACAGTAGTATCTGGTTTAAAAGGAGGGCAACTATGAAACTTTTTTCAAACTACACAGTTGGTGCCACCAAACTGCAGAACCGGGTCGTCATGGCCCCCATGACCCGTTCACGGGCCACCTATAATATACCAAATACCCTGCTGGCAGACTATTACGGTCAGCGCTCGGGCGCCGGGTTGATCATTACTGAAGGAACCTCGCCATCTCCCAACGGACTTGGCTATGCCCGGATACCGGGAGCATTTTCCGTAGAGCAAACTGCGGGCTGGCAGCAGATAGCTGATGCGGTCCATAGGGGTGGTGCCGGTATCTTCATGCAGTTGATGCATTGCGGCCGGGTGGGCAGCAGGCTCAATCTGCCGGCAGGTGCAGAGCTGGTGGCTCCTTCGGCAGTTGCCCTGGGGGGCAAGATCTGGACCGATAGCCAGGGGGAGCAGCCCTATGGCCAGCCCCGGGAGATGACGCCAAAGGATATTGAGCAGGCCATTGCAGAGTATGCACTGGCAGCAAAAAATGCGCTTGCTGCCGGACTGGATGGGGTTGAGGTACATGGTGCCAATGGCTATCTGATTAACCAGTTTCTGGATCCTGGTGCAAATCAGCGTAGCGATGCATATGGTGGTGATGCAGCACGCCGCAACCGGTTTGCCCTGGATGTTGCTGCTGCGGTGATCGCTGAAATCGGGGCTGATCGGGTTGGTATCCGGCTCTCACCCTATGGTGTCTTTAACGAGATGAGTGGCGACTACGACGGTATTGCTGAGCAGTACGTTGCGCTGGCTGCAGCAGCAGGCGGGTTGGGGCTGGCCTACCTGCATCTGGTGGATCATTCTGCCATGGGGGCACCCAAGCCGGAACCGGCCACTGTGCAGGCCATCTGTCAGGCGTTCCGCGCTGCCGGTGGCGGTGCGGTGATCCTTTCCGGCGGGTATGATGCTGCACGGGCCGAGGCGGACCTGCAGAGCGGTGCCGCAGACCTGATCGCCTTTGGGCGCCCTTTCATTGCCAATCCTGATCTGGTGGCACGTCTACAAAACGGCAATGAGCTGGCTGTTCCAGACCAGACCACCTTCTATTCACCGGGCGCAGCCGGGTATACCGATTATCCTGTCAGGCCGCTATAAGCCGAAGCGAGGGAGACCATGCAAACACGTATGATCAACAAGGTGTTTAAAAGCATTCCTACTCTGGAAGGGGCCGGTGTCCACCTTAAGCGGGCCTTTGGCTACCACCAGCTGCCGCTGTTTGATCCGTTTCTGATGCTGGATGATTTTCATACCGCTAACCCGGACGAGTATCTGGCAGGCTTTCCCTGGCATCCCCACCGGGGGATCGAAACCATCACCTACATCCTTGAAGGACGGGTGGAACATGGCGACAGCATGGGCAACAGCGGCGTAATCGGTGCTGGTGACGTGCAGTGGATGACCGCTGGCAGCGGCATCATCCATCAGGAGATGCCGAAGCTGAGCCCCAGCGGCACCATGTGGGGTTTCCAGTTCTGGGCCAACCTGCCGGCCAGCCAGAAGATGATTGCACCCCGCTACCGCGATGTCCCGGCTGCCACCATCCCGGTAGTAACCCTGGATAGCGGCGTCACCATTAAGCTGATAGCCGGGGAGGTGGCAGGCGTACAGGGACCGGTACGGGACATTGTTATCGACCCGGAGCTGCTGGACGTAAGCATGCCGCCGAACGCCGTCTTTGAACATGCCGTAACCGACGGCTACACCGTGGTGGCCTACCTGCTGGATGGCCAGGGCTATTTTGATCAGGGCCGTGATCCCTATGCCTACGACTATGCCGGCAGTTGCTGGCTGGATCTGGAGCGAGGCTGTTCCTTTGGCCCCGAGACAACCGTACTATATGAACATCAGGGAGAGGGGATCAAGGTGATTGCCGGTGAGCAGGGGGTGCGCTTCCTGCTGCTGGTCGGCAAACCGCTGGGTGAACCGGTTGCCTGGCAGGGACCGATTGTGATGAACAGCCGTGAAGAGCTGCGCATCGCCTTTGACGAGTATCATAACGGCAGCTTTGTGAAGTAGTACAGGGCGGCGGGTAATGGGGAGAGATACGGGCGTCTGACTCAGGACGCCCGTTTTTTTGCGGCTAACCAGCAGGATTAAGGCGAAGTGGAAACGGGCTGCTATACGTTCTTTTTATTCCTCCTCCGGCAGATATTCCAGTAGATCACCCGGCTGGCAGTCCAGATAATGACAGATCGCCTCCAGCGTAGCAAAGCGGACCCCTTTGACCTTGCCGCTCTTCAACAGCGACAGGTTTGCCTCGGTAATGCCGATCTGTTCGGCCAGATCCTTTGATTTGACCTTGCGTTTTGCAAGCATGATATCCAGGTTGACGATAATAGGCATGCCTGTTCCTTAAATAATCTGATTGTTTTCAGCCTGAAGACGATAGGCCTCATCCATTACCATACCCAGCATCTGCACGGCACAGCCAACAATCAACAGATACAGGTCAGCCGTACTCAGACCAACTGAGATGGCCAGTTTTCCCTGTACTGCAAAAGATAACAGGGCAGACAACAGCGATGTATAGAGCGCATTTGCCGCACCCAGCAGCAGCAAGCCCCTGCCAAACCGGCGATACAGGATACCGGTTTCCAGCCTGAAGATCTCTCCCCTGCCATAGGCCCCACAGATACGATACAGCGCGGCAAGGGCGTAATAGGCCGCTGCCAGCGGAATCAGCTCTACCCCAAAACAGGCCAGCCGGATACCGGTGGACACGCTGCTGTCACCAACCTGCGCTGCCAGTGTTGGCGGTAGCCAGGCCACCATATGTGTGGCGGTCCAACGTAGCACGGCAATCCCCAGCGTCAGCAACCAGAGCGCCATAATCGTCCACTGCAGGGTGCGGCTTGTTTTGGTTAGGCCCTGTTGTTTCATCGCAATCATATCCCCCAAATAATTATTGTATTACAATACCATTCAAAGAGAAATTTCAACCACTGAGATGGCTGCAGACCGTAGTATCTGGAGGATACGCAATGGCTTCAACACGTAAGACAACAGTTTTACTGGTGGCTGGTCTGATTGTGACAGCAGTGTTCTGCAATGCTCAGGAAGCGGTGCAGACTGAGAAACCAAAACCGTCGGTTATGCTATTGCCAACAACGCTTCCTCAGCCTGCAGGTGATCCACTGCTTGAAACCGTTGATAAAAGGCCGACCAGACAGGTTACTGAAACGCCCTGGTTCTGGCGGTTTATGGAAGGGATGGCAATCGGCGCGGCAACCTACAATACCCAAAAGCAGAGCGATGGCCGCCCGCAGACGCCAAGCACGGTTAAGCCATAAGAAGGAGCGTTCAAATGCACCACCCATTCAAAAAACCTGTATGCCTGCTACTGCCGGGTTTCCTGTCACTCATCCTGCTTGCGGGCTGTGCAACGCCTCCGGTCAGACCGGCAACGCTGGTTCCCGGTGAGTACGGGTATCTTAAGGAGCAGATCAGTTGGCTGATCCGCAAGGAAATGAACCGCAACAACCTGCAGGGGCTGTCAATTGCCCTGGTTGATGACCAGCAGCTGGTCTGGGCCGAAGGGTTTGGCTCTGCCGATACCGCTGCCAAGCTCCCGGCTACAGCGGATACGGTCTACCGGATCGGCTCGGTCTCCAAGCTGTTCACCACCATCAGCGCCCTGCAACTGGCGGAGCAGGGAAAACTTGGGTTGGACAGCCCACTACAGAACGCTATCCCTGATTTCTCACTGCGCAGCCGTTTTAGCAATGCTGCCCCCATCACCCTGCGCAGCATCATGACCCACCACTCCGGCATACCGTCTGATTACCTGAAAGGGATGTGGACCACTGCCCCCCAGCCGATCAGCACGTTACCGGCCTCCATCAAGGAGGAGTATCTTGCGTTTCCGCCCAACACGGTTTTGTCCTACTCAAACCTCGGTATGTCGCTACTGGGGCTGGCAGTGCAGAACATAAGCGGCCAGGAGTTCTGTGGACACCTGCAACAACAGTTGCTGCAGCCGCTGGGAATGCAGCAGACAACCTGCGCTCCTGCCATACCCCGCAGTGCGCCTGCATCCAAGGCCTATAGTGGTGATGAAGAGAAGGTTGAACCACCGCTGCGGGATACACCGGCCGGTGGCCTGAACAGCTCGGTCAGCGACATGAGCCGCTTTATCCGCATGATTCTGGCAGAGGGAGAACTGAATGGCCGCAGGATCATCAAGCCGGAAACCGTGCGGGAGATGCTGACCCCCCAAAACAGCAGCGTAGCCCTTGATCGCGGCTTCCGCATTGGTCTGGGCTGGATGCTGGGCGGCCTGGGTGGCTCAATATCCAGCAGGCCGGTACGGTTGCCCATCACGGTGGCGCCACCCTGTACCACCGCGCCCAACTGGTGGTGCTGCCCGAGGTCAAGCTGGGTGTCGTTGTCCTGTCTAACACCGATACTGCCCAGCAAAGCGTGAACACGATTGCCACCGAAGCCCTGAAGCTTGCGTTGGAGATCAAGACCGGCCGCAAGCAGCCGGAGCGTCCGCAGCTGCCAACCGGCAACTATCTAAGCAGTGAAGAACTGCAGGCCTATCAAGGCAGCTACGCCACCCAGGCCGGACTGGGCAGGCTGGAGGCTACTGACGGTTATCTCAAGGCATCACTGATGGATCGCTCCTTCCGTCTGGTGCCTCGCAGCGATAAGCAGTTGCAGCTGCAGTACCGCCTATTGGGGCTGTTTCCGATTAACCTGGGGGAGCTTAGCCAGTATGGTGTTGGCCGTGCCCTGGTGGATGGCCATGAGCTGCTGACGGTAGCGGATCAGAATGTTGAGCTGGTCATTGGCGAGAAGGTCAAGCCGGTGCCGTTGTCACCTGCCTGGCAGCACCGGCTGGGCAACTATCGTATTGCCAACCTGGGTAACGACACGCCGTTTGCCGATGAGATTACCCTGCGGGTGGCAGATGGTCTGCTGCTGATAGACTACACCTTGCTTGAATTCGGTAAGGCCAAAGTCAGCCAGGTCATCAGGCCAGTTTCAGACAACAAAGCGATAGTTGCGGGGCTCTGGCGCGGTGCCGGTGAAACCATCCGGGTGGTCAGGGAAAACGGGCAGGAACAGCTTGTTTTTGCGGGCTATCGTTTGCAGCGCACTCCCTGATTTTGTCGTACGAATATGCCGTTGGCATAACGGCCTTGGTGACCACGGTGCAGATTGTGAATTGACGATGTGCACCGTGAAGCTAACAGATCTAGTAGACGTTTATGATGACAAAAGGCACACACTCTAGTATCCTGCCACTATGAAACATTTCCGATGGAATCATCAAAAAAATGCAGCGCTAAAGGCTGAACGGAATATCACCTTTGAGCAAATGGTGCTTGCCATTGAAGCAGACGGCTTGCTTGACGTGGTACAGCATCCAAACAGGGATAACTATCCACATCAGCTCATCTTTGTCGTTAATTACGAAGATTATGTCTATCTGGTGCCGTTTGTTGAAGAAACGGACTACTACTTTCTCAAAACTATCATTCCAAGCCGCAAAGCAAAGCGGGATTACCTGAAGCGAGGTACGTTATGAAAAAAATCACACTGGATACCTATGAACAAGAGATGCTTGAGTCATTTGAGCATGGCAGCATGACCTCGGTGATTACCTCACATGATCAACTGAAAAAATATCGTACTGCGGCCCGCGACACGTTCATAAAAGACCGTCGTGTCAATATACGCCTGTCAACTCCAGACCTTATGGATATTCAGGAGAAGGCGGCAGAAGAGGGGCTCCCCTATCAAACCTTGATAGCCAGCATTCTTCATAAGTATGTATCTGGCAAATTGGTTGAAAAGCCTGTCCGACGGTTCACGGCAAAGTCGCCTCGGACCGGCTTGCAGCACGCTGAGTCGTAGCGATACCTCCATTGTCGGTTGATAGGCCAGACACAGAAGCGCACCGCACAAGCAGAAGGAGCAGATCAATGAAGCAGAGAAAACTCGGTACACAGGGATTAACCGTTTCAGCCCAGGGGTTGGGCTGCATGGGGATGTCAGATTTTTACGGCGAGCGGGATGAGGCAGAGTCAATTGCCACCATCCACCGTGCCTTTGAGCTGGGGGTGAATTTTCTGGACACCTCGGACGCCTATGGCCCGTTTACCAACGAAGAGCTGATCGCCAAGGCGATCAAGGGCAAGCGTGATCAGGTGATTGTAGCCACCAAATTTGGCCTGCTGCGCAGCGCACAGGCTGCCCCCGGCGGCGGCTGGGCACCGGTGACCGGTATCAGCGGCAAGCCGGAGTATGTTAAATCCGCCTGCGAAGCCTCACTGAAGCGGTTGGAAATCGACTGTATCGACCTGTATTATCAGCACCGGGTGGATGCCGATGTGCCGATTGAAGAGACCATCGGTGCCATGGCTGATCTGGTTCAGGCAGGCAAAATCCGCTACATCGGCCTGTCAGAAGCCAGCCCGGCAACCATCCGGCGTGCCCATGCGGTGCATCCGATCAGCGCGTTGCAAAGTGAATACTCACTCTGGACCCGTGACCCGGAGGATGAAGTGCTGCCCACCCTGCGGGAATTGGGCATCGGCCTGGTGCCCTACAGCCCGCTGGGCCGGGGCCTTCTGACCGGTCAGTTGAAAAGTCCGGACGACTTTGCAGCAGACGATTACCGCCGCAATTCACCCCGTTTTATGGGTGAAAACTTCCAGAAAAACCTTGATCTGGTGGAGCGGATCACGGCAATCGCCTCAAAAAAGGGGATTACTCCCGGTCAGTTGGCCCTGGCCTGGGTGCTGGCTCAGGGTGATGATATTGTACCGATCCCCGGCACCAAGCGTCGCAAGTATCTGGAAGAAAATATTGCTGCCGGTTCCGTGGTCATAACGCCGGAAGAGCTGGCAGAGATTGCAGCGGTCTTTCCCCGTGGCCTGGCCAGCGGTGAGCGCTACCCGGCCTACATGATGGCGTTTATTAACCGGTAACAGGCAGGATGTGGCAAGTGGCTGCCCAAAGCGGTAAACCGCTTTGGGGATCAAGGGCTGTCCGGCAGACAGATAAACACGGCAATGGTAATGGCAAATACTGTGGGGCGATAACCGGTAGCATCGGTTGGTTGATCCGGCATAAGAGTATCCCGGCGGTCATACGGTCTAGGAAGGTATTTTTCTATCCAGACTGCGGTACTGAATCGCTTCTGCCAGGTGTGGCTCATGAATCGCTTCTGAGCCGGCCAGATCTGCAATGGTGCGGGCCACCTTGAGAATGCGGGAATAGCTGCGGGCGGAGAAGCCCAGCTTGTCTCCGGCCAGTTCCAGCATCCGGTGACCGGCAGCATCAAGCTCGCAGTGTTTTTTGATCAGGCGGGCATTCATCTGGGCGTTGCAGTGGACTTTGCTCCCCTTGAACCGTTCAAGTTGCACCTGTCGTGCCTGTAGTACCCGAGCGGCAATGACGGCGGATGACTCAGTCTCGCGCGTGTCAGACAGGTCGCGATAGGCCACGGCCGGGACTTCAACATGCAGATCAATCCGGTCCAGCAGCGGGCCGGAGATGCGGGAACGATAGCGTTTGATGGCAACCGGGGTGCAGGTGCAGGCATGGGTCGGGTCGCCCAGGTAGCCGCAGGGGCAGGGATTCATGGCTGCCACCAGCATGAAGCGGGAGGGGTAGGTCAAGGACTGCAGCGAGCGTGAAATGGTGACCTTGCCGTCTTCAAGTGGTTGGCGCAGCACTTCAAGAGCATTTTTCTTGAACTCGGACTGGGAATCTCCAATATTGTGTGATTTTCTCCAATATTGCCCGCTCACAAAGATCCGCCTCCCTCCAGATATCACCTGCTTTCCAGACGAGTTATAACGCACTTGTCTTATAAGCACCACTAAATCATCATTACTTCTGACCATGAACATCAGATGCTATTCATAGCGTTGGACAGGTCAACAACAGTCTCTCACTAAGCCTAGTCAGCCTTTTGGTCGCCTTCCGATTCTTCACAGCCATGGCCTTGTGCTGCCCAGCCCTCCCCAATTCATGGGGTAAGCACCTGGATGTCTTTGATCGGGTCAAGATTAAACCGTTTCAGAATACGGCGTTCTTCGAGGTGCCGTAAAACAGATTGACAGTTGGCTTGACACATGAATTATCAATAGCTATCATCTGACATACATTTCATATGAATGCTGTCAGAGGATATTGTGCAAGAACTTACCTCCCGCCAAAAAGAAGTATTGGATTTTGTCTGCCGCTTCCGTGACGAACATGGTTGTCCGCCCACCCTACGTGAAATTTCCGAACAGATTGGTACCAAAGGCACTGCTACTGCTAAACTGCATCTTGAGGCTCTGGAGCGCAAAGGCTACATCTCACGCCGCCGTGAAGGTTCGCGGGGCATTGCCCTGAAGCACACCGGTGCTACCCCGGTTCCTCTGCCACTGGTTGGTACCGTCCGTGCCGGGCAACCTGAAACAGCTGTTGAAGAGATTCAAGGATATGTTTCAGTTGATCCTGCCTGGCTGAAGGGAGAAGGTAACTTCCTGCTGCGGGTCAAGGGAGACAGCATGATCGAAGCAGGTATCTTTGATGGTGACTTAGCCCTGATAGCTCCCCAGCCCACTGCTGAAAATGGCCAGATTGTGGTGGCATTGGTTGATGGTGAAGCAACCCTGAAACGGTTCTTCATGGATACCACCTGCATCAAGCTGATACCGGAAAACAAGCATATGCAGCCGATTGTTATTCGTAAGGGCAGCGCTGAAACCTTAGTGGTTGGCAGACTGCTCAAGACCATCCGCTCCTTTGAATAGCCATGCCCGGTTCACCTGTCCGTATAGCCGTAGTCTTTGAACCAGGCAAAAAAGCCAGACCGGTCTGGTTTGAACTGAATCGTCAGCAGCACAAGGTTACGGAAACCACCTACCACTGGAAAGACAGTATCGGCAGTACACAACTGCTGCATTATGCGGTTACTGACGGTGAAGGTCTCTATGAACTGGTATTCAATCCCTTTGACCAATCCTGGACCATTCAGCATCATCCCACTGAGTAATCCCCATGTCTGACCGTGTCGTCATGCATATCGACATGAATGCCTTCTTTGCCTCGGTTGAACAACAGGCCAATCCAGAACTGCAGGGCAAACCGATTGCAGTTGTTGGCGCCAGCCACCGCACCGTCATCACCACCTCATCCTACGAAGCCCGTAAATTCGGGGTTAAGACCGGTATGGCCATCTGGGAGGGGAAGCGGGTCTGCCCTGACTTGATCATTGTGCGGGGTGACAACAAAAAATACACCTACACCAGCAGCAGGATCGTGGAGATGATGAAGCAGTATACCCCGTTGGTAGAAGTATTCTCCATTGATGAGGCCTGGCTGGATGTGACACACTCTCTGCAACTGTTCGGTTCTGCAGAACGGATCGCCTACCTGCTCAAGGCACAGATCAAACAAAGCTTCGGTATTACCTGTTCTATCGGTATAGCCCCCAACAAACTACTGGCCAAACTGGCCTCTGATATGCAGAAACCGGATGGACTGACCGTCATACCGCCTGACAGGGTAGCCCAGATTATCGAAAGGCTCCCGGTGGGTGACCTCTGCGGGGTAGGAAAGAAATTGCAGAAACAGCTGGCCCTGTACTTTAACATTCATACCTGCGGCGAGCTTGGGCGAGCAGATGAAAAGCACCTGGCCAAGAAGTTTGGCATCATTGGTCGACAGCTTAAGCAGATGGGCCAGGGGATTGATACCAGTCCAGTTATTCCACAGGAAGATGAAGAGCAGGTCAAAAGTGTCGGTCACTCCATGACCCCACCCAAAGATATTGAAAACCGTGATGCCATCCTGAGAAGACTGCTGCAGCTCTCCGAGATGGTTGGCAGGCGTGCCCGCAGGTATGGCCTGGCCGGCAAGACCGTCAGTATCTATGTCAGGTTGGGTGACTTCTTCAGTAACTTCCAGAAACAGACCACCCTGCCCACCCCGGTTAACCTCAGTGACGATATCTACCAGGCAGCTATCAAGCTGTTTGACAGTATGGGAATTGACCAGCCGATCCGCCTGCTGGGGATCAGTATCTCAAACCTGCATGAACAGCAGAACCAGCAGCCCTCTCTGTTTGAGTCAGACAGAAGAAAAGAACAGTTGGCCATGGCTATGGACGCGGTCAACAACAAGCTGGGGGATTTCAGTGTGACCTACGGCAGCTTGCTGGATAGCGAAGAAAAGGGCTCGCACGTTATTTCGCCGGCTTGGCGGCCAGAAGGCATCAGGAATGTGGGGGTTAAATAAATATCATCACCTATGACACTCGCTGGGGAGGGTCTGCTGTCATACTGTGATCAAAGCTGAGAACCTTGTGCAGGAGGCCCGCCATGAAACGCCGCACTCAAGGCAAAGAAGCAGAGATCAATGCCAAGCTGCCGTTTGTCCGTGACCTTGTTAGAAACGCCCAGCGCACCATGAAAGCCGGGCAAACAGACCTGGCCCTTGCCTATTACTGTGCTGCTCAGGAACAGTTGCCACTGCTGTTCAGCATTGGTGTGAAGGCTGCCAGAATCGCCCGAAGCAAATACCGGTTACAATTCGCCCAGATGCTTGCAGACAAGGTGTCATCAGAATCGTACTTATGTGATTACTGGAACCAGAAAGCCCACACAATTTCAATCGAGTGCATGATCCGCCGTATGATGCCATGGCTGGATTATGGCCTTGCCCCCAAAAAGGTATTCTCGTTTCAGGGTGAAGGTGGCTATGCCAACCTGTTTGAGCTGGTTAAGAACCCACACCTACCTCAAAGAAAAAAGGTCTTACCCAAGACAGAAAAGGTCTTTGACCGGCTTGGCAATGATCTGCACATCTACTTCAAGCTGAATACCTCCACACTGTTTGGGGAGTTCGACGGCCTTGATTTCCCTGTCTGCTGGATGACTAAATACACAAAAGATCTTACTGCCGCACTGGACAACATGTGGGGCTATCTTGCGCCTGAACGCCATTATGCTGATTTCAGTCAGGTTACCATCGGCAGTGATTACGCACCGGCCATATCACGGTACATGCAGAAGAGATTCGATAAGAAGCTCAGTGAATGCCACTTCAAAACAGCCAAAACTGAGCCTGTATGGGACTGGCCGACACGATACCTTGAAATTCTGGCAGACACCCCAGAACCGTGGATGACCGAGCACAATGCCATGCTCAAGAGCATCAGAGGCAGCTACCCGTCTGAACTGGTCGAGGCAGAGGAAAAAGCCTACAAGGAATATCTGGAAAGCTTGAAAACCAACTATTAGAGATAGGGAGTCCATTTCCATGACATCAGATGCATTAGTAATCGCCCTCGACCTGGAAGGCACCCTGATATCCCATGCATCCACCATGGTTCCGAGGCCCTGTCTCTTTGAGTTTCTGACATTCTGCCATCAGAATGCCGGGCGTGTTGTATTCATGAGTTTTGTTGACGAAGAGCGTGGCAGACAGATACTGAACCAGATGTCTGATCAGGGACATATGCCGGAATGGGTACGTTCAGCTGAATACTTTCACGCACAGGGCGGCAGACCAGGAGCAAAGGATCTGCGACAGCTGGGAGTTGATCCAGAACAGACGTTGCTGGTGGATGACCAGCCACAGGTGCTGCCACGGGAGCAACAGCATCGCCTAATTCGGGTGCCGGAGTTCAGGGAACCGTTTGATGATGACGGGGCAGTGCTGAATGATGTGATGGAACGGATTCGGCAGAAGTTGGAGAAATTCCCAAGCCAGGTGGTGCGATGGTGAAACAGACACAAACGAGATAAATGTGGAGGCACATTATGGCGATACGCACATTTTGCAGAAAAACAGAGGATAACCTCCCGATGGCGACGGCCCTTCTGGAAGAGGGAGACGGTCTGCTTGCCGCAGGTGAGGAGTTGAAGGCTCTTGATTGCTACATCCGGGCCGCCGACATGGTTCGTTCCATTCCGGTTACGTATGCTCGCAAGGCAGTGGAGCTCGCACTGGCCTGTATCGATGACCCGCTGGGGATCGAGAACCGGAGGATAGCAGGCTGTTTCGAACTGCTCTCCCACAATGTGGGGGATGACGGCGACGAGGGCATTGAAACGGTGATGAAACGGTTTGAAGAGATCTTCGACACTTGGCGTTCTTTCAACATCGCCCCGCAGCAGCACCTGATACTCTCCGGAGAAGGGGGGAAAACCTACCTGCTGGAACTGGTCTGGAATGAGGGGGGCGAACTGGATGCGTCGGTGCGCGACATCCCTGGCATCAGGGAGACGGTAATGGCCTACCTCGCCAGGGGGCCGGTCTACGCCGTTACCCTAGATACCCTCTATGGCTGGCGGCCGTTCGAGATGCACCCGATGCTCTCCAGCGACGATGAGATCAGGGCGGCGCTGCCCTACTTCGCGCGGGGCGGCATTAGCTACGTATCGCCGCGGCTGCGACCGATCATTCTCGAACTGTTGGAGATGCGGGGGAAAAAGTGCAACGATACAGAATTCCCGAGACTGCCCTTCATACCGGCAACCATGAACTGGTATGATAACTGCGGCTACCTGGGGAACGGGATTGGCAGGCTGGAAGGGCTGCCGGAATAACAAACAGCAGGAGGGTGCAGATATTGAACACTGCTGACCTGCACCTGCAGGATGGGCGCACCGTCTATATGCACTGTTGGGGTGGGGTCGGCAGGACTCACCCGAAACCAGGGAGCAGGAACGCTACATCATCACCTGAGGAGCGGGAAAGTAAAGAGTTTGAGACCATGGACGCTCTTTGGGGAGGGTCCTGCTGTATGATCTTCCCCAGCATCCGATTATCCGGTTAACAGGAGGCATACCGTGCAACTGATTCAGGATGAAGTGAAAGCCCGCAGACTGGCCCGGGTAATGATGGACAACGTCGAGCAGTATAACCCTGCACTTGTCAAAATGGGTATTGAAGAAGGTACCATCTTTGAGCTGCTTCACGACCAGATTGAAGAGGCACGGGTTGAATTCAACATGTGGGTGATCCCTGAACTGACTACATCCAGGCTGTTTGACTATGCCATCGTAGATGTACTGGTTAAGCGGGCTTACAAGCACAGAGAGGCTAAGTAACTATAGATGAACCGTTACGCCATAGGTGACATACACGGTGGTATTCAAACCTTTTGGGCCTTGATACGGAAGATAAACCCGAAACATGACGACCGGGTCTATCTGCTTGGTGACTACATAGACCGCGGCCCGGACAGTAAAGGCGTACTTGATGCCATAATTAGTATGCAGGAGTCAGGGTGCGACATCAGACCTATCAGAGGTAATCATGATGACATGTTGTATCGAGCTGCCACTGAACAACATGACGACTACTCATGGTATTGGATGAAGGGATGGGGATTCCATACACTTTCAAGTTTTGCTATCGATAGCCCTTCAGAGTTACCTGCAAAATATGTGAATTTTTTAGAATCACTGCCGCTGCTGCACAAAGAACAAAATTTCATACTGGCACATGCAGGTCTGGACATGACAAAAACCAACCCAATTACTGAATCAGCTCCGGCAGATATCCTTTGGGGAGATAAAATATCTCCCGGGTTGATCAGTGATTCTTTTAATTACCGGTTGATAACTGGCCATACGGTTCGCAAGATGACAGATATTCAAGATTCTTTGAGCACAAACTGGATTTGTCTCGATAACGGAGCATTTGTTGATCTCCCCCCTCAACGCGGCCACCTTATGGCACTTAACCTTGACACAATGCAGCTCACTGCACAGCCCTGGCTTGATGGAGAGGCAATTTTATGATGAAGGAATATGATAATGCCAGTAACAGGCAATGATTCAGAAACGTTTGGGGATATCATTGCTGTCCGACCTGATGCTGTACCAAACGAGATTGTAGTCAGACCGTGTGGTCTCATGCCGCCACTTTTATTGATTATTCAATGCAGATAGGGCTGTCAACAGGAGGTTGCTCATGCGAACCATCAAGACCCCAAAAGGTGAAGTACAACTATTCCCCATAGAGCGAGACCTGTTTATACGGATCAGGCAACAGCTTCCCTATGGTATCGTCGGTATGCAGAAGCAAGGGTGTACTGAGATTGAATACGGTATTGTCATGCAATGCGATGACGAAGAGGTTTTTGGCATCAAGCTGCAACCGGTGGATGGTGATGAAGAACAGGCTCACCATCTTATGCAGGCAAACAGCATCCTGATTACCCATGCACTTCCGATCTACCTGCAGAACGGTTTTGATGGTGTCATGCTGCCTATGCCCTACCTGCGGGATAAAGGTGGTTGCTTTGAGTCCGGTATTGCCATGTTTATCTTCCCGGATCCGGCTGGAAAGGAAGCCCAAATGGATATTCCTCTTAGCGGTGCCTTCGACAACCGCTTTGGCAAGGGCTGTTCAGTTATGCTGACATCATTCATTGATGCACTGAAGCAAAGTGCCAGGGAAACCGGCATAAGCCTTTACAGCGTTATCGGTATGGAACCTCGCCCAAGGATGCAGCTTGGATCGCTATCATTTGGTTACCTGGCGACAGGAAATACTCTGGTAGCGGTTAAAACCACCATCAGCGACAGAGACTTCTCCTGGACACTCCTTCATGATGCGGGCATTACCAGAATACAACATATGCCATCACGTCCTGCTGGCATTACAAAGGATGATCTACGCATCTCCAAGCCAGAGCAGCATGTTTGACCATGAGTCAATCGTAGTGTATACAGATGTTTCATCCTGACAAACCGGATTGCATTGGAGTTCTTCGTGGGGGATCAACTATTTCTTGAACGGTTTATCTGGTTTGATCATGAAACCCGTCATGGCCGTTTTCCCAATGCAACTAAACTGGCTGAACAGTTTGAGCTTTCCACCAAAACCGCCCACCGTTCCATTGATTACTTTCGTGATCGTCTGCAGGCTCCGCTGGAATATGATGAATCCCGCAAAGGCTACTTTTACACCGACCCAACCTTTCAACTTCCAGTTACCAGGCTCTCTGCTGATGAACTGCAAGCGCTGCTGATAGCCCGTAAACTGATTACCGAAGCCTCTGCTGGTAGCCTGGGGGATGAGCTGGGACATATTTCAGCCCGGCTTGGAACCCTGCTGGCGGCCAATCTGCCAGGCAGGACCCATCCAGAAGACGCCTTCAGCTTCAGGTGGAAAGGGATCAACCCCACTGATCCAATTGTTTTTCAGAACGTCACCACCGCCTTAATACAGGGCAGGCTGCTGACCTTCTGCTATTACTCCCCCACCTCATCAGCCTGCACCATGCGGACAGTAGAGCCACACCACATGGTTAACTACCAGGGCACCTGGCATCTGATAGCCTTCTGCCACCTGCGTAATGAATGGCGGGATTTCGTGCTGGGTAGAATGACCATCTGCAAGGTTGAGGCAGAAGAGTTTACCATCCGGCCAAAGGATGAATGGCAGCCGTTTTTAAACGACACGTTCGGTATTTTTCAGACAAAACAAAGCTTTAACGTCAAGCTCAAGTTTTCACCAGAGCGCAGTCGCTGGATACGTGGTGAAGTCTGGCACGAAGGCCAGACTGAAGAACTGCAGGAAGACGGCGGTCTGCTCCTGACTATCCCGGCATCCCATGAGGCAGAGATCATGATGGAGATACTGAAGCATGGCAGTCATGTGGAAGTGCTGGAGCCAGAGTGGTTGAGGGAGAAGGTAATAGGAGAGCTGACAGCTGCCTGCCGGATGTATTCAAAAGTTTGAGGGAATGCATAGCCAATATACTTGCAGCATCTTAAAACCTTAAAGTCGGCTTAATAACTGATAAATTTAGTGGTGGATAAGATTAATATAATGTCCACAGAATTAAAGTGCTTTATCAGGGGCTTGCAAAACTGCGTAGCATGGTGTGTTTGAAAAACAGGATTCTCCAACGGGCATTTAGTGATAACTCATAACTAGCGGCGGCACACAGACGCTGGCACGCTGGTGAACCTTGTGACGTTCCCCCGCCCTTGTGGTCGGAGTGACGGTTCGCTGTGTCCCAAGAGTCAATAAGAATCTTCAAATTTATGGTTACCCGAGGCCCACATGCCGATAGATCTACAAGACACAGGCTATGAAGATACTGGTATTGAAGCAAGATACACAGAACCAGTGGTAAGTCATCTTTTTAATGGTCAATTTTCAATTGAGCAAGCACTTCAAAAGCTCCGCACAAAACTACTTGATACTTCAACAAGAAATCGCCTTGTCAGCTACAGATACCCAAAAGGGAAATCAATACAGTTTGTTAATTCTCCAAACCTAAACCTCGTTTTCAACCGTCTCACCGAAAGCAAATCAATTGGCATCAGCTTCGTACAAGAGCCTCCAATAGGTAGCTATATTCAGAAAAAGCCCGATGTGAAAAGCATTGCGGAATCACTGGAAATAGATGTCGAAATCGATTTTCCGCCTGAATCATGCGCCCCCACTAATCACAGGCGTTTGACGAACTTGCAGGCCCTTTTCTACCCGCAAGACCTTGATAAGATATGCCGAAAAATTGCAAGCGAGGCTCGTACAGTAATCGAGGAAACCGGCACAAATATGTTGTTCCTTGTTTTCGGATTTCTTGAGTTCTATGATTCCGATGATTCAGATAAACCGATTTATGCGCCATTACTTGCAGTACCTGTTACGCTAAATCGTGGGGAAATTGACCCAGTAACCAGAACCTATTTGTATTCAATAAATTATTCTGGTGAGGATGTTCATTCAAACCAGACTTTGAATGAAAAGATGAAGCAGGATTTCACTCTCAACCTACCAGAATACGACGATGAAAAAGATATAGGAGAATACTTTACTGCAATCTCTCAGGCTGTAATAAACAAGAACCGGTGGAAAGTCCGATACCAGCTTACTCTGGGTTTTTTAAGTTTCGGCAAGTTGGCAATTTGGGCAGACCTCGATCCTCAAAAGTATTCAGGTCTTTTGACTCACCCATTATTGAATGAAATCTTTTCTGGAGGCAGAGGAACCGGAGTAGGACAATCAGCTGAAGATTACGAAATAGATAGCAATCCTCAAAGCGAACTCCCTCTAATCTATGATGCCGATTCATCACAGCATAGTGCGATAATAGACGTTCTGGACGGGAAGAACATCGTAATCAACGGCCCTCCCGGAACCGGTAAATCACAGACAATTACAAACATTATTGCTTCAGGGCTGAATGCAGGCAAAACCGTACTGTTCGTTTCAGAAAAGCTTGCAGCTCTTGAGGTTGTGCGGGATCGGCTGACTAGAGCAAATCTCGGTCATTTTTGTTTGGAACTGCATAGTCACAAGACTCAGAAGAAAAAGCTGTTGAGCGACCTGCAAGACCGTATCGACGCCAATTTTGTTTCTCCGCAACAGTTACAAAGCCGTATTACAACACTCAACCGTCACAAGAAAGAACTCAATAGGTACGTTGAATTAATATCTAGCCGGATTGGTAACGAACTTGGCCTGACAGTCCATGAAATATTCTGGAAATCAGAGCGATTTCGGCAAATCAACGGGGAGTTGGTCAATACTCTTACATCGTTAAACTACCAAAAAGCTGAGAACTTAACGTTAGACGATATTGCGGATTTGCGTACAAAGGTTGAAGTCCTGGGGCAGTTATACTCGACTGTCAAAAGCTACGATTCCAATCATCCATGGTGGGGCTTTTTCCCCAAACTCCTTGCACCAGGTGATGATTCAGCAATCAGTCGTATAATTAATGAAGCCAAGACTCTTGCTGAATCACTATATATTTTGACAATCGAATTTCAAGAGCGGTTTTCGTTCTCGCAGGAACCATCACTTGATACGCTGTTA
>NZ_JAOTRZ010000018.1 GCF_030247655.1 Trichlorobacter sp. | reverse complement strand
GGCCTGCATTACTATCGGAACCGCGCATAACTTTCTCCAATAAAAACGAAATGTTATGCACAAAATATTACCAAAAACCAGCTGTTTTTACTACTTGTTTTTCAAAGGGCTGGTAATACCACCGCCATCAGCACAACCAGCACCTTAATAATCAACTTTTCAAATTTTTTGATGCCGTTGATCATACAGTCTCTCCACAGCGTAATCTGAACAAGTAGCGAATACCCCCAGTTCGGTTACAGTTCTTTTTTTTCAATCCAGCGGAACAGAAACAGCGTTCCCACTACAAACGGCACGATCATAAACCAGTGGTTGATCCCCAGTAGTTGCGGCAGGGTGACCTTGCCCATATTTCCCCAGGTAAGTATGGTGGTTTTCATGGCAGGAAAAACCTCGGCGTAGAGAGCGGCTCCGGCCAGCATGCCGAGCACACCCCAGAGTGCATCCCAGCGCCCCTCTGCCACTGCACCGATTGAGGTGCCGGGGCAATAGCCCAAAACACCCCAGCCAAGCCCGAACAAAAGGCCACCGATTATGTTTGCCCCCAGAATGGTTGTCTTGATTGAAAGCTTGGCCAGCTCCAGATCAACAAGCAGGTATGTTCCCACCATGGCGACAACTACGCTGGAGAGCATAAACTTGATGATGGTCAGATCCTTGAAAAGCAAGGCGTTAATCTGTTTTTCAAACCGTAAGACCCGCCCTTTCTGCAGCAGAAAACCGAAAAGAAAGCCAGTAATCAAACCATACATGAGCTGGCTCATTGCTCACCTCCACGATACAGCAACCGGGCCATGATAATTCCACCTATGAAAAAACATGCCAGAGAAATAAAACCGCTTAACGCTAGCTGAAGCGAACCGCTCAGCCCATGACCGCTCGGTCAGCCATCGGCCAGCCGAGCCCCGAACATGGCCACGGTGCCCCCCATAAAGGCCAGAATACCCCGCTTGGGGATACTTGCACCAAAACGTTTTTCCCATAGCGCAGGAATTTTTTGTAAACGGAAGGATCCGTCTGTCAGGGAGGCGATCAAGGCACCACCAAAGATTCCGACCAGAAACATGCCTTGCCAGTCCACCTTGGGTACTTCCTTGATAAAATACTCCATCTGCGCTACCCGTTCAGGGCTGAAGAGCTGTTCCAACATCCCGGCGGTCTTTACAAAGGTGGTTGAGGCACCAAAGTACTTGCCTGCAAACCATACTGAACCAATACTGACCAGACCGGCCAGTGCACCTGCCAGATAGGGACTCCACGGTTTTCCATCAGTTGTCATCTCTGTTTCTCCTTTTCCGGGTCAAAGCGTCCATGCTCTGATGAGGCATGTCAGATGACCTTTCTTTCAGATTAGTGCCCCACCGGAATCAAAATTTCGTTACAAAAAAAAAACCAAAGGGTAAAGGGTGGATTGTAGCGAGCCCAGACCGCTTCGCCAGCAGCTGTAAGTTTATTGTCCCGCAACCACGCTTCCAGTTTTTCCTTGTGCAGCAAATACTTTTCTTCGCTCCAGAAACCGGAATAACGGACTGCAGCAACAGTGCGGGTCGGTACCTGGCGCAGCTTTATGGCCGGATTATCAGGGACAGGGATGGTTTCCATGGTGTACGAAGCCGGCATCATGAAGCTGACAGCCCATTTCCCCTTCACCTTCTCCTGACTCACCGGCGCAGTCATAGAAATTTTTTCGCCTTTGGTCTCCTGGGATACCGGAGCGGTCATGGAAATTTTGCTCCGCGAACGATTATCGCCCGAGATATACCTGAACAACGGTCTGAATGCTGTGTTGCCGACATCCTCAACATCTCCGTCGACAATGATTTCCGCCAGAATCTGCGGCTCATATTCCCGTAGTTCAAAAATGCCGTCGTTTTTCAAGACCTTGTAAGGAGCTTCTTCCGTTGCCATACCATCCATTGTTCCTGTCAGTAGAATCAGCATTGAACAGATTATCAGATAAACATTCTTCATCAACCACTCCGCCTCACTTTTTTCCGACACGCGAAATTCAGATGTAAAATTTGCTACCTAGAGCTTTTGTGGAGTACAAAGGAAGACGTTCTTTCCCCTCTCAAGAGTGCAATAATCAGATCAGACTTCGTACTTCCACCACCTTAAACCAGGCTGCATGGGTAACAGACGCGCCAGCCCCCGGGCCGACGATCTCTTCGGCATTCTCCTTGATCGTCGCCAGCAGTTCTCCCTTTTCTTCGGTCCTGATCAGTTCCAGGGCCAGCCGCACACCGTTGAAGCCGGGCTGGTTGGTTTTGAACAAAAATGCGGCATGGCGGTTGCGGGTCAGGTTCTGATAGGTGCGTTTGTCGGTCATGCCCCAGACCAGAGTTGTTTCATCGATGACGTGCGGGCGGGCATAGACTGCGCTGTTGACGCGACCGTCAGAGGATGATGTGGAGATCACACCCAGACCTGGATTGGCAAATAATTCGGCAAGATTCATGGTTTATTTCCCCTCTGTGTGTTGCACATGTTTTTCATAGTGTACCGTTTAATCCTGCAAAGGTGCCAATCAAACTTAAAACGAATATCCTCCCAGCAGAAAGAAGTAGTTTGAGCGTTTTTCAAAAAAGGTGATGTTGGGAATGGTCTGCCCGTAGACGGTGCCGGCGGTCAGCCAGTATTTTTTGAAGTCAAAGGGATTCTTCCACAGGACGAGGGAGGTCGCGCTATAGCCCGGCTCCTTCAGGGTTTTGCCAAAAACCGGATTAACGCTGTCATGGAAGGCGTAGGCCCCTGAAACCCTGTTGATCCAGGTCAGGTCCTGCAGCCGCCAGACAAGAGACACCGCCCCGATGGGAGAGCTGTAACGGTTTGCAGCCCCTTCTGCGATTTCCCGTTCAAAAGCCAGCGAAGGAGTAAGCGTAAGAGTCTCGGTCAGCTTGAGCGTATAGGTGATCCCCAGACGGTGCTTTGTGCCGTCCCGCTTCAGAGCAGAGTAACGTTCTCCGCTTAGATCATTATTCACCAGTTTTGCTGAAACGGTGTAGTGCACGGAGAAAGGGCTTCCTGTGATTTTTTCCCAACCGGCCCGGAGACCGAAATTTTGTACACTGGTAGAATTTCTGTTAAGCGTGTAGGGGTCTTCCCATTCACTGCCCATGAATGAGTAGAACAGGGCTGCCTCAACCGCCCCCTTTTCCAGATCATGTTTAACCCCGATTGCCACCCGACCGTAGTCCTCTTCTGTGGCACCAGCAAACCAGGTGTTTTTCAGGGAGTCCTGACGATAGCGCAGCAGCAGTGCTGGTATTGCCATGACAACGGTCTGGCTTTGCGGGCTGTCCCCCAGGCTGGTAATGGATGATTTGCCCCGCCCCCACAGGTTGTCTGACTTGCTGATAACCAGCATGCCCGCGCCGACATCGGCAGTAAAATTGTCTGCCTGTGACGGCAGCACTGCAGTTAGCAACATAATGATGGTGAGCAGCAGGCTCAGAAAGGAAGAAGTGTAGTGCATTGATGGATGCTCCCTTTGTATGGCAGATAAACAAAGAATACTGATGTTGTAGCGTAGCGTACCAGCTTTGCGCTGAAATACAACCCGGCATCGTTGCAGTGCATAACAAAGAAGGCCGGGAGTATTCCCGGCCTTCTGGCAAACTAAACGGTGCTGTTGATTTTTAGGGCAGCTCTGTCCCACCCATCAGGTAACGATCACACTCCCGTGCAGCGCCACGGCCTTCATTAAAAGCCCAGACCACCAGACTCTGGCCACGACGACAGTCGCCGGCAGCAAAGACGCCAGGGATGCTCGTAGCATAACACTCATACTCTGCCTTGATGTTGCTGCGGGGGTCCCGCTCAACACCCAGAGCATCCAGCAGTGGCTGTTCCGGACCCAGGAAGCCCATGGCCAGCAGCACCAGACCGGCAGGACGCACCTGCTCAGTGCCAGGTACCGGGGTTGGCACAAACTGCCCCTTTTCATTTTTGCTCCAGGCGACCTGCACGGTGTGAACAGCGGTCAGATTACCGGCAGCGTCCCCTTCAAACCTGGTGGCGGTGGTCAGGTAGGTACGGGGGTCAGCACCATACCTAGCAGCAGCCTCTTCCTGACCATAATCCACTTTGTGGATCTTGGGCCATTCCGGCCAGGGGTTATCCGCAGCGCGCTGTTCAGGTGATTGCGGCATAATCTCCAGCTGGACCACCGAATTACAGCCATGGCGCAATGAAGTTGCCACACAGTCGGTGCCGGTATCACCGCCGCCGATGATGATCACATCCTTACCCTTGGCAGAGATAACATCAGTGCCGGGATTCAGCACAGCCTTGGTGTTAGCCGCCAGAAAATCCATGGCTAAATGAACCCCGTTCAGGCCACGTCCCTCAATCGGCAGGTCACGGGGCAGGGTTGCACCGGTAGCCAGCACCACGGCATCAAACTCACCCCGCAGCTTCTCAACCGGATAGTCGCTGCCACCGATGGCGGTATTGCAGACGAAGTTGATCCCTTCCAGTTCCAGCAGCTTGACCCGGCGCAGTACCACCTCACGCTTGTCCAGCTTCATGTTAGGGATGCCGTACATCAACAGGCCACCAGGCAGATCAGCACGTTCAAACACGGTAACCGTGTGACCGGCCTTGTTCAATTGAGCAGCAGCAGACAGACCGGCAGGACCGGAACCTACCACCGCCACCTTTTTACCGGTGCGAACCTTGGGCGGATTAGGAACAATCCAGCCCTCCTGCCAGCCACGCTCAACAATGCTGACCTCAATATTCTTGATCGTAACGGCGGGGTCAATCATCCCCAGGGTACAGGAACCTTCGCAGGGGGCTGGACAGACCCGGCCAGTAAACTCAGGGAAATTATTAGTGCGGTGTAGACGTTCCAGAGCCTGACGCCAGAGGCCGCGGTAGATCAAGTCGTTCCACTCCGGGATCAGGTTATTGATCGGGCAGCCGCTGGCCATGCCAGAAAGCAGCGTGCCGGTATGGCAGAACGGGATGCCGCAATCCATGCAGCGTGCTCCCTGGGTACGCAGCCCTTCCTCCGACATATGCAGGTGGAACTCGTTCCAGTCGTTGATACGCTCAAGCGGTTCGCGGTCTGCCGGTATTTCACGGCAGTATTCCATAAATCCGGTTGGTTTTCCCATGGTCGTGTCCTATCAGAAGCAAAGAATCAAAATTGTTAGTATCAGATACGATAATCAGCCGATTGCATCCTGCTAGTGCGCTGCTGCCTCATGCCAGTTTTCTTCAAACGCGGCGGTTAGTGCATCATCACCGCTCAAACCGGCTGCCTTGGCCCGCTCCAACGCCTGCAACACCCGCTTGTAATCCATCGGCATCACCTTGACAAACCTGGGTAGATAGCTGTTCCAGTCAGCCAGCACCGCCGCTGCCCTGGTACTGCCGGTCCGCTCCTTATGATTACTGAGCATCTCTTTCAAGGTCGCCACATCCTGCTCATCAAGCTGTTCCAGAGCAACCATCTGGGTGTTGCAATGACCGGCAAAATCGCCTTTTTCATCCAGCACATAGGCGATACCGCCGCTCATACCGGCAGCAAAGTTGCGCCCGGTTGCCCCAAGCACCACCACCGTACCGCCGGTCATATATTCGCAACCGTGGTCACCTACCCCTTCAACCACCGCATTAACACCGGAGTTACGTACACAGAATCGCTCGCCAGCCATACCGCGGATATAGGCCGTACCGCTGGTGGCACCGTAGAAGGCCACGTTGCCGGCAATAATGTTTTCTTCTGCCGCAAAGCTGGAACCGGCAGGTGGGTACACCACAATACTACCGCCGGAAAGTCCCTTACCCAGATAGTCATTGGCATCACCGGACAGTTCAAGGGTCATTCCCTTTGGCATGAAGGCACCAAAGCTCTGACCGGCTGAACCGTTAAAGCGCAGCTTTACCGTACCTTCCGGCAGACCTGCAGCACCATGGTTACGGGTAATCTCGTTGCCGATAATAGTACCGACAACCCGGTCAATATTGGTGATCGACAGCTCAGCAGTCACCTTTTCACCCTTTTCAATGGCCGGTTTGCAGATCTCCAGCAGCTTTGACAGGTCGATACACTTCTCCAGCCCGTGGTCCTGAGCCTCGGTGCAGTAGCTGACCGCACCGATCCCCATGTCAGGAGTATAAAGAATGTTGCTGAAGTCCAGCCCCTGTGCCTTCCAGTGGGCCACCGCTTTTTTGGGCTCCAGCACATTGGCACGCCCCACCATCTCGTTAAAGGTGCGGAAGCCGAGCTGCGCCATGATCTCACGCACTTCCATGGCCACAAAACGCATAAAGTTGACCACATACTCCGGCTTGCCGCTGAACCGCTTCCGCAGCTCAGGGTCCTGGGTGGCCACGCCGGCCGGACAGGTATTGCTGTGGCAGACCCTCATCATAACGCAGCCCAGGGTGACCAGCGGTGCGGTGGCAAAACCAAACTCCTCCGCCCCCAGCAGGGCCCCGATTACGACGTCACGGCCGGTCTTTAACTGGCCATCAACCTCAACAATAATCCGGCTGCGCAGGTTGTTCAGCATCAGGGTCTGATGGGTCTCGGCCAACCCCAATTCCCAGGGCAGACCGGCATGTTTGATACTGGAGATCGGCGATGCACCGGTACCGCCATCATACCCGCTGATCAGCACTACATCGGCATGGGCCTTGGCCACACCGGCAGCGATGGTACCAACCCCCACCTCGGAGACCAGCTTAACGCTGATCCGGGCACGACGGTTGGCGTTCTTCAGATCGTGGATCAGTTCAGCCAGATCCTCAATGGAATAGATATCATGGTGTGGCGGCGGCGATACCAGCCCGACACCGGGGGTGGTGTGACGGGTCTTGGCAACCCAGGGATAGACCTTATGACCGGGCAGCTCGCCACCCTCGCCCGGCTTGGCTCCCTGGGCCAGTTTAATCTGCAGCTCACCGGCATTGGTCAGATACTCACTGGTCACACCAAAACGACCGGAAGCCACCTGTTTGATATTGCTGTTTTTCGAATCACCCAGCTCATTGGTCCAGGTAAAGCGGGCAGGGTCTTCGCCACCTTCACCGGTGTTGGAGCGGCCACCGATCCGGTTCATGGCGATGGCCAGCGCCTCATGGGCCTCCTGGCTGATGGAGCCGTAGGACATGGCGCCGGTCTTGAAACGTTTTACGATCTCTTCCACTGACTCAACCTCGTCCAGCGGCACCGGTACGCGGTTCTTGAAATCAAGCAGGCCGCGCAGGGTGTAGTGACGCTCACTCTGCTCGTCAATCAGGTTTGAAAAGACCTTGAACTCCTGATAGTCGCCCGTGCGGGTCGCCTTCTGCAATGAGGTGATGGTCAACGGATTAAAGAGGTGTTCTTCTCCATCCTTGCGCCACTGGTACTGGCCACCCGGATCAAGGGTCGGATCTGCGGCCACACGCTTGGGGTAGGCCTTGGCGTGGCGCGCCAGCAGTTCGGTGGCGATCCCGCTCAGATTGGTGCCGCCGATCCGGGACGGGGTCCAGGTAAAGTACTTGTCAATCACCGACTGGTGCAGACCAACCGCCTCAAAGATCTGGGCACCACGGTAGCTCTGCACCGTAGAGATCCCCATCTTGGCCATGGTCTTGACCACCCCTTTGATGGAGGCCTTGATGAAGTTCTTGACCGCTTTCTTATGGTCAAGTCCCGGCAGCATTCCCTGTTTGATCATATCGTCCAGGGACTCAAAGGCCAGATAAGGGTTGATGGCAGTTACGCCATAGCCCAGCAGCACCGCAAAGTGATGTACCTCGCGGGGCTCGCCTGACTCCAGCACCAACGAAACCCGGGTACGGGTTGCGTTACGGATCAGGAAGTGATGCAGGCCTGAAACCGCCAGCAGGGCAGGAATTGCAGCGAACTCCTCATTCACACCGCGGTCGGACAGCACCAGGATGGTGGTACCTGCCTCAATGTGGCGGATGGCAGCGCTAAACAGGCTTTCCAGCGCCTTCTCCATCCCATCGGCACCATCGGCTGCCTTGAACAGCAGGGTCAGGGTGGTGGTCTTAAAGCCGGGGCGATCCAGGGAACGCAGCTTTTCAAACTCTTCGTTGGAAAGGATCGGTTGCTCCAATTTTATGCGACGTGCGCTGGCTGCAGCCGGTTTGAGCAGGTTACCTTCCGAGCCGATCAACGTAGTCGTAGAGGTGATAAGCTCTTCGCGGATCGGATCGATCGGCGGGTTGGTCACCTGGGCAAACAGCTGCTTGAAGTAGTTATAGAGTAACTGGGACTGATCAGAAAGCACCGCCAGCGGCGTATCAGTGCCCATGGAGCCCAGCGGCTGAACGCCATCCGTAGCCATGGGACCAAGAATGACCCGTTGATCCTCAAAGGTATAACCAAAGGCCTGCTGACGCTGCAGTACGGTTTCGTGATCCGGCTCCTGCATCGCTGCCTCCGGCAGATCCTGCAGCAACAGGTGATTCTCCTTCAGCCACGCTCCGTAAGGCCTGGCCGCTGCCAACTCCTGCTTGATTTCCTCGTCCGGCACAATCCGGCCCTGCTCAGTATCGATCAGGAACATCTTGCCCGGCTGCAGACGACCCTTCTTCACGATCTGCTCAGGCGCAACCGGCAGCACACCGGCCTCAGAGGCCATGATCACCCGATCATCAGTGGTGATGTAGTAGCGGCAGGGACGCAGACCATTCCGGTCCAGCACAGCACCGATACTGCGACCATCGGTAAAACAGACCGCAGCAGGACCATCCCACGGTTCCATCAGACAGGAATGGTACTCGTAAAAGGCACGTTTCTCGTCGTTCATCCCTTCGTGGTTTTCCCACGGTTCCGGCACCATCATCATCACGGCGTGGGGCAGCGAATAACCCGACATTGCAAGTAGTTCAAGGCAGTTATCAAACATGGCCGAGTCAGAACCATTGGTATTGATGATCGGCAGCGCCTTGGCAAGGTCATCACCAAACAGCTCACTGTTGAGCAGCGACTGGCGGGCATGCATCCAGTTGACGTTGCCCCGCAGGGTGTTGATCTCGCCGTTGTGGGCCATCAGGTGGTAAGGGTGGGCCCGTTCCCAACTGGGGAAGGTATTGGTGGAGAAACGTGAATGGACCAGGGCCAGGGCCGAGACCATATCCTGGTCACGCAGATCAGGGAAATACTGATCCACCTGCACCGGCATCAGCATCCCTTTGTAGATGATGGTACGGGTGGAGATACTGGAGACATACCAGTGGTTATCCACTTCCGGGTCACGGATCTCATGGATGGCACGCTGGTTGACGATATACAGCTTGCGATTGAAGGCGGCCTCATCAAGGCTTTCATCAACCGGCTTCAGGAACAGTTGACGCACCAGCGGCTCACCGGCCTTAGCGGTATTTCCCAGCGACGAGTTGTCAGTGGGCACATCGCGCCAGCCGATAATCTGCAGCTGTTCCTCATGCAGGATCCGCTCAAGGATATGACGGGCGCTGTTACGCTCAGTGGCCTCAGGAGAGGTAAAGACCATGGCAACGCCATACGTGCCCTGTTCAGGCAGTTCAATATTCAGGGGAGCACAGACCTTGCGCAGGAAGCTGTCCGGCATCTGCAGCAGGATACCGGCGCCGTCACCGGTATTATGCTCGCAACCGACCGCGCCGCGGTGATCCAGATTGGCCAGGATAGTCAGGGCCTGCTGCACGATATCATGGGACTTTGCGCCCTTGATATTGGCTACAAAACCAACGCCACAGGCATCATGCTCAAACCGGGGATCGTACAGTCCCTGTTTTTTGGGTACTCCGATAGTTTTCATAGTGCAACCCTTGTGAAGATATAAGTTTGTGCCAACCACCAGCAAAACGGACTTATTTAACAGCAAATAACGGGCCAACCACAGACAACAATGCCACAAACAGAGCCATTATACGCACAACATGCTGTTTTTTAATCCATTTTAACTGGCACCACATAACCACCAACACCTGACAGAACAATTGACTACAAAAGCAGCAGGCCAGAAAATCCAATATAATCCAGCTGACTAGGGCGAGAGCTGCGGGTCGGCTTGACTAGCCGTCACCGCGCCGTTTTACACACAAGAGTTACTTATCTACTCAGCAGACGACACTGCCATCCGAACGCCACCCTACGGAAACAGATCCGTTACACAACCTGCACTACCGTAAAGGCCGTAGTCAGTGCATGATCCTCAGTCTGCAGTTCATCACCAACCTGCTTACCCAACAGACTGCGTCCCAGTGGAGAACCGGGAGTAATTACCACTATCTCACCAGCGGCAGCAGGAATCTTCATCCCACCGCCATAGGGACCAAGGAACAGTCTGCGCTGATTTCCCTCTTCATCCTCCAGGATCACCAATGCAGACAAGCGGATCGGACTCTCGTCATCAAAATTCTGCAGCACAAGATTACGATACGCCTCCAGTGCAACCCGGATCTCCTGGGCACGGTTGGCCTGGCCCTGGGCAATATAGGATGCCTCCAACGCCGTGGTATCATACTTGTTGTCCGGGGCGCACTCTTCATGGGTGGCTGCCTCATGGGCCGCCTTTGCAGCAGTAAAAAACAATTTCAGATCAGCCTCAAGGGTACTGATGATGATCGCAAGCAGTTCTGTTTTGGTCATAGAGTCAAATTATTCCATCAGACAAGGTTATTTACTACGTTTACCAACCGGCGAAAGATAGACCACCAGCTCGTTATCGCCATCCGCGCCGATCAACTCATCAGCCAGGTCCTGATCATAGGCGGCAATGGCACAGGTACCGCAACCGATTGCGCCACAGGCCAAATAGAGGTTCTGGCAGACATGCCCGGCATCCAGCGCAATCACCTTTGTCGATGCCTCGGCATAACGCCACTCAGTACGGGCCGGAATCGCACTCCAGACAAAGGTTACGGCAGCCTGCCCGGCAAAACGTTGTCCTCGCGTTGCAGCGGTTACTCGTTGCGCCAGGTCACCAGACGCAGATTCAAGGACCAGGGCGTGATCAAGAGGCAGATAACGATAAAGACCAGGCAAGAGCCCCTCCACCCGCAGCACCACCAGATAGGTCTCAAAGGGGTGGCGACATCCAGCAGAGGGGACCGTTCGCAGCACTGCCGCCTCGTGCAATTTCTTACGTACCCCCTGAGTACTCCAGAGCAGAAAGGCCAGTTCATCCTGTGTCAGCGGAATATCACTGAAACGGCGCTGGCTTTCCCTGCTGGCAATCGCCTCAACCAGATCATAGGAAGGAATATTCCAATCAGCACGTTCCGGCAGACTGATCAGCTCCGCTCCATCAGCAACCGGTTTCTGCACCGGCGGCGGTTCTTCACCCTGTGATTGAGGGGTACCCCACCAATCCACCAGATCCCTGACCCGGTCGGTAAGGAACCAGCGCCCCATCTTCTTACTGAAAGCAGGCTTCATAGACAGTACCTCCTGTCATCAATCCAGCCATTACAAAAGTTCCAACGGTGGTTCATCCAGGGCTGCCAACTGTTCGCGCAGCTCAAGGATATGCTCGCCCCAGTAGTGCATACTGTTAAACCAGGGGAAGGCGATCGGAAAGGCCGGGTCATCCCAGCGGCTGGCCAGCCAGGCGCTGTAGTGCAGCATCCGCAGGGTGCGTAGCGGCTCGATCAACCGCAATTCAGCCGGATCAAAGCTATTGAATTCCTGGTAGCCCTCCAGCAGCGCATCAAGCTGCACCAGCTTGCGAGGGCGGTCACCGGACAGCATCATCCAGATATCCTGCACTGCCGGTGCCATCCGGCTGTCATCAAAATCCACAAAATGGGGGGCATTGTCACGCCAGAGGATGTTGCCGCTGTGGCAGTCACCATGCACCCTTATGAAGCGAACCTGCCCGGCATCCGACAACGCCTGTTCAATCTTCTGCAGCAACTGACCGGTTAAAATCGTGTAGCTTTCACGATACTCGGGCGGGATAAACTGTTCGCTGATCAGGGCAACGCTGGCATGGCCAAAGCTGGCACTGTCCAGCACCGGCCGCTGCTGAAACGGCCTGACTGCGCCGATCCGGTGCATTCTACCCAGCATTCTGCCCAGGATCAGCAGATTATCCAGATTATCAAACTCCGGGGCATGGCCGCCCTGCTGCGGATAGAGGGCAAACTTGAAATGGTGATACAGAAACAGGCTTTCGCCAGCGGCATTACGCCAAGGGGCCACCACCGGCAGTTCATGCCCGGCCAGCTCAAGGCTTAGATCATGTTCCTCAATAATCTGCTGATCGGTCCAACGATTGGGACGATAGAACTTGGCAATCAGCGGCCTGCTGTCCTCAATCCCCACTTGATAGACCCGGTTTTCATAGCTGTTCAGGGTCAGATTGCGACAATCGCAGCGGAAGCCCTGACTCTCCACGGCATCCATGACAAAATCAGGGGTAAGCTGCTGAAAAGGGTGTTTAAGTGATGTCATGGCCGGCCTCCTGAGCCGATTCTGCGCACCTTGAAGAAACGCCCCTTGATCCGGTTACCGGACAGACAGCCCAGGGCCTGATCAACACTCTGGCGCACGACAGCCACATAGCTGTGAAAATCAAACAGATCAATCCGGCCCACCTCACTGCCGGCAATCCCGCCTTCGCCGGTCAGGGCGCCCAGAATATCTCCGGGCCGCAGCTTGTTTTTGCGGCCACCATCAATACAGAGCGTAACCATGGCAGGTGCAGGCGGCCTGCCAAATACCGGCGCCAGCGAAGAAAGTTCCTGCAGGGTAATCCTGCAGTCCATGTTCTCTTCCATCCCCTTGATCAGGCGGCTATCCCGCCGGGAGACCAGACTGATGGCCAGCCCCTGTTCACCTGCCCGGCCGGTCCGGCCAATGCGGTGGGTATGCACCTCCGGGTTACGGGACAGCTCAAAGTTGATTACGGCGGCCAGATCCTTGATATCAAGGCCCCGGGCAGCAACATCGGTTGCCACCAGCACTGAGGCACTCTTGTTGGAAAAACGGACCAGCACCTGATCCCGCTCCCGCTGTTCCAGATCGCCATGAATCGTCAATGCAGCAAAGCCGCGCTCTTTCAACCCATCAACCAGCTCCTGGCAGTCCAGCTTGGTATTGCAGAAGACCAGGCTGGATTCCGGGCGATACTGCGCAAGGATACGGGCCACCGCCTCACTGCGTTGATCCGGCTCTACCTCGTAAAAAATCTGCTCAATCGCCCCTGCTTCGTGGTCCTCATCCACACTGACCTCAACCGGTCCGTGCTGAATCGCCGCACTCATCTCGGCAATCGTATCCGGGTAGGTGGCAGAAAACAGCAGGGTCTGACGCCTGACCGGGGCAGCGGCAATCAGGCTGCGGATGTCATCCTGAAAACCCATATCCAGCATCCGGTCCGCCTCATCCAGCACCAGGGTCTGCAGACTAGACAGATCAAGGCTGCCCCGCCGCAGGTGATCCAGCAGACGTCCGGGAGTGCCCACCACCACGTGGGCACCATGCTCCAGAGAGCCTAGTTGCGGGCCAAATGGTACTCCACCGCAAACGGTCAACACCCGAATATTCTCCGTAAAGCGGGCCAGACGTCGCAGTTCTTTAGCCACCTGATCAGCCAGCTCACGGGTGGGGCAGAGCACCAGCGCCTGCAACCGTAGCACAGCGGCATCAAGCTGGGTTAACAGACCGATCCCGAAGGCGGCGGTCTTGCCGCTGCCGGTCTTGGCCTTGGCAATCACGTCTTTGCCAGCCAGAATCGGCGGCAGGCTGTGGGCCTGAATCGGCGTCATCGCGGCATAGCCCAATGAAGCCAGATTCTTCAGCATGGCTGGTTTCAGATGTAGTGATGAAAATGCGCTAGCACTCATTGTCTGTATCTCTCATTCTGCGCCAAAAGACCACAGAGGCACCCCCTGTGGTCTTTTCAGGCATCGCTCAAAACAGAGCGGTTCAGATTATTTCTTGTCAGCTTTTTTGATCTTCTTTTCAGCCTTTTTCTCTTTAGGAGTCTTGGCCGGTGCCTTCTTGGTTTCTTTCTTGCTATCCACGCCTTTACTCATAACGGTCCCTCCTGTCTGGTTGGCTATGCTTGGCCCAGCTACATCCGAACGAGAGACAAGTATACCACTCTTCAGGGTCAGGGGCATGATTTATTCCTGCATGATCAGCAGACCGCCTTATCCAGCAGAGGCTTCAGAAATTTGTCATAGGTGGCCCGTTGCCTGGCAGACAGCAGTTCAAGATTCCCCTCGTTATCCAACAAAAAGGTAGCCACCCCGATCACCGTTTTGGCCAGATAGCCGGTGCCTTCAACAGCAGCTTCAATTTCATCGCCCCGCTTGCTCAGCAGGTTTTTCAACAGACGCAGATCCAGTTCCATATTCAACACTCCAGTCGTATGATGCGTGCAACCATGTATATTCTTATCAGGCCAAAACCGTTGTCAGTCAAGCTTCTGAACGCTGTTGATACGGCACTAAACGACTCATCAATTTTTTGCTGCCGCAATGTTGCGCACTCCCCCATCCCATGGTACGCTTGTTTACATGACCGATACTACTCTTGCAAAAAAAGCCGCAGCCGTTACCTCACCGGAGTTGACCGACAAGGTTGTACTCTATTTTATTGAACACGGGATGCAGATTCTTACCGCCATTGTCCTGATGGGCGCAGGCCTGTTCATTGCCCGCTGGGTCGGTAACCTCATGCATCGCTGGCTAAAGTCAAAGTCCTATGATGAACCGGTCAGCAACCTGATTGTCAAGGTGGTCAAACTCCTGATCATCGTATTCATCGGGGTCATGTCACTTGGTCAAATGGGGGTGCAGATCACGCCGCTTATAGCTGGAATCGGCGTGGCCGGAGTCGGTGTCAGCCTTGCCATGCAGGGCCTGCTGGGCAACCTTGTTGCCGGGCTGACGATTATTTTTTCAAAGCCATTTACCACCGGTGAATATATTGAACTGCTTGGGGTCTATGGCCAGGTCACCGACATCTCACTATTTTCCACCACCCTGCTGCATACTGACAATTCCCGCGTGATTGTGCCCAACCGGAAAATTGTTGGTGAGATCCTGCACAACTACGGCACTATCCGCCAACTCAACCTGACTGCAGCCATTGGCTACAATGCGGATATCACCCAGGCCCTGGCGCTGCTAAATGCAATCCTACAGCAGAATCCTATGGTTTTGGCAGAGCCGGTGCCTGCCGTGGGTATAGCTGCACTGCATGAATCATCCGTTGTCCTGGCGATCAAGCCCTGGGTTAAGGTTGATGACTTTGTGCCTGCACAGGCAGCGATCTATCAGGCGGTGATTGAACAGTTCCGTGACCAGCAGATCGAAGTCCCCGTTCCCCGCAGAAATATCCAGATCTTGAATCCTGCCCCCTGATACACCTCAGCGTGGCCGACGCTTTTTGCCCTGCTTACCGGGCGGCAGGGCAGCGGTCTTGAACTCCGGCTCATAGCCCACTTCAAAACCAACGGCGCTGCTGTTACGCATACTCAGAAAATGTGCATTATTCAGATCAAAGGGGCAGACCGGCCGATTACACGGTTCAAAACCAAAACGTGTAAAGTAGGCTGGTTCACCGAACACAAACAGGGGCTGGCTTTTGATCTCGTCCTGGCGCAGGGCAAACCGGAGCAGCTCTGATCCCACCCCCTGCTTCTGGAAGTCCGGGGCCACTGCCATGGGGGCCAGATGCAGACCGCAGACCTGCTTACCGTTGTAGGCGTTGGAAAAGGCGATGTAGGCGATGGCTTTGTTGGTGTGGATACAGACCCACTCGTGGATCGTGCGGCTGTTTTCGTGGAACTTCTGCACCAGCAATGTTTCGTAATTGCTGTCGGGAAAGACACGCTGCAGCAGGGCATAGACCTTGGGGCGGTGCTCCGGTGTTACTTTCTGGATCTTCATACGCTCCTCCTATAACTAGGCCAGCAACAACGCCAAGGCATGCAACAGCAGGCCGATCACACCACCCACCAGCGTACCGTTCATCCTGATAAATTGCAGGTCAGAACCGATTGAAAGCTCGATCTCGTTGCTGTAATCAGCGCTATCCCAGGTCTGCACCGTACCAGCAATATGCCCGGCAACGGCATTGCGAAGCCTGTCTCCGTAGTGCAGCACCAGCTTTGCAAGGTACTCATTCAGTGAATCTTTCAAGCCCTGATTGTTGGAGAGCGTCGAACCAAGCCCGGCAACGGCGGCCGTAATCTTCTGCTGCAACATTGAATCAGGTTGCTGCAGTTCATGCTGCAGCCAGCCCTTCAGATCATTGCCGATACTCAGTGCGTACTCAGTAATGGTCTGGTTATGCAGAATCTCCTGCTTAATCCCCTCCACCTTGGTGCGTAGTTCCGGGTCAGACTGCAGCCGGGCGATAAAAGTCGTCACCACCGTATCAAAGCTCTGGCGCAGCTCATGGCCGGGATCAGCATTGACGTTCTGGATAAAGTCGTTGATCCTGCCAGCCACCTTCTCACCAGCCCCCCGGGTAAACTGTTCCCGGTTGGGAATAAAGACACTCAATATCGGATACTCTTTGGTGACCATCTCATCAATCGAGCCGGCCAGCCTGGCCTGGGCCTGCTCGGTGGCAAGCCAGGCTGCAAAACGGTTCAGCAGGTCATCCAGCACAACCTGATGACGATTGTCATTTCTCAACGCCTGCAGCATCGCCCCGACAGAACCGGCAAGATCAAACCGTTCAATCCGGTTACTCAGGGCTGCCCGCAACCACTGCTGTACCCGCTCATCATCAATAAAATCCAGCGAGTCCGCCAGCAGCCGGACCCCCCCTTTGGACAGGTCAGCTGCATGCTGCTGTGCCATCAGGTAGCCGGCCAGATGTTCAGCCGGGTTATAGGCCCGTAGCTTGGCGATCAGGGTATCGCTTGCCAGAAACTTGTCCCGGATAAAATTGGCCAGATTCCCTGCAATGACCCCCTGCTTGTTCTTGATGATGGCGGTGTGGGGTATCGGCAGCCCCAGAGGATGGCGGAACAGAGCCACCACCGCAAACCAGTCTGCCAGTGCGCCCACCATGGCTGCCTCGGCAAAGGCGGCAACCCATTCCCAGATGCCATGCCCTTTCTGCAGACGGGCAATCACAAACAGCACTGCTGCACCAATCATCAGGCCGGTGGCGATTCTCTTGTTTCTGGTTAAAAGCCTTTTTCTATTTTCCACAGGTTCTCTCCAAGACCGTTCTTATGGATACTGATAAACAGAAAAAACCGCCTCTCGGGTGGAAGCGGTTTCCAGTTTACAGCCTTTGTATGGCATGCCCGGGGCATTTTTGTCAACGTCAACCAGCCAGTTCCGTGCTAATCAGCTCAAAGCGCTGCAGTTCGCGCCCGTCAACCGACACGGTTTCCAGAAACATGGCCAACGGCCGCACCCACAACGAATTATTGTCGTACAGGCAGCGATATACCACCAGCCGTTCATCGGTCTCGCTGTGACGGGCTATCCCGACCACTGCGTATTCACCACCTTTGTAGTGCCGGTATCTACCCGGCAACAGCTCCTGTGTGCTCATTAGCCCCCCTTTTATATAGCATCTGCTTTTTTGAGAATGTTTCTTCGCATCG
This sequence comes from Trichlorobacter sp., assembly GCF_030247655.1. Lineage (GTDB taxonomy): Bacteria > Desulfobacterota > Desulfuromonadia > Geobacterales > Pseudopelobacteraceae > Trichlorobacter. The sequence goes on along the minus strand of NZ_JAOTRZ010000018.1, from coordinate 11,224 downwards.
GCAGCATACGCGAACCGGAATCGGAATAAAACGAGGATGACCACGGCGCCTGTCTCTAAAAATGTATATGTACTCAAATGCTGCCGGTTGCCATCCCCTGTTGATTCAGCTAGTATGCCGAAAATTTTTCCCGTTCAAGGAGCCTACATGCCTGCTACTGCCCGCCACATTCTCGTGGACACCGAAGACCGCTGTCTGCAACTTAAATCTGAAATAGAAGCCGGTGCTGATTTTGCCGAGGTTGCCAAACGCGAATCATCCTGTCCCTCCGGCCAGCAAGGTGGCGATCTTGGCAGCTTTAATCCCGGCCAGATGGTGCCTGAGTTTGACCAGGTTGTTTTTACCGGCGAGCTGAATAAAGTGCTTGGCCCGGTCAAGACCCAGTTTGGCTACCACCTGCTTGAGGTTACCAGCCGCACAGAAGCAACACAGCACGCGCCTCAAACAGCAGGTTCCCTTGATCAGGCGCTGGCAAACCTGCGTGAAAACATGTCTGACGCCACCAGCCAATCAAAGTTTTATGACCTGTTCCTCAACACAACCTTCTGTGTGCCCACCCTTGATCCAAAGGATCTTGAAGAGGGCGTTACGCTTGAAGAAGGACAGGTGCTGCCCCTTATCATTGATTCGGAAGGAAATGACTACCTGATGATCTTTGACAGTGAAGAACGACTGAAGGGTTGGGCTGGTACCGATGTCAAATGGATCGGTGTACCGGGCCATGTCATTGCCGCTACTACCATGCCGCCGCTGCATATCGCCATGAACGTTGGAGCTGAATACTCAAAGCAGTTTCTCCCTGATGAGATCGCCTGGCTGCGTGAGGTGGTGGAGCAGTGCAATAAAGCAGGGGCAGAGCAGCAGGCTGGTTGAGGAGTATAGCCAACGCAGCAGGTTGCTGCGATTTAATCAGTCAAAAGGCGGCCTTCAAGGCCGCTTTTTGCATACACAAGCATCCCTTCAACGTCTGGGCTTCTTCGGCCCTGGCGCAGAATTGAGTCCCTGTTCAGCATCAAGCTCATCGATCCAGCCAGCCCTGGCATCTGGAAAGGCATCCGCATAGGGTACATACGGCTTGATATCCAGCACCGGTGTGCCATCCAACAGATCCACAGCGCGCAACGTCAACCTCCTGCCTTCAATCACCACCAACTCCACCGCCGTCAGACCAATGGAATTAGGTCGATGGGGAGATCGGGTGGCCAGCACTCCCCGCTTCGGCCCGCCCCGTGGCGGCTTGACCGTACTCTTCCAGCCCTCACTCAGATGAAAGGCAAAGATCAGCCAGACCCGCTCAAAACAGTTCAGATCCCGAATAACCTGCTCATCCAGCCACTCTGCAAGCTCCAGCGTGGCCAACGCCGGTTCCCCGCTTTCTGTACCCTCCACCACCGTACCTTGATGGGGAGCGTCAATGCGGCGGGTATAGGGCGAACGCAGGATGCCGATCGGGCGATAGCTATAAAACATTTTCTGAATCATGACTGGGATGCTAACGCAAGCCCGGCTTTGCAGCAACAGGAATCAGTAAAACTTCAGACAGCTATTGCACCCCATCGTCTTAAAATGGTAAAAGATCAATTCATCTCTTTGTACGGTTTTAAGGAGATTGTAGCTTGCTGATTCAAATTAGAAACCACTACGAGGTTAAAAACATGTCCACAAATCAGTTTGGACCAACAAAACTGGACGCAACGATTATCCCCCAAATAGCCAAACAGTGGGGCACACCGGTCTATCTGCATGATCAAAATTACATTGAAAACAGCTGCGAACAGCTGCTGAACATGCCCAATGCCTTTGGTCTGCATGTGCGCTATGCCATGAAGGCCAACTCTGATCGCACCGTGCTGCGGGTGGTCACCAGCAAAGGGCTGGATCTGGATTGTTCATCGCTGGATGAAGCTGCCCGCGCCCATGCAGCCGGGGTTCCCTTCAGCCGGATGATGCTGACCACTCAGGAAGTTCCTTCTGGCGAAGAGCGTATTGAACTGGAAGAGATGATCAAGGCTGGTTTGAAGTACAACGTCTGCTCCATGCTGCAGTTCAGCCTGATTGCCGATTTTGCCAAGGCCAATAACGTAGACCTCTCCATGCGGGTACATCCCGGCGCAGCCGGTGGTGGTGAAAGTGCCACCCGCGACACCGGCAGCGAATATTCCTGCTTTGGCGTCCACTTAAACGACGTTCCCACGGTAAAGGCCCAGGCGGATGAGCTGGGGCTGCGTTTTACCCAGGTCCATGTACATATCGGTTCCGGCGGCGACCCGGAAAAATGGCGCCAGAACATTGACCGCGAACTGGGTTTTGTAAAGACCTACTTCCCTGACGCAACCACGGTCAGCTTCGGTGGCGGTTTAAAAGTAGCCCGGATGCCGGGCGAAAAACAGGCAGACATTGCTGCACTGGGCGCCTATGCCAAGCAACGGATTGAAGAGTTTAAGGCAGCCACCGGCCGTGAACTGCAGATGGAAATTGAGCCAGGCACCTTTGTGGTGGCCAACTCCGGCCATATCATCACCCGCATCATCGACAAAAAACTGACCAATGAACTTAACTTCCTGATCGTTGATGGTGGCATGGAACTGCTGACCCGTCCGCTGCTGTACGGCTCAGAGCATCCGATTGCCATTGTGCGTCAGGACGGCACCCTGCTCTCCAGCGAGTATGACCAGGCTTCAGCAGAGGGACTGAAGTCCTTCGGCATTGTGGGGCGCTGCTGTGAAAGCGGCGACTCAGTCCGCCTGGACAACGACGGCAACATTGTACCGGTGTTGATTGCCGAACCGGAGATTGGTGATTATGTCGTGATCGGCGGCACCGGAGCCTACTCCGAAAGCATGTCGCCGGAAAACTACAACTCCCACCGCAAGCCGGGTGCAGTTATGAAGACCAAGAGCGGTGAACTGGTGCAGATCCGCAAGAAACAGGTCCGGGCACAGCTAACCGAAAATGAACTGGATGTAACACTGTAAAAGGTCAATCAGCCGCAGACAAAAGAGGCCAAGGGGTATGCATCCCTTGGCCTCTTTTTATGTAAAATAGTCTAAAATTGACTCTGAAGCCACATGAACAAGTTTCAGCCCGTCGGTCACACCTTCCGGTAACGCCGGGTGAGCCCCTGCAGAAAATTCCGCAGAAACTGGTCGCCGCATTCCTTGTAGTGCTTATGCCCCTTGGTACGAAACAGGGCTGTCAGTTCCGGCTTCGAAAGGGTGACATCCGCCAGCTTCAGGATGGCCAGCATATCTTCCTCCTTCAGCTCCAGGGCGATGCGTACTTTTTTCAGGATGGCGTTGTTGTTCAGCAGAGGATCGGCCTTAGGCGGCTGACCACTCTCCCCCTCCCGTCGGCCCCGCTTCTGAACGATCAGGCCATCCAGAAAAAAGGCGAGCAGCGGATTGCTGCAGGGGATGAACTCCTCTTCGTCCTCTTTCTTCAGCAGCTTTAACAGGGTTGACTGGTCCATGGAGCAACCGGAGAGCTTAAACATCTCGATCATGTCGGGGTTGCTGATATCAAGGGCGAAGCGGAGCTGACGCAGTACATCATTATTGTTCATGGGGTGTCGTCTCCACGCTGATACCATGCTTGCGGTAAATCTCTTTCATCAGCATGCCGGTCTCAGCTTCTTTAAAAATTGTAGTGATCTGGATTGTGGTGAAACAGGTCTTCTGCATCTGAACCTTCTGGCAATTATTCCGATTCCAGATCAAGGATGATATCAAGACGGCGAGAAATTCGGCAACGCAGGCGTACACGCAGTACGTCGAGGAGCCGATGACGAGCCAACGAAGATAGGGCCTTGATATGGAATTGGAATTACTCGTGCCAGAAAGCTCTACTTTTAATCTGTTTAAATGCAAGGGAAGTGTACGAAAGGGCCAGCTGATTTGCAAGAAAAAGCAAAGGCGGCCGATTGGTCGCCTTGTGAGTTACGCATACGATTTCTTGTCATAAAAAAACTATCTTCTCATTCCGCTGTTGGCTTCCCCATCCATTGAATCAGCTTCTGCAACAGCTCTACAGCATTAATCGGTTTGCCAACATGGTCGTTCATGCCGGCCTCGATGCAGAAGGCCCTGTCTTCTGCAGTTGCAGCGCCTGTCATGGCAATGACAAGTATATCTGCGCCGTTAGGAAGGCGCCGGATCAGCCTGGTGGCCTGAATGCCATCCATCTCCGGCATCTGCATATCCATCAGCACTGCATCGTAGCGTTGTTTTGCAGGGCCTGCAATGCTTCGCCGCCATGTGTAACAGCCGTAACCCTGAGTCCGGCCTTTTCAAGAAGCTCCTGCACAGCATACCGGTTTACCTTGTTGTCCTCAACCAGCAGAATTTCTGCACCATGAATCGGCCTGGCACGTTCATATATTGATAATGGTTGTGCCTCAGGTTGCTGCCTGATGTCTGTATCCCCCTGCACCAGAAGCCGGATGGTAAAGGAGAAAGAACTGCCCTTGCCCAAGGTGCTGGACAGGGTTATAGCGCCACCCATCAGCTGTACCAGCTGCTGTGAGATGCTCAGACCAAGTCCGGTTCCGCCAAATTGCTGTGCAATGGAGCTGTCGGCCTGGGTATAGGGATTGAAAAGCTGTTCTGACTGTTCCGGGGAGATGCCGATACCGGTGTCAGTTACAGTGAAACAGATGCTAACCGTGGTATCAAGGCGTTCCAGCTGCCTGACCTGCACAATAATGCCACCGACTTCAGTAAACTTGACTGCGTTGCCCACCAGATTATTCAGCACCTGCCACAAACGCAGTTGATCCCCCACCACCCTGGCTGGCAGGTTTTGATCAAGATCAACCGCAAAGGCAAGTTTTTTGGCCTCTGTGGAGAGCTGAAACAGATCAGAAACCTGTTGCAGCAACTCCTTGAGTGAGAACGGTTCATGTATCAGTTCCAGCCGGTGTGCCTCGATCTTTGACAGATCGAGTATGTCGTTGATAATGCGTAGCAGCGATTGTGCTGCGCTCAGCAGCTTTGACAGATATCCCTGCTGCCGTTCGGTCAGATTGCTCTCAAGGGCTATCTGTGCCAGCCAGATAATAGCATTCATTGGTGAGCGAATTTCATGGCTCATATTAGCGAGAAAGGCGCTTTTTGCCCTGGTTGCCGATTCAGCCTCTTCTCTGGACCTGTCGGCACTTTGCCTGGCGCTGCTCAGCTCTTCATTTTTCTGTACCAGCATACTGTTGGTCTGTTCAATTCTGCGAATCTGGTTGATCAACAGTCTGGTCAGCACCGTAATCAGCAGGAGAAAGGCACTGTAGGTGATAATATCTTTGGCGAGAGTAGCCTGCCAGTCAGCAAGCACATGTTTCTTGTTGAATGACATGATGGCAACTGCAGGGTAGCGATCAAGACGATGGTAGGAGGTAATGCGGGGCTGGCCGAACACGTTGGACTGTTCTGGCTGATAGGTTCCGAAAGGCTCTCCCGAATAACGCTCTATCTGGGCTGCACTCATCTTCTTGCCGGTTGCATACACATTGGCCGGGTCAGGCACCAGCATCAGGTAGGAACCGGACATCAGTGCCAGAGAGTAGCGCGCGTTGCGGTCATCCGTAAGGTCGGTATACAGCTTTTCAAAGTAGCCGACATCAAGATATGCCACCAGCATGCCGGCAAATGCTCCGGAAGGTGTATTGAGTCGTCGCGAGAGGGTGATGCGCCAGTTGCCGTTGATCTTTGACTTGAACGGAGGCGTGATGAACAGGGCATCGCTTTTAACGTTCAGGTGGTGCTGATAGAACAGGCGATCATTTACGCTGAGAAGTGGCGCGTTAACCAGAGAAATGGCGGTAATCTGCCCTGACGGGTCTGCAAACACCAAAGAGGAAATCTGGGGGATATTTTGAATGTCTTCACGCAGCAGCTTTGTCAGCTGGTCATGGGACAGACTGCCTGACCGCTCAATCCGGCGCACCTTTTCCTTCAGGATATAGTCAATTTCAGAAAAGGCACGCTCGGCATGTTCCTTCAGGGAGCGTGCATTTGCCTGTGTCTGCAGTTCTGCAGCCTTGAGGATAATCTGCCGGCTGCGATAGCTCTTCCAGGCGGTATACGCGGTGCTGAACGTGATGATCAGACAGACGGCAAGAACGACAAATCGTCTCAACCGGATATACCCGCCATCTGAAAAGTCAGCAGTTTTTTGAGGCTCTGTACGCATAGGGCACTTTCTTCTTCAAGCAACATTCAGGATCAGAACTTGACCCGTACACCGACAGTGCCGACGTTGATGTCGGAAACAGGAGCCAGACTGGCTGACCTCTCAAGAGCATGTACCCGGTACTGAACGTACAACTCTGTTGCATACTGCTCAAACGCCTGAACGACGGCAGCACCAACTGAGGTGGCCCTGTCACCGTCTGCATAGCCATTGCTTGTCCTTGTGTAATCAAGGCCGAAAGCGGTAGATCCCAGTCTGGTGAAATGAGCAATCCATCCCAGCTTGGTATACAGATTTGTCCGGTTGCCGGCAGCAGTCCGTTCCAGCAGTGATCCTGAAACCGTAACGTTCAGGCCTGTCTGTTTGTGCAGCAATGAGAAGGAGCCGTCATACAACAGGCGGGCATCCGGTAGTGTTGAGTAAGTAGCAGTCCCCTTGGTGTTTACAACGGCAAAGGCACCAGCCCCCTGAAAGCCGTAGCCTTCACCACCCCAGTAGAGGGCAATGTCGGAGCGTTGTCCGGCTACCAGTGAACCGGCCAGACTGAATCCGTAGAAGCCGGGAGAATCATAGCGCAAGCGGCTTTGTCGGGTAAGGCCGTCACCGTTATTGAAGACATCGGAAATCTTCAGTCTGGTAAGTGCCCTGGCGCCGTTCTTTTCTCTGAACAGCATCCCGCCGGCCATGGTGTAAATCTGGGAATACTGGACTACACTGGTTTTGGAGAGGTCGGCCTCAGCAGTCGTGTTGGAGGCGGTGTCCCCCTTGCCTATGGAGAGTTTGCCAAACCTCTTGCTGGCAAGGGATACTTCAGCCCAGCGCTGGTTGAAATAATCACCGTAAACCTGGCTTGTCTGCGAGACTCTTGTTGAAATATCCGGAGCAACGGCAATCTCAATCCTGGTGCCAAGAGACAGGTCATCATTAATCTTAGCGCTGCCCACGAGCCTGAACCTGCTGTTGCTGCCGTCGTTGTCCACATGGTAGATCCTGGTGCTGACGCCGTCACTGGCAACATTCATGGCCCTGTTAAGCTGTCCCGAAATAGCCAGCCTGATCCGGTCGTTGCCGGAGGTGACAACGGGCGGAACTGCTGCTGCGAGTTGCTTGTGTATCAGGGGTTTTGCCGGTTTATCGGTAGCAGCAACAGGTGCTTTGACGGGAATGGGGGGGGCTGTTTGTTGTAGTGTCGTTACCTGTTGCTGAAGCGCTTCCAGTTTCTGCGAATGCAGCCGGATCTGCTCAGCCTGCTGCTGCAGATGCAGCTGCTGCTGACGAATGGTCTCCTGCATCGTCTGCAGCAGGGCATGATCAATGCTGACCGGTTCTGCAGCGTGAAGAGGGGTTCCCCACAGTGCGAACACCATCGTCAGCAGTGCATGTCTGGTGTAAAACGGCATGGCGAAGGCCCTCCGTCCTTTACTGAGAACGTATTGTTTCTGCAGCATACTCCCATTCTGGACTTTAGAGTTACAGGCATCCCTTCCCATTGAATTAATGGGCATTGTTTCAGCTCTTTGGCTTTCAATGTTTTGTTTAGTTACGCGGCCTGCTTCATTTTCAGGTCCGGCTTGCCATCGTCCTGCTGTATTGGTGGTCCGAAAATTCCAGGTTTTGAGTTCCAGAGGCTGCGAATACTGACCTGTCCCCAAAACCTTTGCAGTCCCCAGCACTAAATCAATCCCTGGATTGCAAGTTCATTCAGCAGCTTTTCACGATCAATCGGCTTGGTACTATATGCCGATGCCCCGCAATCAAAAAAGGAGTTCAAAACCGTTGTCGATGTGCTATCAGCCGAGATAATAATCACCTTGCTTTCCAGATCCGGTGGCACTGCCAACGCTGCTTCAGCATCACGAATATGTTTCAGCACCATCAGGCCGTCCATCCCGGGCATGTTTATGTCCAGGCAGATCAAGCTATAGTGAGACCCCTCAAGATGTCCTTTGTCAAAGCAGCAGAGCGCCTTCTCACCATTCGGCGCTATGTCGCACACAAAGTGTTCTTCCAGTATCACCTTCAGAATAAAACAGGTGGTAATCTCATCATCAACAATCAGACATCTCTTTTTCATTCAGTATACCTGCAATTCAGCCATGAAGTAACGGCACCTATTCCATACCAAATATTACGGGAGGCCGCAATCGACGATTCTGCAGAGTGGCCTGGCGAGACTATGCGGGCGACAAGGGCTCAGTCCCACCGGACAGAATGGCTGCCACCCACTGGGCCAGCAGCGTCAGCTGTTCCACCGGCATCCGTTCTTCACAGGTATGCACCTTCTCAAAACCGCAGCAAAGCACAGCCGTAGGAATACCGCATTCATTAAAGAAATTGGCATCAGAACCACCGCCGGTGGATCGGTGACGCACCGTCAGCCCCAGACTCCGGGCGGCTGCATCGGCACGACGCACCGGTGCAGAATTTGAATCGAGTTGATAGGAACGATAGTTGGAGCGCACACTGATCTCCACACGCCCCCCTGCCGCCATGGCTGCATCTTCCAAAGCCTGTTGCATTGTCGCCACCTGCCCGGCAAGGCGGACAGGATCGGTAGAACGTGCCTCCGCACTAAGCTCACAACGATCCGGCACAATATTGGTCGGCCCATCAGCCCGGATACTGCCGATATTGGCAGTGGTCTCGTCATCAATCCGCAGCAGCTGCATCCGGGAAATGGCCGTGGCAGCGATCTGGATAGCCGATATCCCTTCTTCCGGGGCAATGCCGGAATGGGCCGCCCGTCCGTGGATCACGGCAGACAGGCGTACCTGCTCCGGCGCCTTGACTACAATCTCACCCACCGGTCCACCGGCATCCAGTACAAAACCGCAACGGGAAACCAGTTGCTTCATGTTAAACTGCTCTATCCCCAGTAATGACAGCTCCTCAGCCACGCTGAAGACCACCTCCAACGGCGGATGGGGCAACCCCTGCTCACGGAACAGCGTAATCCCCTCCAGCACCGCTGCCAGACCGGCCACATCATCGGCCCCCAGCACGGTACTACCATCGCTGACAATATACCCGCCCGCCAGCTGCGGCTTCACCCCGCAACCGGGTACGACCCGGTCCATGTGGCAGGAAAACAGCAGCGTCTCGCCAGGTCCAGTCCCCGGTAGCGTGGCGTACAGGTTGCCGGCGTTACCGCCAAGCCGCGCACCGGCATCATCTTCATGCACCGTAAAGCCCAGCCCGCCCAATAGCGTGGTCAGGCGATCAGCCATGGCCCGTTCCCGGGTTGACTCGGCATCAATGCGGCACAACTCCAGAAAGGTGTTCAGCAGACGTTTGGCGTTAATATCAGGTGTCATGGGCAGTATCCGTCTTGATGAGGTCGTTGTTTAACAGGGGTTTATGATACCTGCTCCGGTACTGGCAGGCAAGTTACAGCAATGCTACCAACACGGCTATTGGGGGCCACTGTTGAGTTTAGACTTCCGCTCGGCATACTTCTGTTCGCCGATGAGAACGGATATCTCCGCGACCTGGTAGAGACTGTTTTTGCTCTTGTCACTAAATACGAGTTCACCTTTGGTAAGTGTCTGTTCCTTCTCCAGGCGAGAGATAATACGCAGTTCCTCAAAACGGTTTTTAAGCTGTTCAAGAGATGTGCTACCCGGCTGACGCTCTGAGAGTGCCGCAAAAAGCGGAGACAGTTTCAGTTCCAGGAGATAATTGGCACCAATCGCACGTTCCAGCAGGGCGGTCTGCATAACCGGTCGAGCGGTTTTATTTCTTTCCGCGAGCCCCAGGGCGACATCTTTGTGTGTCGATATGGCGACATAGCCATTGTCAGCAACAACATAAAAACCATTTCCTGAATCGATCCGGTATATTTTACCGTCGCGCCTGACATGTGCAGATTCCGGTGATCCCTGAAGTTTCTGGTGTAGCAGCATGACCGCCCGGCTGTCCGGCCTGACACCGAGTGCGATCGTGCCGTCCAGCTTCGTCTCGCTGATCGTAACGGAAGGGTGCCGACTGCCGGGATACTCGTTTCCGGATGATCGTTCCTGCCGGGACATGCCTTCAAACACCACGCAGATCTCACCGGTAAAGGATTCGGCAATCTGCTCCATGGTAAGCTGCGTCAGCTTCTCAACAAAGTCATCCAGCTTGCGGTACTGATCCGGGTTTGACTGACGAAGATCATCAAAGACCGCGGCAAGCTGGATGCGGCTGGCCAGGAAGCCCTGATAACTGTCCGTCGGTATGCCGGCCAGAAACTCCCTCGTCGGCGAGGCGACCGTTCTAGCAATCTTATCCAGCAGTGCCCGGCCGCTGACGCGGGCATCCATAGCAAGCCGCCCCTTGTCAAAGTTAAAGGCAATCCCCATGGAACTGCCGCTATATACCTCCGCTTTGTACTGAGATCCTTTCAAAAACGGCGTCTGTGCCATCTGCCCGGCTATCTTCTCCAGGTCAAAACTGATCAGGCAGTCATCCTTACCGTCAAGCCACTTCTTTTTTAGCGGGTCGCTGACAATACTCTCCTCTTTCTTCAGCGCCATAATCGCCAGGGCCCGTTGCTTTCCCATCCCCTTCCTGCCACCGGAATAAATCAGGGCGTACGACCCGTTCCAGCAGAGCCAGCCATTCTTCTCAAGCCTGAGGACGGAGACCCCAGCTTCAGAGGTGGGTGCCTCTGCTTTCAGTCTCTGCAAAAAACCGGCGAACCGGCTCTTGTCGCTGATGCCGAAAAGCACACCACTCCCGGAAGAGTTACTTTCCGGGGAATCAATGAACGCATAGGCATCTTCAGCCAATTCGATACCGCTCTCCCGGACCGGATTTGCCAGCAGTTCATCAAAGCGGGGATACAGTTTGGCACCAAACTCCAGCAGTTTTTTGTACACCGGATCGCGGGTAGCACCTTTTAGCCCGGTCTTGAGGAAAATCCGGGCGATATTGCAGCGTGTCACGGTCAGCGCCGACCGGGGGATATGACTGGCGTGGGTCGGCCGGATATGGAAAAAGAATTTACCGGCGCTGACTATCTCTGCCGAATAGAACAGACCCGCCACCACCAGCAGCCAGATTA
>NZ_JAOTRZ010000017.1 GCF_030247655.1 Trichlorobacter sp. | reverse complement strand
GTTAGCGGGGCATGATGGACACAATCTACATCTTTATAATCCAAGGGATGTTATTTACCTTGAAGAAGTCTTACGCTTTGAAGCTGAACATAAAATAGGTCAGCGACAGGTTAAGGCAAAACAACGTGATCCAGACAACCCAAAATCTAAAAACACTCTTCTACAGATTATTGCTGTTATGGCTATTAAGGGGTACAAGTACAATCCTAATGACCAGCGCAGTACAGTCCCCGCAACCATAGTTAATTCAGCTCAGAGCATGGGTATAACCCTAGATCAAAAAACGGTCAGAGAGTGGTTACAACAGGCTGCAGAATGTATCCCGCCTGAATAGCAACACTTTGGTAATTACCGATAACTTTCGGTAATTACCGCACCACAATAACAAACCCGTCTAGCCTGTGTTCAACGGTGGCCACCGAATCCACTTGAACGAGGTTAGACAAGATGAAAACCACAACCACCCCGGCGGCAACCGCTGCCACTGTCAACCCCCTGGGGCTGCTACGCCTGCCCCAAGTCCTGCAACTCCTCCCTATTGGCCGTTCTTCCTGGCTGGCTGGTGTCAAAGAGGGTCGCTACCCACAGCCGGTCAAACTGGGACCAGCTACCACCTGCTGGCGTGCCTCTGACATTCTCAGTTTCATTGATTCCCTGGGGGCAAGCCATGAGTGACGACCCCACCGAAGCCCTACAAGCGGTGGCGGCATCTATCGGCAGCGCGCCACCTGACAGCCCGCTACAGATCGACGGACAGCTTCACCGTTGCCATGACCGGCTAAACGACCGACCCGGACAAAAAAACGCCTTTTACGTCATGCACCATAATCCAGACGGTACGGTGGGCGGCATTTTCGGCAGCAACAAGACCGGACAACGTGCCACCTTCTGCACTGGCCTGACCCGTACCTATACCCCAGCAGAACAGGCCGAATATGCACGGCAGCGGGCAGCAGCACAGGCGAAGGCTGAAGCGGAACGCCTTGAAGCTCAAAAGCAGGCAGCGGCCAAAGCTGCCCAGCTATGGGACCGGTCCCGTCCGGCCCGGCCTGCCCACCCGTACCTTGTCCGTAAGGCGGTGCCACCCTACCGCGCCCGGCAGATCGGCCCGGCCCTGGTGTTTGATTACAGGGATCAGCACGGCATCATTACCACTTTGCAATTCATCCAGGAGGACGGCAGCAAGCGTTTTTTGTCCGGTGGCAGGGTGGCTGCCTGTTCCCACCGCTTCGGTCCCAAGGTAAACCGTGTCTTGATCCTGGCTGAAGGCTTTGCAACCGCTGCGACAATCCATGAAGCTACCGGCCACCCGGTGGCGGTCTGTGGTTTTGCTGGCAACCTTCAACCTGTGGCACTGGCAGCCCGTGCCGCTTTCCCTGACGCTGTTTTGGTTGTTGCCGGTGACTCTGACCCGGTAGGCAGACAAAAAGCCATTGAAGCCGCTGAAGCGGTTCGGGGGCGCGTTGTTTTCCCCGACTTCGGGGGGCTGGGGGTGGTGCATGGCTGTTGACTCTGATTTTAACGACCTGGCAGCCAAACCAGACGGCAAGCGGCGGGTGGCTGAACAGATCGGCAGCGTTGCCAGTGCAGGCAAGGCACTTGTTGTCTTTGGCCCGTTTGAGACCAGGGCAGGCGGGGTCTACTGGACACCAGCAGCCAAGAAAGACGATGAGGCGCAAGCGGTCTTTTTCTGTTCCTATATCAAACCCCTGGGCATTGCCAGAACCGCAAAGGGTGAAGATTTCTCAATCCTGTTTGAAATGGTCAACCCGGATCAGCAGAAGGTTGTTTTTCTGCTTCGCAATGCAGACCTGCAAAAAGCCGGTGGAGAGGTGGCCCGGATCGAATTTGCAGCCCGGGGCGGTTTCTTTGGTGTCGGGATCAGGGCGCGGCAATTGTTTGGTGATTTTGTAAGTGCCATTCTTAAGCACAGCCGCAATCTACCCCGCTTCATTCTGGTTGATCGTACTGGCTGGGTTCAAATTGCAGGCCGGTGGCTGTTCATACTGCCTGATAGCACCATAGGCGAGGAGGTAGACAAGAAATGAGCAAGAGCAAGGTTTTGTTAACGCAATCCCTGACCGGTGACATCCCGGCAGGTTATGAAGAATCAGGCACTAAACCGGGCTGGGACCAGCAAATAGGCGGCCTGTGTGTTGGCAACTCGCGTGCTGTCCTTGCCGTATGTGCGGCCCTGGCCCCTCCTCTACTCAAGCTGGTAGGCATGGAGGGTGGTGGTTTTCATTTTGTCGGTCCCAGCTCTTGCGGCAAGACAACCCTGCTACGTGTAGCGGCCTCAGTCAGCGGCAACCCGGCAACCACTATCAAGACCCTTGATGCTACAGCAAGCAGCCTTGAGTCAGCGGCGGCAGTTTGTAACGATGGCCTGTTGATCCTGGATGAACTGGGGCAGGCCGCACCTGATGCACTTGGTGGCCTGGTCTACAAGCTGGCATCCGGTATCGGTAGAGGCCGGGCAGATCAGCGGGGCGAAGCACGGGAGCGTAAGAGCTGGCGCAACCTGTTTTTGACAACCGGCGAGGTGGATATGTCAACCATGCTTAAAACAATCGGCAAGCGGCCTGCTGCGGGTCAAGAGCTGCGTTTGGTAAGCATCCCGGCCATACCAGACAAGGGGGGCAAAAACCATGAATAACGGCATCTATGAAAACCTGCACGGCTTAGCATCCGGCGCGCCCCTGTCTGACCACTTGCGACAGGCTACGTCACAACATCACGGCACGCCCCTGCGGCCATACCTCAAGGTTTTGACCCATGACCTGAACCAAGATAGCGACCTGCTGCGTCAAACGTTTCTAGCGTCAATCAAGTCGTTTGTTGATGAGGTGGCACCCGCTGGAAGTGACGGGCAGGTGGTAAGAGTTGCAGCCCGGTTCGGCCTGCTGGCTGCTGCTGGTGAATATGCCGCCCGTCATGGTGTTTTACCCTGGCCTGAAGGCGAGGCGACTTGGGGGGTCCGTGAGTGCTTCAATGCCTGGCTACAGCGGCGGGGAGGTCATGGCCCGCTTGAGGTCAAGACCCTGCTGGAAACCTTTGAAGGGTGGCTACAGACCAACGGAGAGGCCCGCTTCACTCCTATGGATGGAGAGGTAAAAGGCCCGGCCCGTCCGGTTGTTAATCGGGCAGGGTTCAGGCGTGCCGTGCATGTGGCACTGTCTGAGGATTCCGGTATGGAGTATTTCATATTCCCGGCAGCCTTCAGGGAGGCCATAGGCCCAGCAGAGCCACGCTGGGCAGCCCGTGTGCTGGTTGAGCATGAGTGGCTTGAAGAGGTCAATGGTTCGCCCTGCGTTAATCGTCGTATGCCGGGAATGGGGGCTTGCCGTGTGTATCATGTACCGGCCCGCTTTGAAGTTTTTTAATTATATGTCCCGTTAGCATGTTGCGGACGTTGCGGCGTTGCGCCATGAAAATAAAACAGTAACAACAGCATGTTATCCGCAACAGCTTTCAAAAACCGCCTGCAACGTCAAAAATATGGCGTTGCAGGGCGCAAACGGGAAACGTTGCGGATATATATAAATGATTACAGCATATTAAAAACAGTGCAACGGCGCAACAGGCGCAACACGCACTAAACAACACTTATACAAAAACCGAAAGGAACAACGACCATGAAACCTCAAACCGCTTTAAGATTGGCCCACCTGAAGGGTGCTATTCAGGCAACTGACGCAATGTTAAAGGCTCAGCTTGATCTTGCTGGCAAGCTACAGCAGCAGATTGAAAAACTACAGCAGCAATATGATGAACTTCAGGAGGTGGAACAATGAAAGCCAACTATGTACCAAATACCGCCAAGCGTGGCGGCATGGTCCTTGATGAGCATGAACCTTTTACCGCTCAAGACGACTTTGAGGAGGCGTTTCTGTATCACATGCACGGCATCAGCTCCACCCTTGAAGAATTGCAGGCTGTGGCGGAATGTGAGATTGACAACCCGGTGGTGATCCAACTCCATGTTATTGAAAAGACTATTGCAGACAAACTGGATGCAGTCGTTAATGAACTACGTCTGATGCGTGAAGGGAGGGGGTAGTCATGATCCAAAAATACATTTCACTAGACGACATCAAAAAGCGGAAATGTCCAATGTCCCGTCAACACTGCCTTGCTCCTGGCTGTGCCTTGTGGCGTGGCGGAATGGTCCAGTTAGAGCATATACCTGTCTTTGGCACTGTTCGCACTGAGGCCGGAATCTGTCAGCTTGCAAAGGGGGTGAAGTAATGGCCCGCACGTTCTCATACCAACGCCAACGGCAGCACCATAAACAACCACCCCTGCGGGCTTTCTATCGTACCGCACCACCTGACAAACACCAGCGCGGCCCGTTTGCTGTCATGTCTGAACAGATCCACCAGCGATACCTGCACGCCATAGGCACCACCGGGGACCGGTCCCCAGACGATCAGCATCAATCGGAATAGTAGCACCTGCGGGGCATGGCACAGGCTGTGCCCCGTTTTTATGCTTCAAGCCATACATCCGCCTTGACAATCATTTGAAAGCCGTCCTACTATCGCAACCAAGCGGCTCTCAATCCGCGAGTCAATGGACGGACCCGGCCCGATAGTCGGTATTTTTGCGCCCACGGTTTGAAAGGAGCTGTCGGGTGTGCGGGTAATACAAGACCCCTTGGGGAATATCCGCGCCGTGTCCATTGACGGTTGAGAGCACCCGGCGGCCTCTCAAGCTGCATATCTCAAAACAATGGAGACCTACACCATGCAAAAACTAAAAGTCGTTCGCACTGGATGCGTTGAAGAGCCGGAAGTCCGTTACACCAGCCCCTGTCAAATCTGCGACCGTTTCAGTCGTGAGATGATGGCCCTAGACCGTGAGTGCTTCATTGTCCTTCATTTGGATGGCAAGAACCGTATCGTCGCCCGTGAGCTTGTTTCTGTTGGCAGCCTTCAACAGTCTATTGTCCACCCGCGAGAAGTCTTTAAGGGTGCCGTGCTTAACGGTAGCGCGTCAATAATCTGCTTACACAACCACCCCAGCGGCGACCCTAAGCCGTCTCCTGAAGATCTTATCATTACTAAGCGCCTACAAGAGGCTGGCGAAATCCTGGGAATCAAGGTGCTTGACCACCTCATTATTGGGGATAGATCAGCGTACTCAATCATAAGCAAAGAGTTGATGAAACCAACCACCGCCAAGAAGCAGCAGCCGGTGATTGTGCCCAGGCCACGCCGTAAGGCTGGCAACAGGCCCGCTATGGTGGCAGCATCGTAAAGTATGCCTTTAGACCGTGTTACATAACCGTAAATAAAGTCTGATTAGTAACCTTAGATTTACGCTTTTGACGGGCTACAGCGACGTTAATTTAGAGTGTAGCCTATATTGACGCTTCTGTGGTCAGTTCTGCGTCGCCTGTTCGCCCCTGGCTGATTCTCCGTCCGGCCCCAAGGGTAGCCCCTTTCTCCGTCCAAAGATCAGCCGGGGCCACTTCTGCGTTCAGGATCGGGACCACCCCAACACGGCGTCCAGTCGGTAGCCGGTCCCAACTCTCCGTCCAGTATTTCGAGGGGGTCAACTCAGCGAAGCGCGGACGGCGGGGACCAACTCTCCGTCCATCATTTCGAGGTGGTCACTTCTGCGGTGACAATTCCGGCAGCACCAACACGGCGTCCAGTAATCCAAGGTGGTCAGTTCTGCGTCGCCTGTTCGCCCCTGGCTGATTCTCCGTCCGGCCCCAAGGGTAGCCCCTTTCTCCGTATCCCAAACCCCGCACCCCTTGCACTGTGTAAGCATCCACGGTAGGATTCCCCACGAA
The DNA here is from genome assembly GCF_030247655.1 of Trichlorobacter sp. Taxonomy (GTDB): domain Bacteria; phylum Desulfobacterota; class Desulfuromonadia; order Geobacterales; family Pseudopelobacteraceae; genus Trichlorobacter. The sequence continues at coordinate 23,168 of NZ_JAOTRZ010000017.1, read as the reverse complement.
CTATGGTTTATGACTTATGATGCTGCGTGCTGCCTGCTGTATATCGCGGGTCCTCCCACGGCTTTGTTCTGTGCGGGTAATTTGACCCGCGTTGTCTGACTATGAAACAAATATTTTTCATGACGGAGAAATGGACAGTAGGGAAATGATAGTCGGTTTTTTCTTGTTGGGTATTCACAAAGCTGGCCGGAAGAGTGGAGGGAATACAGTGCCAGTTTTGAGGTAAGCAAAAGCTTTTGGGGGCTTTTTAAGTGGCCTTTTGCAAGAAGCACCATAAACATATTAATGATTTCAATATTGTGTTATTCCGGCCTCTGTACCACAAAGAAATCAAGGTCTTACAGATTTTCTGCAAGGCCTTTTCTTTTTCTCGCAAACCAGTTTGTGTAGTTTTAGTGCCGTTAGCCACAACGACAACACTGCTACCCTTGTCAATATATTCCGAAGATTAATTACTTACGCAAAAACTCACTGGACTTTTGAAATACACACATATATACAATCGAATACTTCTAACCCTACCCCTTTATTAGCAGCAAAATCACTACCAACGCCCATCTTCATCTGTCTCATGTGCGCTTAATTGATATGTTACGGGTATGACACAATGTCACAAAAAAAATTGTTGGGTGAAATATTGGTTAACAAAGGCATCCTTTCACCGGTAACGGTTGAACGAATGATTGCATTGGCGAATCGTGAGCAAAAACGCTTTGGCTGGTTTCTGGAGGACAAGGGACTTATTACGGGAAATGAACTGTCGGCGGCACTGGCAGAGCAGTTTAATATGAAGCATTTAACCAATATTGAACAATACAGCTACCCTAAGCAGCTGCTTGCATTGATTACGCCTGAGACGGCACTTGAGTTCAACCTGTTTCCGCTGCGACAGGAAGGCACCAACCTTTTGATGGCTGTGACCGACCCCACTGACATGAAAATGGCAAATAATATTGCCCAAAATCAGGGGAAGACGGCTGTCCCGGTGGTTGTTTCCCGTGAGGCTTTTTTTGCTGCCTTTTGCAAACACTATCTAGGTCGACAGATCCAAAGACCTAAAGGCGAGACGGTCCTGATTGCAGACGACGACAAGCTGACACGGGAGATCCTAAAGGAGATCCTTGAGCGTAACGGCTTTCGAGTACTGCTGGCTGCCGATGGTATGGAGGCGTACAAAGAGATCGTTGCCAGCCGCCCTCAGGTTGTGCTGACAGACAAAGAAATGCCTAATTTTGATGGGTTCCAGTTAATCAAACTGGTCAGGGCCATCCATGACCTCAAGTCAATACCGGTTATACTGATCAGTGACAAAACAACTGATGAAGATGAAGCCAGGCTTTTTGATCTGGGATTCTTTGATTTTATGAGCAAACCGATCAAGGCGGTCACCTTGATATCAAGGGTTAAAAGGGCTATGACCGTATCCGGTGCATCAGCAGAGCCCACTGTCTAGCCCCGCACAATAAGCTGACATATCACTTTTTGCTACAGATCTCGCACTGGCTGGTATCAACCACCTCCAGTTCTGCTCCACACACAGCGCAGGCATTCAACCATTCAGGGTGTCCGGCAGCAACCGCCCGGGCCTGGGCCTCAAGACGTTTCACCTCTGCCTCCATCTCATCGTTATACTGACATTCAAACATGGCCTGTTACCCCAGCTTTGCTTTCACGCTGTTAATCTTATCTTCCATGGTCTGCTCACGATCAGTACGGGTCCCCATCTTGATGGTGGTGGTGATACGCGGTGCTCCCATTTCATGCACCACCTCATGACAACGCTTGATTGCCGTAAAAACGTCATCCCACTCCCCTTCAATATTGGTGCCGTAGGAATGCAGTGCCGTCTTCAGGCCAGCCTCGGCCAGAACTTTTTCGCAGGCAACAATATAGCTGGAAACAGATACGCCGACTCCCATCGGTACCACACAGAGATCAACCAGAACCTTCATACTCCCCCCAGACAGGTAAAATTGTTTGCCAATTGCTACTCATTGATTACTATCAGATCAGATCAAGCTATTGAACAAAAAATATCTACACACAGGATTCTGTCATGCCCCGTTACGTTGAACCGGTATTCCGCCCACCAAGTGAAGCCCGCAGCCTGATCTTTCAGATCACCGTGGGCTGTTCACAGAATCAATGCAAGTTCTGCGGCATGTATAAGGGAAAACAGTTTCACGTTCGACCTGCAGATGAGATGCTGGCTGAAATCAGCGGGATACCGGCGGCCTACCGCCCACGGATTGAGCGGGTTTTTCTGGCTGATGGCGATGCCCTGGTCTACCCCTTTGACGGATTGATCACCATTCTGGATGCGCTTGCCGCCACCTTCCCCCATCTGACACGGATCGGTTCCTATGCCTCGCCCAACAGCCTGATTACCAAGACGCCGGAGCAGTTGCTGGTACTGCGGGAAAAGAAGTTGCGGATGCTGTATTTCGGGTTAGAGTCAGGGGATGACAAAACCCTACAACAGATTAACAAAGGTTTTGACAGCAACCGGATGGCTGAACTGGCGTTGATGGCACGCCAGGCCGGTATGAAGCTCTCAGTTACGGCGATCCTCGGACTGGCCGGGCGAACCCGCAGCCTGGAACATGCCCGGGCAACCGCTGCCTGGGTTAACCGGGTTAATCCTGAGTTTTTCTCATTGCTGACCCTGTTTCACCGCCATAACGAGCCATTTGTCCGCTCACTTGAACAATGCACCCACCGGGAACTGATGCAAGAAGCACGGGAACTGCTCTGTCATCTGGCCCCTCAGCGCACGATCATGCGCTCCAATCACGTCTCCAATTTTCTGAACCTGGCCGGCAGCTACCCCAAAGACCGTGAACGGTTGATTTCTGACCTGGATCAGGCCATGCATCGGGCTGAACAGCTACCGGGCTTTATGGACCAGGTACCGGCCTACGAAGAAGAGTATTATTGAGTAGGGTGTCAACCGAACTGCATCACATTCGCAATAATCGCACATAGTACGGCAATAACTTCTTTAAAATGATATCACAACATGTTATCATTTTACTATGAATAGCAAACACCGAAAAACGCTTGAGGCCATATTCAATAATCCTGTAAACGGAAATATAGAATGGTCAAGGATAGAAGCGTTGCTCGTTGCCGTAGGTTGTACAGTGGTTGAAGGATCAGGTTCTTCCGTCACTTTTGAAAAACAGGGAAAACGTGCATATTTTCACCGCCCCAATCCACAAAAGGAATCGTTACGGTACAGAGTGACAGACACTCGACATTTTCTCGAAGCAATCGGAGTAAAGCCATGAACACCATAAAATACAAAGGATATGCCGCCCGCATTGAGTTTGACGCCGACGACCGGATTTTTGTCGGACATCTGGCAGGGATACGCGACATTGTGGGATTTCACGGGTCATCCGTTGAAGAACTTGAAAATGCCTTCCATGAAGCGGTTGATGATTATCTTGCCGCGTGTGCCAAGTTAGGACAAAAACCTCACGCTCCCGCGTCCGGAAAAGTCTTGTTGCGTATTCCTCCCGAAGTCCACTCCGCTGCAATCATGGCCGCCGAGAGCGAAGGCAAAAGCCTTAACCAATGGGCGACTCACGTTTTAGAGGAAGCCGTACACTATTGTTAAGCCTGGAAAATTGTAGGATTGTTTATGGTTAGGAGCCCGATGGGCGCTGGTAATAGAGTTCTTTGCAGAGACAGAAAAGGCGGCCACTTGGCCGTCTTTTGAATTTTGTGTGATGTTCCCGGAATTCCGTCCCGGCAGCTACCCCAAAGACCGTGAACGGTTAATTGCTGATCTTGACCGGGCCATGCATCGGGCAGAACAGCTACCCGACTTTATGGACCAGGTACCAACGTACTAAGAAGAGTATTATTAGGTAATTTCTGCCAATTTCCTTGAAAAAACATTCAATTTCATATATTTTTACGCATTTGATTTTATTAGCCTACCAAAGGCAGGAAATAACCCTTGAACCCATTAACCACACCGCTTGAGGAACAGCTTGGCCGGATTGTGCCAGAAAAACTGGGTGACACCGGCTTTTGTCAGGAGCGTGGCATCAGCTACCCCTACCTGGGTGGTTCCATGGCCAAAGGGATCAGTTCAGTACCCCTGGCAATTGCACTTGGCAAGGCAGGCATGTTGGGATTTTTTGGCGCTGCAGGTTTACCCCTGGCAGCGGTTGAAACGGCAGTTGACCAACTACTGGCCGCCAACATCCCGTTCGGCTGCAACCTGATCCACTCTCCTCAGGAGCCTGATCTTGAGGCTGCACTGGCAGAACTATACATCCGCAAAGGGGTGCATCTGGTGGAGGCTTCCGCCTTCCTGGCCCTGACCCTGCCGCTGGTGCGCTACCGCCTGCATGGCATCCATCGTGGTGCAGATGGCAGCATTGTTACCCCACACCATATTATCGCCAAAGTTTCCCGTGAGGAGCTGGCTGAAAGATTCTTCTCCCCTGCCCCGGAAAAGCTGGTTAACAGCCTGCTTCAACAAGGACTGATCACCGCTGAACAGGCTGAACTGGCCCGCCTGATCCCGATGGCCCAGGATATTACTGCTGAGGCAGATTCAGGTGGCCATACCGATAGCCGTCCTGCTCTGACCCTGCTACCCACCATCCAGTCGGTGGCCCAGCGGATGCAGCAACAACACAACTACCCACTGCCGTTGCGGGTTGGCCTCGGTGGCGGCATCGGCACCCCCCAATCAGCAGCAGCAGCCTTCAGCATGGGGGCCGCCTGGATCATGGTCGGTTCAGTGCATCAGGCCTGCATTGAATCCGGCACTTCCGATGCCGTGCGTACCATGCTGGCTGAGACCCGTCAGGCTGATGTGACCATGGCACCGGCAGCCGATATGTTTGAGATGGGGGTTACGGTACAGGTGCTGAAGCGCGGCACCATGTTTGCCATGCGGGCAGCCAAACTGTTTGAGCTCTACCGCAGCCATGACAGCATTGAGACGATTCCCGCTGCAGAGCGGGAAAAACTGGAAAAGACCGTCTTTCTGGTGCCGCTGGAGCAGATCTGGCAACAGACCCGCAGTTTCTTTCTGCAGCGTGACCCGCGTCAGGTGGAGCGGGCTGAGCGTGACCCCAAACATCGCATGGCACTGGTCTTCCGCTGGTATCTTGGCCAGGCAGCCCATTGGGCCAAGGATGGCGATTCCAAAAGGACTATAGATTATCAGGTCTGGTGCGGCCCGGCCATGGGCGCCTTTAACGAATGGGTCAAGGGCAGCCCGCTGGAAGTGCCTGCCAACCGTCGCGCAGCCTGTGTGGCCCGCAATATTCTGGAGGGTGCGGCAGCCATCAGCCGCGCCAACCTGCACCGTTTTACCGGGAGCAGCAACAGCTCCCTGATGATGAAACCGGAAATCAAGGAGTTTCTCGCGTGAAACAATCAGAACAGGATCGCACCCTTACCACTACCGGAGCACCACTGGCCATTATCGGCATCGGTTGCCTCTTTCCCAAATCAGAGGACAAGTCTGCTTATTGGGCCACTATCCGTGAAGGCGTGGATGCCATCACCGAAATCCCTGCATCCCACTGGCGAGTGGATGATCTCTATGATCCCAATCCCAAGACCCCGGACAAGGCCTATGGCAAGCGTGGCGGTTTCCTGTCTGAAGTACCATTTAACCCGATGGAGTATAACATCCCGCCCAACTCTCTGGAGGCGATTGACACCTCACAACTGCTGGGACTGGTTGCTGCCGGGCAGGCTCTGCAGGACGCCGGGTATGGCTCAAACAATGAGTTTGACCGCAGCAAGGTCAGCGTGATTCTGGGGGTGACCGGTGCCTTGGAGATGGTGATTCCGCTGGGCGCCCGCCTGGGCCATCCGCGCTGGCGCGAGGCCTTGCATGATGCCGGTGTTGCCCCTGACGTGGCAGAGGATGTGGTACAGCGGATTTCCGACTCCTATGTAGGCTGGCAGGAAAACTCCTTCCCCGGCCTGTTGGGTAACGTGGTGGCAGGAAGGATCAGCAAACAGTACGACCTGGGCGGCACCAACTGCGTGGTTGACGCGGCCTGCGCCAGCTCCTTCAGCGCCCTGCACCTGGCCGCCATGGAGCTGACCACCGGCGCTGCCGATATGGTAGTGACCGGCGGGGTGGACACCTTTAACGACATTTTTATGTACACCTGTTTCAGCAAGACCCCGGCCCTGTCTGCATCCGGTAATGCCAAGCCATTTGATGTCTCGGCTGACGGCACCATCCTGGGGGAAGGTCTGGGCCTGGTGGTATTGAAGCGTCTGGCTGATGCAGAACGGGATGGCGACAAAATCTATGCGGTTGTCCGTGGCATCGGTTCATCCAGCGACGGCAAGGGTGAGGCGATCTACACTCCCAGCGCTGCCGGGCAGAAAAAAGCGGTCCTGAACGCCTGCGCCAATGCCGGGGTCACCCTGGACAGCATCGGCCTGCTGGAGGCCCACGGCACCGGCACCAAGGTGGGTGATGCGGTTGAGGTTTCAGCAGCTCGTGAGATCTTTGGTGAGGCTGACCAGCCCTTCTGCGCTATCAGCTCGGTTAAGGCTCAGATCGGCCATGCCAAGGCAGCAGCCGGTTCTGCCGGCCTGATCAAGGCGGCCCTGGCCCTGCACCACCGGGTAATACCCCCCACCATCAAGGTAACCAGACCGCAGGATGAGGTCACCTCCGGTCGCACACCATTCTACATTACCACCCGCAAACGGCCCTGGATTACCCGTAACAACGCCCCCCGCCGTGCCGGTGTCAGCGCCTTCGGCTTTGGCGGTTCCAACTTCCATACCATTCTTGAAGAGTACCGCCCCTTGCAGGAGGCAGCAGAATGGGATGGCTCGGTGCAGTTACTGACCTTCAGCGGTGCTGATGCTGTCAGCCTGACCGCACAACTTGCCAGTATTCCTGCTGAGATGGCCTGGGACGACCTGCGAGGCAAGGCAGCCTCCCTGCGGGCCGGTTTTGATCCAAAGGCACCCTGCCGACTGGCCCTGACCGTTGAACGCAGCGCGAACCTGGGCAACCTGCTGAACACCAGCAAAACCATGCTGGCCAAGCAGCCTGCTTCCAACTGGAGCACCCCGGACGGCATCTGCTACGCAACCAATACCAGCACAGAAAAACTTGGTCTGCTGTTCCCCGGACAGGGGGCACAGTATGTGGGTATGCAGCGGGATCTGGTCTGCGCTTTCCCCCAACTGCTGGACAGTCTTGAGCAGGCAGAACTGAGCACACCTGGTCTGACTGACCTGATCTACCCTGCTGATCGCTTTGAACAGGGGGCAGCTGAACAGCAGGAGACTGAACTGCGGGCCACCCAGATTGCACAACCTGCCATCGGCGCAGTCAGCCTGGGCGCCCTGCGCCTGCTGGAGGAGTTTGGACTCAAGGCTGATGCAGCAGCAGGTCATAGCTACGGTGAACTGACCGCTCTCTGCGCGGCAGGTCTGCTGGATGAGGTCTCCTTCCACAACCTGTCCCGTTTGCGCGGTTCATTAATGGCTGAAGGTTCCGGCGACAAGGGTAGCATGCTGGCGGTCTCCGCCCCATTGGCTGCGGTCGAGCAGATGCTGGCGGAGGAAAAGATCAATCTGATGATTGCCAACCGCAATGCCCCGACCCAGGCAGTCCTGTCCGGCGCAACCGACCAGATCAATCTGGCTGAAGCTGCCTGCAAGAGCCGTAAACTGACCTGTAAACAGTTGCCGGTTGCTGCTGCCTTTCACAGCCCGCTGGTGGCTGACGCAGCCGCACCGTTTCTGACTGGCCTGGCTGACATCCAGTTGGGCAGCGCCAGCATGCCGGTCTATGCCAACAGCACAGCCACCCCCTACCCAGCTGATACAGCTGCTGTCAAGGAACTGCTGGCAGGCCAACTGGCCCGTCCGGTTGAGTTTGTGGCCCAGATTGAGGCGATGTACGCTGCTGGTATCCGTTGCTTTGTCGAGGTTGGCCCGGGTGCCCGCCTGTCAGGCCTGGTCAAGGCAATCCTTGGTGACCGTGAGCATAGCTGCGTGGCTCTGGACAGCTCCAATGGCAAGCGTAACGGCTTGGTTGACCTGGGACGCTGCCTTGCGCAACTAAGTGTGCTGGGCCTTGAGCTTAACCTGCAGCTTTGGGATCAAGGTTATCAGGCACCTGCAGTACCTACCAAAAAGCCGCTCTTGGTGGTACCACTCTGCGGCGCCAACTATGTCAAGCCAAAGCCCAAGCGGCCAGCAATTGCACCAAAACCGGTTACCGCTACCCAGCCAACCAACAGCACACCTGTTGCACCAGTTCAGACACCTGTTCAGGCAATGGCACCGGCTGCATCCCGTGATGCGCTGGCAGAATCATTGCGGGTAACCCGTGAAGGGATGGCTGTGCTGCAACGGATGCAGGAAGAGACCGCCCAACTGCACCGCCGCTTTCTGGAAGGTCAGGAGACCGCCTCTCGCACCATCCAGACCCTGCTTTCACAACAGCAGCAGGTCCTGCAAGGCGGCGTGGCAACCCTGCCGGCCATGCCGGTTGCTCCGGTCAGCACTGCTGCACCGGTCATGCCGACACCTGTTATCCAACCACAACCAGTAACGGTAGCGGCGGCGGCACCAACCCCGGTGACTGTACAACCGGTATCCAATGCCATCACAGAAACCATGCTGGCGGTGGTCAGCGAGAAGACCGGGTATCCGGTTGAGATGCTGGAACTGTCCATGAGCATGGATGCTGATCTGGGGATTGACTCCATCAAACGGGTAGAGATCCTTTCCTGCCTGCAGGAACGGCTCCCCTCAGCGCCGGTGATCGGGCCTGACCAGCTTGGTGTGCTCAACACCCTGGGACAGATTGCCGACTACCTGAGTGCAGGGGCAGCCGTTGTTGTGCCTACAGCTAGCAGCAACTGTCAGCCAGCAAGCAACGTCATCACCGAGACCATGCTGGCGGTAGTTAGCGAAAAGACCGGCTATCCGGTTGAGATGCTTGAACTAAGTATGAGCATGGATGCTGACCTGGGGATTGACTCCATCAAACGGGTGGAGATCCTTTCCTGCCTGCAGGAACGGCTGCCTTCAGCGCCGGTGATCGGGCCTGACCAGCTGGGCGTATTGAACACCCTGGGGCAGATTGCTGATTATCTGGGGGCAGGAGCAGCCGCTGCTGCACCAGTTGCCGTCAGTAGCAATCAACCAGCAAGCAGTGCAATTACCGAAACCATGCTGGTAGTGGTCAGTGAAAAGACTGGTTATCCGGTTGAGATGCTTGAACTAAGTATGAGCATGGATGCTGATCTGGGAATCGACTCCATCAAGCGGGTGGAGATCCTTTCCTGCCTGCAGGAACGGCTCCCCTCAGCGCCGGTCATCGGACCTGATCAACTGGGCGTATTGAATACCCTGGGACAGATTGCCGACTATCTGGGGGCTGGAGCAGCACCGGCTGCTGCTGTTTCGACTACTCCGGCACAACCAGCGGCAGCAGCAAACATCAACGAAATCATGCTGGCGGTGGTCAGCGACAAAACCGGTTATCCGGTTGAGATGCTGGAACTGACCATGAGCATGGAGGCGGATCTGGGGATCGACTCCATCAAGCGTGTTGAAATCCTTTCCTGCCTGCAGGAACGGCTCCCCTCAGCGCCGGTGATCGGGCCGGAGCAACTGGGCGTACTCAACACTTTGGGACAGATTGCAGATTATCTGGCAGCCGGGGCAGCACCGGCTGCACAGGCACCGGCACCAGCTATGCTGGTCCAGACAGTGCCAACAGCTGTGACAGCACAGATTGACCTGCATCGCAGCGGTATTGTGGCAACTGCCAGTACTGCGCCGTCTGAGACCATCTCCCTGGCACCCAAGGGTGTGATCGTGGTGACTGATGATGGTTCCGGCTTTTCTGCGGAGCTGTGCAGCTGTCTGACAGCACAGGGACATGGGGTGATTCTGACCAAGGTGCTGGATATCCTTGAGCTGCTGCCGATGGATCAGGTGGCCGGTCTGGTACTGATCACCCCGGCTGACGGCACGGATGATACCTTTCTGAAAAACGGTTTCCAGTTATTGAAGCAGATGGCACCCGGCCTGAAGCGGGCCAGCCGCGAAGGTGGCGCCCTGTTTGCCACGGTTTCACGTCTGGATGGTGCCTTTGGCTGCACAGATGGATCATCCCTGATTGATCCGCTCTCCGGCGGCCTGGCAGGCATGAGCAAGACCGCACGCCATGAATGGCCGGAAGTAACCTGCAAGGCGATTGATCTGGGTGCATTCCCTGACCAGGCTGCTGCTGCCCGGGCGGTGGCAACAGAGCTGTTCCTGAGCGGACCGATTGAGGTGGGTCTGTCAGCAAACCAACGGATCAGCCTGGCACTGCAGGACCTGCCCGGATTATCAGTTGCTGCAACAGCGCCGATCCAGCCAGGTGAACTGGTGGTAATCACCGGTGGCGGTCGTGGCGTGACTGCCGGTGCAGCAACCGCTATGGCAAAGGCCTGGCAACCGCTGCTGGTGCTACTGGGACGCAGTCCCCTGCCGGAACAGGAGCCTGACTGGCTGCAGCATATTACTGATGAAGCCAGCATCAAACGGGCGATCCTGACCCATGCGACCGGAAAGCTACACCCCCGCGAGATTGAAGAACAGTATCAGGCCACGGTCAGTGGCCGCGAACTGCGTGAGACCATGGCCCAGATCAAGGCCGTGGGTGGCACCGCACTCTATTTTGCCGTGGATATCCGTGACAGCGAGGCAGTAGCCAGCCTGATGGCAGAGCTGCGTACACAGTACGGTCAGATTCGTGGCCTGGTACATGGCGCTGGCGTGCTGGCTGACCGCCTGATCGTTGACAAGACCCGAGAGCAGTTCAATCAGGTCTACAGCACCAAGGTGGCTGGACTGCGTTCGCTGCTTGACGCCACCAGAACCGATGATCTGCGTTTTATCGCCCTGTTCGGTTCCACCACCGGTCGTCTGGGACGCTCCGGTCAGGTGGATTATGCGGTGGCCAACGAAGTTTTGAACAAACTGGCTCAGGCCGAGGCTCGCCGCCGTACCAACTGCCGTTCCATCTGCCTCAACTGGGGGCCCTGGGATGGTGGCATGGTCACCCCGGCCCTCAAAAAGGTCTTTGCTGCTGAAGGGATCGGCTTGATCCCGTTGGAGGCCGGTGCAGAGCTGCTGGTGCAGGAGATTGCCGCACCAACCGGCCCGGTGGAGGTCACGGTACTGGCTGGTGTCAAAGGGACATCCCTCTCCCTTGATGCCCCCAAACCGGCAGCGCCGCTCAAAGAGGCACTGCGTCTGACCCTGAATGTGGATGATTTTCCGTTCATCAGCTCCCACGTAATTGACAACAAGGCAGTGCTGCCGATGGCCATGATTGTGGAATGGCTGGCCCATGCTGCCCTGCATGGTAACCCCGGTTTCCGTTTCCACGGCTTTAATGATCTGCGGATCTGCAAAGGGGTCATCATTGACCGTTCTTCTCCATGCAACCTGCAGTTGCTGGCAGGCAAGGCCAAGCGCCAGGATGCCTTCTACACCGTGCCGGTGGAACTGGTCAGCAGTTTGGGCGATGGGCGCTGCCAACTGCATGCCCGAGCAGAGATCGTGCTGGCAAACAAACTTCCTGAAGGCATCCGCACCATCAAGGAACTGCCCAGCAGTCCCTACAATCAGAGCAGCGCGGTCTATGACCAACCCTATCTGTTCCATGGTCCTGACCTGCACGGCATTGAGCAGGTGGTTTCATGCTCTGAGAAAGGCATTAGCGCCCTGGTCAAGGCAGCCCCCCAACCGGGCAACTGGATCAAGCAACCGCTGCGTAGCAACTGGCTGACTGACCCGCTGGTGGTTGACAGCGCCTTTCAGATGATGATCCTCTGGAGTTTTGAACGGTTCGGGGCAGGTTCACTGCCTTCCTTTGCCGCTCGTTATCGCCAGTTCCATGAGACCTTCCCCAAAGATGGCGCCCAGGTGGTGATCAAGGTCACTGCACAGCAGAGCCACAGCGCAACCGCTGATGTTGAGTTTCTGGAGCGGGCAAATGGCAAGCTGATTGCCCGTCTGGAGGGGTATGAATGCGTGATTGACGCCTCCCTGCAGCAGGCCTTTCAGCGTAATCAGTTGCCACAGGCTGGACAGACGGCTGCCCTGGTAGCGGCCTGATGCAGGACTACAGCGGCACGGTTGCCATAGTCGGGATCGGCGCGCTCTTTCCTGATGCCCCGGACCTTGAGCAGTACTGGGATCTGATCAGCAACGGACGCAGCGCCGCCCGCGAGGTGCCTGCAGGACGTTGGCAGGTGTCACCGGAACTGCTCTTTGATCCGGAGGTGGGCAAGCCGGATCACCTGTACAGCACCCGTGGCTGTTTTCTGGTTCAGACCCCGCACCTGCCTGAGCTGGACGGCCTTGATCCCCTGTTTCATGTTCTGGTGGCCGCTGGTAAACAGGCCTTTGCAGACGCACAGACCAGTCAGCTTGATCGATCACGGGTCGGGGTAATTATCGGCAACCTGGCCCTGCCATCAGAAACTTCCTCTCTGCTGGCCCGTAACTGGCTTGGCCGCAGCTTTGAAGAGCAGCTCGTTGGTCAAGCATCAGAACCGATCTCCACCTCACCATTAAATCGCTATCTGGCCGGTCTTCCGGCCGGTGTACTGGCCCAATCCCTGGGACTGGGCGGCGTCACCAACACCCTGGATGCTGCCTGCGCCTCCTCACTCTATGCCATTAAACTGGCCATGGATGAACTGCTGGCCGGACGGGCTGATGCCATGTTGACCGGCGGACTTTCCCGGCCTGACCCGCTCTATACCCAGATGGGATTCAGCCAGCTGCGTGCCCTGTCAAAACGGGGCGTCTCCGCACCGTTTGACGCCCAGGGGGACGGCCTGCTTACCGGCGAAGGTGCCGGTATCTTTGTGCTCAAGCGCACAGAGGATGCCCTGGCTGCCGGTGACCGGATCTACGGCATTATCAGGGCGGTGGGGCTTGCCAATGATGTGGGTGGCAGCCTGCTGGCGCCGATGTCAGAAGGCCAGTTGCGGGCCATGCAGGCAGCCTATCAACGGGCTGGCTGGCAACCACAGGATGTTGATCTGATTGAATGCCATGCCACCGGCACCCCGGTTGGCGATGCCGTTGAGGTGGCCAGCCTGAAAGAGCTGTGGCAAGGTTCAGCGACCCAACAGAGTTGCGTAATCGGCTCGGTCAAGTCCAACATCGGCCACCTGCTGACCGCTGCCGGTGCAGCAGCCCTGACCAAGGTGCTGCTGGCCATGCAGCATGCAACCCTGCCCCCCACGGCCAATTTCAATACCCCGCAGCCCGGCATGCAACTGGGGCAAAGCCCGTTCAAGGTGCTGACCCAGGCAGAGCCGTGGCAACGCCGTGGTGACGCAATCCCCCGCCGTGCCGCCGTCAGTGCCTTTGGCTTTGGCGGCATCAATGCTCACCTGCTGGTTGAGGAATATATGCCTTCTACAGGGGCGTGTGGCCATACGCCCTTACAACCGCCAACTCACGAACCGATCGCAATCATCGGCCTGGATGCCTCCTTCGGCCCCTGGCAAGGGTTGCAGGCCGTGCAACAGCGTCTGCTGGGAGGTATCAGCAACGCCGTGGCTCCCACCCGCCCCAACAAGCGTTGGTGGGGTGTTGAGCAACGGACCTGGTTCAAACAGCAGGGGCTTGACCAAACGCCGTTCACCGGCTGGTTCATGGATCAGATCAAGGTCAGCAGCAACCGTTTCCGCATCCCCCCTAAAGAGATGGAGGAGATGCAGCCCCAGCAGTTACTGATGCTGCAGACCGCTGCCAATGCCCTGCAGGATGCAGGCCTGGACAAACAGGACAACCCCAGGACCGGAGTAATGATCGGGATCGCCTTTGACCTGAACAGCACCGGATTTTCCCTGCGCTGGCCCATGCCGCAACAGGCCAAAGGCTGGGCCGTTAAACTGGGAAGAAACCTGACCGAAGCTGAGTTAACAGACTGGACAGGCACATTGCGGGACAGCATCAGCCCTGCCCTGAACGCCAACCGAACCATGGGCAGCCTGGGCAATATTGTGGCCAGCAGGATCGCGCGGGAGTTCAAGATCGGCGGCCCCAGCTTTACCCTCTCCAGCGAAGAAAGCTCCGGCATCCGCGCCCTGGAAACCGCAGTCAGGATGCTGCAACAACAGGAGCTGGATCAGGCAGTGGTTGGTGCGGTTGATCTGGCCGGTGATCTGCGGGCTGTGTTGGGCCGTCATGCCGTGCGCCCCTATTCAGCCAGCGGACAGTGTCGCCCCTTTGATAGCCAGGCTGATGGTACGATCATTGGTGAAGGGGCCTGCGCCTTTGTGCTGAAACGGCTTTCCGATGCCAAGGCTGACGGCAACCGGATCTATGCGGTGATCCGCGGCATCGGCTCCAATAACGGTACACTGGAGACTGCCTATCCAAAGGCCCTGCAGCGCGCCTATCAGGATAGCGGTATTGCTCCGGCAACCATTGGTCTGCTTGAAGCTACTGCTGATGCCAATCCAGAGCAGGACCGGCTTGAGGCAAAGGAACTGACCCGGTTTTTTGCTGACTCTGCAGCTGATGCAACCGTCGTCGGCAATGTTCAGGCAGCCATCGGCCACACCGGCGCCGTATCCGGCCTGGCCTCACTGCTGCGGGGTTGCCTTGCCCTGTATCAGGAGATTATTCCGGCCAATCGCAACACAGAATCAGTCAGACCGGAACTGACCAATGGGCCGCTGCAACTGCTAACCACCCCCCGTTACTGGCTGCGTAACCGGGAAGATGGCCCACGCCGGGCCGGTATCTCGGCCTACGGTGTTGATGGTTCCTGTAGCCACGTGGTGCTTGAAGGTTGGGATCAAGAAGTTGCCATAGATGCTGACAGAAGAGTTGCACCGCTGGGGCCATGTCAGGAACTGCTTTTCCCACTGGTTGCCAACAGTACTGTAGAACTGGCCGCAGAACTGGATCTGCTGCAACAACGTTGCCGTGCCGCTACAGGTAGCGGACAGGGGCTGGCAGGACTGGCCTCTGAATACTGCAGCAGGATTACCCTGCAGTCTGCACAGCCGCAGGGCATGGCACTGGTGACGGCTGACGCAGAGCAGCTTGAGCAACTGATTGAACAGGGCAGACAGATCCTGCGTCAGGATACTGACCCTGCAGATCTGCCTCCCGGCCTGCGGGATCGGCTGTTCTACAGTAGAACACCACTGGCAAATCAGGGAAGGGTCGCCTTTGTCTTCCCCGGCTCCGGCAATCATTACCCGGATATGGCCAAAGAGCTGTTTTGCTGCTGGCCAGAGATCCTGCGAAATCAGGACAAAGAAAACCTCCGACTGAAAGACCAGTTCCAGCCAGCGCTGTTCTGGTCAGATCAAGACAGCTCCCGGATCAACGATAACCACCGTGCTGTGATCTTTGGTCAGGTGGCCACCGGTTGCGGGGTCAGTGATCTGGTGCGCAGTTTCGGTATCAGCCCCACCAGTGTGATCGGTTACAGCCTGGGTGAGTCAGCAGCCCTGTTCTCCACCCGGACCTGGGTGGATCGTGACCTGATGTACAGCCGGATGCAGGAATCAACCCTGTTTACAAACGATCTGGCTGGTGAGTGCCGCGCCGCCCGTACCGCCTGGGGGCTGCCTGCTGATCAGCAGGTCAACTGGAGTCTGGGGGTTGTGATGGCCCCGGCTGATCAGGTACGGACACAGATTACCGCATTTTCGCGGGTTTATCTGCTGATCATCAACACACCGGATGAGTGTGTGGTGGGTGGCGACAGCACTGCAGTTGCCGAGCTGGTAAGCCGCCTGGGTTGCCATTTTTTCCCGCTCCACGGTGTGACCACCGTGCATTGCGAAGTGGCCCAACCAGTGGCAACCCCGTACCATGACCTGCACCTGTTTACGACCAATCCGCCCCAGGGGGTAACCTTCTACAGCAATGCCAAAGGGGACCGTTTTGAACCGACCCGGGAGAACTGTGCCGCAGCGATCCTCGATCAGGCCCTGCACGGCATTGATTACCCAGCCACCATTGAAGCTGCCTACCGTGACGGGGTACGCCTGTTCCTTGAAATGGGACCGGGCAACTCCTGCAGCAGGATGATCAGCCGGATTCTGGAAGGACGCCCCCACCTGGCCCGTTCCGCCTGTTTCAACGGCCAGGACCAGATATTGACCCTGTTACGTCTGCTGGGCAGCCTGATCGCCGAGCGGGTACCGCTGGACCTGTCACCGCTCTGCATGGCTGAACCCCTTGCAACCCGGCTTACAAGCGATAGCCCCCAGGTTCGCCTGATGGTCGGTGGCAAACCGTTTACAATGCCAGCACTGCCGCAGGCAACTAACCGTATAGAATCAGGCAACGCCCTGCACCCTAACCCTCCCCAGCCCTCCCTTGTCAGGGAGGGAGCAAAACCTGTCTCTAGCCCCCCTGACAAGGGGGGATGGGGGGTTACTTCCTCTGACCACAACCTGTTACAGGAGTTCAGTCAGGCCCAGTCAGCCCAGATTGCAGCCCATGAGGCGTTCCTGACCCTCAGTAACAGCCTGACCCAATCCATGGCACAGGCGTTGGCACTGCAGGCCGGACTGCAGCAGGCGCTGGGTGATACTATTTTAGAACCAAACCCTCCCCAGCCATCCCTTCTCAGGGATGGAGCAGAACCAGTCTCTAGCCCCCCTGACAAAGGGGGGGTGAGCGTTGCCTTTAACCGCGAGATGTGCATGGAGTTTGCCATTGGTTCAGTGGCAAAGATGCTGGGTCCGCAGTTTGCCGAGCTGGACAGTTTCTCCACCAGGGTACGTCTGCCGGATGAACCTTTGATGCTGGTTGACCGGATCATCAAGGTGGAGGGTGAGCCCTGCTCCATGACCAATGGCCGGGTGATCACCGAGCATGATATCTTTCCCCATGCCTGGTACCTTGATGGCGGCCGGATTCCAACCTGCATTGCGGTGGAGGCTGGTCAGGCGGATCTGTTCCTGTCCGGCTATCTGGGCATCGACTTCATCACCAAGGGGCTTGCGGTCTACCGCCTGCTGGATGCGGTGGTAACCTTCCACCGCGGCCTGCCCGGCCCTGGCGAGACCATAACCTATGATATCAGGATTGAACGGTTCTTCCGCCAGGGGGACACCTGGCTGTTCCGTTTCTTCTTTGAGGCAACCGTGGCTGGTGAACCGCTGCTCTCCATGCGGGATGGCTGTGCCGGATTCTTCTCCTCTGCAGCACTTGAGGCAGGCAAAGGGATTGTCAGACCGCTGGTTGATCCACGCCCCACAACAGGCGTAAGACCGGCTGACTGGCAGGACCTGGTGCCCCTGAAGCGGGAAGGTTTCAATGCTGAACAGCTTGATCGGCTGCGCCAGGGCGATCTGGCTGGCTGCTTTGGTCCGCTGTTTAGCGGCCTGGCCATCAAAAAACCGCTGACGATTCCCGGTGGCAGAATGCGTCTGGTACACCGGGTCAATGAAATCATCCCCAGCGGCGGACGCTACGGACAAGGGATGATCAGGGCTGAGGCAGATATCCATCCCGATGACTGGTTCATCACCTGTCACTTTGTGGATGACCGGGTCATGCCCGGCACCCTGATGTATGAGTGCTGCATGCACACGCTGCGCATCCTGCTACTACGGATCGGCTGGGTGGCTGAGGCAGGCAGTGCGGCCTGGGAACCGGTGCCGGGGGTGGCCAGCAAGCTCTGCTGCCGTGGTCAGGTACTGGAGACCACCAAAGTCGTCACCTATGAGGTTACCATCCGTGAGATCGGCTATCGTCCGGAACCGTATGTGATTGTGGATGCACTGATGTATGCCGATGGTAAACCGATTGTGGAGATCACCAGCATGTCGGCCCGCCTGACCGGAACCACCAAACAGCAGCTAGAACAGCTCTGGCAAGGACGCAACAGCAGACCGGTCAGCTACATCAAGCCTGCTCTCTATACCAAGCAACAGATCCTGGCCTACAGTAACGGCAACCCATCGGAAGGATTTGGCGACCATTATCAGGTCTTTGACCAGCAGCGTAAAATCGCTCGTCTGCCAGGTCCGCCGTTCCAGTTTATGGATCGGGTAACCTCGGTTACGGGTGAGCCATGGCAGATGAAGGCCGGAGCAGCAGCCGAGGCTCAGTATGACCTGCCGTCTGATGCCTGGTTCTTTGGGGTAGATCGTCAGCCACGTATGCCGTTCTGCGTGTTGCTGGAGGCAGCCCTGCAGCCCTGCGGCTGGCTGGCAGCCTATGTAGGCTCTGCCCTGACCACCCCCAATGACATTTCGTTCCGCAACCTGGGCGGCAGTGCAATCCAGCATCGCGCGGTCACACCTGAGACCGGCACCCTGACCTGCAGCGCCACCATGACCAAGGTGGCCACCAGCGGCGGCATGATCATCCAGGAATTTGACTTCAATGTGGCTGACCAGAATGGCCTGATTTACGAAGGCCAGACCATGTTCGGGTTCTTCTCAAAAGAAGCGCTATCCCAACAGGTCGGTATCCGTGATGCCCAGCCCTATCAACCGTCAGAGGCGGAAACTGCCCGTGGCCGCAGCCTCGACTACCCAACACTGGCACCGTTTCCGGACAGTAAATTACGGATGATCGACCGGATCAAGCTCTACGTTGCCGATGGTGGCCCGGCTGGTCTGGGTTACCTGCAGGGGATCAAACAGGTTGATCCTGATGAATGGTTCTTTAAGGCGCACTTCTATGAAGATCCGGTTACCCCCGGCTCTCTGGGACTTGAGTCGTTCCAGCAGTTACTCAAGTTTGCAGCGGTTGAACGCTGGGGCTGGCAGGAAGGCACGATCATCTCCAGCATAGCCCTGCAGCAGAAACATCGCTGGCTCTACCGTGGTCAGGTGGTGCCGACAAATCAGCAGGTAACAATCACTGTCTGGATCACTGCAGTGGATGATCAGCAGCAGCTGATGACTGCCAGCGGCTTCCTATCTGTGGATGGCAAGCTGATTTACCAGATGATTGATTTTACGGTGAGAATGGAATCCATACTATGAAGTATCAGAAGGTTGTCATTGAGGCGTTGGAATACGAACTGGCGCCGGTGGTGGTTTCCAGCAGCGATCTTGAGGCACGGCTGGAGCCGCTTTACCGTGAACTGCGGATCGCACCGGGACAGTTGCAGGCCCTGACCGGCATCCGTGAGCGACGCTGGTGGGAACCTGGCTACCCGCTGTCCCAAGGCGCCATCATGGCAGCCCGTAAGGCATTGCTCAGCTCCGGTATTGCAGCCAGTGACATCGGCGCGTTGGTCTATACCGGGGTCTGCCGCGAGCAGTTTGAACCAGCAACCGCTTGCAAGGTGGCTGACGGATTGGGAATCAGCGGTGATGTGGCGATCTTCGATCTGTCCAACGCCTGCCTGGGGGTTCTAAACGGTATCCTTGATATGGCGAACCGGATTGAGCTGGGACAGATCAAGGCCGCTCTGGTGGTCTCCTGTGAGTCTGCCCGTGAGATCAATGAGGTCATGATAGCCAAGATGCTGGAAGAGCGGAATATGCAGCATTTTGCCCATTCCCTTGCCACCCTGACCGGTGGCTCCGGTGCGGTGGCAGTGCTGCTGACCGATGGTTCATTCGGCAGTAGCGCCCCCCACCGCCTGTTGGGGGGCACCACCAAGGCAGCTCCGCAGCACCACAACCTCTGCCTGTGGGGTGTGGGACCGGATGGCAAAGGTGGCTACCAGCAATCCATGGCAACCGACGGGGTCAATGTCATGAATCATGGTGTAGAACTGGGCCGTCGCACCTGGGAGGCGTTTCTGCCCCATGTGGGCTGGAAGGCAGAGCAGGTTGACCGGGTGATTTGCCATCAGGTCGGTTCAGCCCACCAGAGCATGATCCTGAAGACCCTGGGAGTACCTGCTGAAAAGGACTTCACCACCTATGAATTCCTGGGCAACATGGGCACCGTGTCCCTGCCGCTAACCGCTGCCCTGGCCGTGGAGCGGGATATCTTATTGCCAGGGGACCGGGTCGCGTTTTTGGGAATCGGCAGTGGTTTGAACTGCATGATGCTGGGGATTGAGTGGTAGTTTAACCTAAATCATGTTCACCGCAGAGAACGCAGAGGAACACAGAGAAAAACGTTTTGAAAGATTTTGATATTCCTCTGAGCCTTCTGTGTCCTCTGTGGTAAATGTTTTTGATCTGTATTTTGAAAGGCTCTAATTCTAGTAATGACCCCTAATCTGGCAAAAGAATTTCCGTTTAAGAATAACTACCTCGACCTGAACGGCCTGAAGTACCACTACCTGGATGAAGGCCAAGGCCCAACCGTGGTGATGCTGCATGGCAACCCTTCCTGGTCATTCTACTACCGCAACCTGGTCAAGGCACTGTCCAACCGTTTCCGTTGCATTGTGCCGGATCATATCGGCTGTGGTCTGTCGGACAAGCCGGGGGATGACCGCTACGACTACACCCTGCCCCAACGGGTGGATGATCTGGAACAGTTGCTGAATCACCTTCAGTTGAATGAAAAGATCACCCTGGTGGTGCATGACTGGGGCGGCATGATCGGCATGACCTATGCCGTACGCCACCCGGAGCGGATTGAACGGCTGGTGATTCTAAATACCGGCGCTTTTCCATTGCCCAAGGCCAAGCCGTTTCCGCTGGGGCTCAGAATCTGTCGCGATACCTGGCTGGGCACCTTGCTGGTGCGGGGCTTCAACGCCTTCAGCCGTGGCGCTGCCATGGTAGGCTGTAAGGAGCATCCGATGTCAGCCGAGCTGCGTACGCTGTATCAGCTGCCCTATGATTCATGGCAGAACCGGATTGCCACCCTGCGCTTTGTGCAGGATATCCCGCTGCAGCCGGGTGACCGCAACTATGACCTGATCTGCGAGGTGGCAGACAAGATCAACCAGTTTAACAATCTGCCTATGCTGATCTGCTGGGGTGAGCTTGATTTTGTGTTTGATCGCCACTTCTTGGCAGAATGGCAGCGACGTTTCCGTGCTGCCGAGGTTCACAGTTATCCAAAGGCCGGTCATTACATCCTGGAGGACCGTCAGGATCTGGTGGTACCACTGATCAGTGAGTTTATGGACCGGGCCGGTAGGGCTGCCTAACCGATGTTCACGCCTGTCTTCACCAACATCGCCTCCCACCTCCCCCGAATGGCGAAACTGCAGCCAGACACGACTGCCATTATCTTTCCAAAGGGCAATCAACGTCTGACCTTCTGTGAGCTTGATCAGCTCTCTGACCGGATCTGCCATGGCTTGACCCGCACCGGCATCAACCGTGGCACACGCACCGTGCTGATGGTTACCCCTTCTCCAGAATTCTTTGCCCTGACCTTTGCCCTGTTCAAGGTGGGGGCTGTGCCGGTGCTGATTGACCCCGGTCTGGGGATTAAAAATCTGAAATCCTGTCTGGCAGAGGCACAACCAACCGCTTTTATCGGCATCCCCAAGGCCCAGGTTGCCCGCCTGCTGTTCGGCTGGGCAAAAAAAAGCATCAAAACAATCATCACGGTTGGACCGAGACTTTTCTGGGGCGGCACAACCCTTGACAAACTGATCCACCAGAGCCCTGATCAGCCTTTTGAGATGGCGGTTACTGCGGCAAACGATCAGGCGGCTATTCTGTTCACCAGCGGAAGTACCGGCCCCCCCAAGGGGGCGATCTACAGTCACGGCAATTTCAGCGCCCAGGTTATGGCGTTGAAGCAGGTCTATGGCATCCAGCCGGGCGAGATCGACCTGCCCACCTTCCCGCTGTTTGCCCTGTTTGCACCAGCCCTGGGGATGACCGCCGTGATACCGGAGATGGATTTTACCCGGCCTGGTTCGGTTGATCCGCAGAATATCATCTCTGCCATCACCAGTCACAAGGTCACCACCATGTTCGGCTCACCAGCCCTGATTAACCGGGTCAGCCGCTATGGTGCTGAGCATGGCATCAAGCTACCCACCCTGAAACGGGTAATCTCTGCTGGCGCTCCGGTGCCTGCTGCGGTACTGGAACGTTTCTCACAGATGCTTGGCTTTGGCGTGGAGATTTTTACCCCCTACGGCGCAACAGAGTCTCTGCCGGTCTGCTCCATCGGCAGTGCAGAGATTCTGGGAGAAACCCGCGCAATTACAGAACAAGGCGGCGGGGTCTGCATTGGTAAACCGGTAGAAGGGATACGGGTTGAGATCATTAAAATCACGGATGACCCGATCAGCAGTTGGGATGACTGCTTGAAGGTGGCGGATGGTGAAGTGGGTGAGATTGTGGTGCAGGGGCCGCAGGTAACCCGTGGCTATTTTCAGCGGCCAGAGGCAGACAAACTTTCTAAAATCTACGATCCAGATGATGGTTTTTTCCACCGCATGGGCGACCTGGTCAGACAGGATGAGACCGGCAGACTCTGGTTCTGTGGTCGCAAATCGCACCGGGTGGAATCTGCCCAAGGCCCTTTGTTCACCATCCCGGTGGAAGCGGTCTTTAACACCCATCCACTTGTCTATCGCAGCGCTCTGGTTGGAATCGGCACCAAGGGCAGCCAGCACCCCGTGATCTGCATTGAGCTGGAACAAGGCTGTAGCAGCAGCCATGAGCAGCTGCGGTCTGAGCTGTTGTCCATTGCAGCCGCTCATCCACATACCAAAGAGATCAGCACGATCCTGTTCCATCCTGCCTTTCCGGTGGATATCCGCCATAATGCCAAAATATTTCGGGAAAAGCTGGCAATCTGGGCTGCGGAGAAAATGACATGAAGGCATTAGTTACCGGTGGCGGCGGATTTCTGGGCGGTGTGATCGTCAGGATGTTGCGGGATCGGGGCGATCAGGTGGTCAGCATCTCCCGCTCTAGCTATCCTGCACTGGCTGCCCTTGGAATTGAGCAGGTGCAGGCTGATCTTATTGACCAAGCCGCCGTGATCAAGGCAGCTGCAGGCTGCGACAGCATCTTTCACGTGGCTGCCAAGGCCGGAATCTGGGGCAGCTATAACTCGTTCTTACAAGCCAATGTGATCGGAACAGAAAACGTACTGGCCGCCTGCAGGGAGCAGGGTATCAGTAAATTGATCTATACCAGCTCACCCAGCGTGGTGTTTGATGGCAACGATGTTGAGGGGGGGGATGAGACGCTGCCCTACCCTGCTCATTTTGAGGCCTTTTATCCCCAGACCAAGGCCCTGGCCGA
>NZ_JAOTRZ010000310.1 GCF_030247655.1 Trichlorobacter sp. | reverse complement strand
ATATATGGCCTTGCCGTGCCTAAAGGGGCCGGTTTTGCCGGTGTGACCAATGAGTTGAAACAGGCAGGGGTGATCCGCAGCAGCCTGCATTTGCGACTGGTTGCCCGGTTGCGTGGTCTGGATCGTGGGATGCAGACCGGCGATTATCGTATTTCCGGCGCTATGGTGCCATCGCAAATCCTTGAAAAACTGGCTAACGGGCAGACCGATGCCTGTAAGTTTACCCTTCCTGAGGGGTATTCTATCTATCAGGCTGCTGAGCTGCTGCAGAAACAAGGTGTTTTTGATCGTGCAGCGTTTCTAGAGGCCTGTTCAGACCGTAAACTGCTGAATGAACTTGGTATTAATTCGAAGACAGTAGAGGGTTACCTGTTTCCCGGCACCTACCAGATAGGGTTCCATATGGATGAAGCAGGCCTGGTAACTGAGATGGTGCAGGCATTCCGACATAAGACAAAGGGTTTAAAGACGTTGATTGATGCATCTGGAATGTCAGTTGATCAGGTCGTGATCCTTGCCTCAATTATTGAGCGGGAGGCGGTTTCTTTAGAAGAAAAACCGTTGATAGCGTCGGTGTTCTTGAATCGCTTGAGGATCGGTATGCCGCTGCAGAGTGATCCAACTGCGATCTACGGGGTTAAGGTCTTTGGCGGGACGGTAACAAAGCAGGATCTGCAGATAAATAATTTATACAATACCTATAAGGTTAAAGGTTTACCTGTAGGTCCCATTGGTAATCCAGGATTGGAGTCGTTGCAGGCGGTGCTTCAGCCAGCAAGGACAGACTACCTGTATTTTGTGGCGCGCAAGAATGGAACACACCAGTTTTCAAGGACACTTGCCGAGCACAATCAGGGGGTTGTCAGGTTTTTGAAAAAAGGAACGAAAAAAAGGTAGTAGAAAAGCCTGCTACGCCATGCTGATGCCATCTGCATCTTCTATTATGATCTCCAACTCAGCCAGTGCGATCTCCTTTAATCCAAGAAAATGAGCTTCTGGTGCTGAAAAAATTGAGATGGTTGGATCTGGCGGGTACAGTGATCTCCCAAGCTTTTTACAAGCCAGATTAGAAAGCCGGACCGACACCAGCAGGATGTTTGATTGGTCAAATTCAGCACTGTGGTGGTTTTTTGCAATGTCGCAGTAGAAGTCAGGAAAGTTCCACAACTTCATTAGGTTATAGCCTACCTCTTCGTGCATCGCCTCAATAATCTCACTGATCAGCTGATCGGAAAACAGTACCGAGGTTTCTTTGCTTTTCTGAATGTCATCCAGCACCTTCAGGAGAGCAAGACTGCCAATATCGTGCATCAACCCCCCCATAAAGGCCTCTGATGCCATACCGGGATAACCTGCCTTGCGGGTTATCCATTTTGCACCCACCGCACAGGCCAGCGCGTGCCCCCACAGGTTTTGCATAAGCTTGTTCAGGGTCTCATTAGGGGAATTGTAGAACTCAAACTGGGATGCCAGCATGGCCATATTGGCAATTTCCTGGGCACCAAGACGGATGATTGCATCCTTGATGGTGGCAATCTTGTTCAGGCCAGCGTAGTAGGATGAATTGGCTACCTTCAACACCCGGCCAGACAGAGACTGGTCCTCGCCAATCAGTTCGATCACATCATCAATTTCAAAACTGCGGGTGGAGAGTAGTTGCTGCAGTTTGACTGCTACGGTATGAAAGACCGGCAGTTCCTGCAGGTTTCCCTCCAGGCGGTCCTGAATCAGCCGGATCAATGGTTTTTCTGTTGTCATCGTTGTACCCCCAGAATCCTGCGTAACTCATACAGTGGCCGTGGTTTACCCAGGCGCGGCAGATCAGTAACAATTTCCTGCATTGATATCAGTCCCCGAGCCCCTTTGACCAGACCGTCTTCCATCAGGGTTACCATACCAGAGGTCTCAACGCTTATTTTACGAATTTCATAGGAGCTCTTGTGATCCAGAATGGCATTCTTGACCATCTCATTCATCACCAATAGCTCAAATATCGCCACTCTACCACGATACCCACTGAACCTGCAGTTTTTGCAGCCACGCCCAAGTTTGAATTCTGCACCTTGCAGATCTGTTGCAGAAAGCCCAAGACGGCTGAGATCCAGAGGCGTCGGGGTGTATGGTTCCGCACATTCCGGGCAGACTCTGCGCAGAAGCCTCTGGGCTACAATGCAGACCACCGTGGATGAGATCAGAAATGCCTCTATGTTCATATTCATCAGTCGGATCAGGCCGCCAATGGAGTCTTCAGTGTGAAAGGTGGTTAGAACCTTGTGGCCGGTCAGGGCTGCCTGAATGGCCACTTCTGCCGAAAACTGATCACGGATTTCACCTAAAACGATAACATCAGGGTCCTGACGTACAATGTGACGCAGGGTTTCTTCAAAGGTGACACCAATTTTAGGGTTGATTGAACATTGGGAAATGCCATCAATCACATATTCAACCGGGTCCTCTGCGGTGATGATACTGGTGTTGATATCGTTTAAGTGGTTGACGCAACCATAGAGTGTGGTCGTCTTGCCGGAACCGGTGGGACCGGTCACGATCATAACCCCGGTGGGAACTTCCAGGGCGTCGTAAATGAAGTGCTCCAGCATGCGGGGAGCCATACCCCCA
>NZ_JAOTRZ010000016.1 GCF_030247655.1 Trichlorobacter sp. | reverse complement strand
TGCTAGTATGTTGCCATGATACAGAGAACTATTGAACCGCAACTCAGGCAACTTGCCGCGACCTATCCGGTTGTAACCATAACAGGCCCGCGCCAGAGCGGGAAAACAACCTTATGCAGAAACGTTTTCCCTGACTATAGTTATGTGAACCTTGAGGCACCTGATACACGAAGCTACGCAACAGAAGACCCAAGGGGCTTTCTTGCCGCATATCAACAGGGTGTCATCCTGGATGAAATCCAACGTGCGCCGCTGCTCCTCTCCTATATCCAGACAATTGTTGATGAAAAGAACATACCCGGACAGTATATCCTTACTGGTAGCCAACAGTTTGAGGTGATGAACACCATCAGCCAGTCCCTGGCAGGCCGCACAGCACTTTTGAAATTACTCCCCCTCTCGATGGCCGAGCTGAGCAGCCTTTCTCCCCCTGCAAGCATTGATACCGTCATATTGAAAGGTTTCTACCCACGCATTCATGACCAACAGCTTAATCCGACTCAGGTGATGGGGGATTATTTTGAGACCTATGTAGAAAGGGATCTGCGGCAATTAATGGCAATTAAGGACCTGTCGCAGTTCGAGCGTTTTGTCAAGGTCTGCGCCGGCAGGGTCGGACAGCTTCTCAATCTGCAAAGTCTCGGTAATGATGTCGGTATATCCCATGCCTGCGCCAGATCGTGGCTCACCATTCTTGAAGCCAGCTATATCGTGCACTTACTGCATCCGTGGCACACCAACAGCTCCAAACGCCTGATCAAATCACCTAAACTCTATTTTTACGATGTTGGTCTGGCAAGCTATCTTCTGGGACTGGAAAATGAAAACCAGGTGAGCCGGGACCCGCTGCGGGGAAACCTATTTGAAAATATGGTAGTTATGGAAG
Source organism: Trichlorobacter sp. (assembly GCF_030247655.1). Lineage (GTDB taxonomy): Bacteria > Desulfobacterota > Desulfuromonadia > Geobacterales > Pseudopelobacteraceae > Trichlorobacter. Next base: position 30,537 of record NZ_JAOTRZ010000016.1, on the reverse strand, counting down.
CGCTCAAGCATCTGTATAATCGGGGAAAACGGAGTAATCTGTATTTTTTCAGGGATAGCAACGGTAACGAGGTTGACCTGATTTCAGAGCAGGGAAGAACTCTGGCTGCCATTGAAATTAAGGCGGGATCGACCATCAACCCGGATTTTTTCAAGGGTTTGCGTCAATTCAAAAAAGTGGTCGGTGAATCACATACGGTTATTGCCGGTCTGGTATATGGCGGAGAGGAAACACAACGCCGAAGCGATACCGTGGTTCAAGGAGTACTGGACTGTGATTCATTGTTTGGGGAGTTGCTGGATCCGGCGATGTGAGGTTGCATCGCCGGAATCAAGTCCAGAAGCTTTTTGTTAATGAGCAAAGTGATGCGACTTCTCCAGATAATACTCGTAGTTTCCTTCATAGGTCCGCATCTCGCCGTGATCCACCTCAATCACCCGATCAACCAGCAATCGCAGGAAGTGACGATCATGGCTGACCAGCATGACGGTGCCGGTGAAGTTCTGCAGTGCATTCAGCAGCATCTCACGTGAACGGATATCCAGGTGGTTGGTGGGCTCATCCAGGATTAGAAAGTTGATCGGTCTGGCCAGCAGGGTTGCCAGCACCACCCGGCTCTTTTCGCCACCGGACAGGTTCTCAATCTTCTTGTCCACCGCATCACCGGAGAAAAGGAAGGCGCCCAGCAGGTTCATGATCACCCCACGGTTGGCAAGGGGCAGTGTATCCTGTACGGTTTCAAAGATACTCTTCTTCGGGTCAAGAACCTCCATGGCATGCTGGCTGAAGTAGCCCAGCTCCACATTGGCACCCAAAGCAACGCTGCCGCTGGTTGGCTCGGTCTCACCGGCCAGCACCTTCAGAAAGGTGGATTTTCCGGCACCGTTCACCCCCACCACCGCAATCTTGCTCTGACGCTTGATGATGCCGCTTACCCCTGAAAAAACCGGCTTTACGTCGCCATCGGGCAGCGGCCACTCTTTTGCCAGACCATCCATCACCACCACATCATCACCGCTGCGGGGCGGTTCATTGAACGCAAATCGCACAGTCCGTTCTTCAGCAGGAATCTCAATCCGCTCGATCTTCTCAATCTTTTTAACCCGGGATTGCACCTGGGCAGCATGGGAGGCCCGGGCGGCAAAACGGGCAATAAAATCCTCTTCCTTGGCAAGCATATCCTGCTGGCGTTTGTGGCTGGCCAGCAGTTGCTCATGGCGGATCTCCCGCTCTTTTTCGTAAAAGTCGTAGTTGCCGCCGTAGGTAGTGACGGTCTTGTTGGCCACCTCTACAATCCGTGTCACTATCCGGTTCATGAAGTCCCGGTCGTGGCTGGTCATCAGCAGGGCGCCGTCAAAGGTATCGGCCAGCCACTCCTCCAGCCAGACAATCGATTCAACATCAAGGTGGTTGGTTGGCTCATCAAGCAGCAGTACATCCGGCTTCAAGGTCAGGATCTTGGCCAGGGCGATCCGCATCTTCCAGCCGCCAGAGAACGACTCCACCGGATGATTGAAGCGATCCGGCCCGATGCCGAGGCCGGTTAGCACAGTCTGGGCGCGGGTATCCAGATCATAGCCGCCACGGTGCTCAAACTCCTCCTGCGCCACACCATAGCGCTCCAACAGGGCTGCCATCTCGTCATCAGACTGGGGCTCACACATGGCAGCCTCCATCTCCTTCAGTTCACCAGCCAGACGCATGGTCTCGGCTGATCCGGCCATCACCTCTTCCAAGGCAGACCTGCCGGACATATCCCCCACATCCTGAGAAAAATAGCCGATGGTGGTTCGCTTGGCACAGGTCATATCACCAATGTCCGGTTCTTCTTCACCGGTAATAATCCTAAAAATAGTGGTCTTGCCGGCACCATTGGGGCCCACCAGACCGGTGCGGGAACCGGGCAGAATCTGAAAACTGGCATCACGGAACAGCACCTGCGAACCGTGTTGTTTGGTTATGTTGGATAGGTGAACCATTCAAAAACTCCAATAAAAATATTAACGTGGCCGTTGTGGCCGCTGCTGAGGTCGAGCTCCACCAGCACCTGCTGGTTTACTAGCTGGTTTATGCTCGTTGCGGACTGGTGCTGTCCCCTGCCCTGCTGCCGGTTTGGGTGCAGGTTTCTTTGCCTTGGGCTGGTTCCGGGGCGGGCGTGGTGGCCGGGCAAACTCATCATCCTTGCGGGGTGCCGCTACGGTGTAATCAAAACCATCCACGGTGCGGCGTTCAATGGCAGTCCCCAGGGTGCGCTCAATCGCCTTGACCATGACGGTATCCTCATCGGTTATCATGGTAAAGGCATCACCGTTTCTGGCAGCCCGACCGGTGCGACCGATGCGGTGGATATAGGCCTCACTGGTGTCCGGGATATCATAGTTGATCACGTGAGAAACCTGGGAGACATCAATCCCCCGGGCCGCGATATCGGTTGCCACCAAAATCTGGTAGGTACCGTTCCGGAAGCCGTCCATGGCAGCCTGACGCCGGTTCTGGGAAAGGTTACCCTGTAGCGAGGCCGCGGTGTAGCCAGCCTTTTCCAGTTGTTCCCCTACCCGCTTGGCGCGGTGCTTGGTGCGGGTGAATATCAGCACTGAATCGGTATCGGTATGCTTCAGCAACTGCATGAGCAGCCCTGTCTTCAGGTGCTGGGCCACCGGGTAGAGTGCATGGCTGACCGTGGCTGCCGGAGCAACATGATCCACCTGCACCGTGGCCGGATCGCGCAGGATCTCGCGGGCCAGACCTCTGATCTCGGTCGGCATAGTGGCAGAAAACAGCATGGTCTGGCGCTGGGCAGGCAGATGCTTCAGGATACGGCGAATATCAGGCAGAAAGCCCATATCAAACATCTGGTCTGCCTCATCCAGCACCAGCAGTTCCAGATTGGTCAGGTCAATCGTGCCCTGGTTGATATGATCCAGCAAGCGGCCAGGGCAGGCCACTACAATCTCAACTCCATTCCGTAACCTCTCAATCTGCGGATTGACGTTAACGCCACCGTAGACGGTAATGCTTTTAAGGCGGGTTGCCTGACCCAGCTCCAGCATGGCGTCATTGATCTGCTCTGCCAGCTCGCGGGTTGGTGCAATAACCAGTGCTCGCACCTGCTTGCGTGGCCCCTGCATCAGGCGATGCAGGATCGGCAGGGCAAAGGCGGCGGTCTTGCCGGTGCCGGTCTGGGCAAGCCCCATAATGTCATGACCGGCCATAATCTTGGGGATGGCCTGAGCTTGAATAGGGGTGGGGGTGGTGTAGCCAAGGGCGGTGATTCCTGCTACCACTTTGGGGTGAAAACTGAACTGTTGAAACGGCATCTACTTCCTTCTTTCTGTGGTGCTCAAGAAAAAAGCCCCGAAATTGTCCGGGGCTACAAGTGCTATGAAACTCGTGATCTTTCTGGAACAGCGTGTAATGGTAGAGAGAGTACCAGTTAGACCGGTAGGCTGTCAAACAGAAAGCCGGTTATAGCGTCATCCTTTGTTGCCTTCAGAAAGATGCCTGCAGTATACTTTAGCAATCATCCGCTCCCCACTATTCTTGTTCAAGGATTACCATACCATTCACCATGAAACGATTCCTGCTCCCGCATCTGATCTGCCCCGCCTGCCTGCCCAGGGAATACCCGTTAACCCTGGCAGCTGAACGTGAAGCCGCTGATGATATTATCAGCGGTACCCTGACCTGTAAAAAATGCAAGAAACGCTTTCCCATAAAGGAAGGAATTGCCCACCTGCTGCCTGATCCTGACAGTAGCCCTGCCGGCGCACAATGGCGCTACGAAGAAAAGGGGATGACTGACCGCTACCTCTGGAGTCATTACAGCGACCTTTTAGGGGATACAGAGATTGATGATTCTGCTATCCAGTGGGCGGACTGCCTGTCCAGGACGGCAACAGCAGGCTTTGATGCTGGCTGTTCAGTGGGCAGGATTACGTTTGAGATGGCCAGCCTCTGCCATCTGGCAGTGGGATGTGATCTTTCCCACGGCTTTATCAAGACCGCCCGTAGTCTTGCACAGAAGCGGGAGCTGGATTTCACACTTCCCCTGGAAGGAAACCTGATCGAGACATTCCATCTGTCACTGCCTGCTACATGGCGCACTGATAATGTTGAGTTTGTAATTGCTGATGCACTGCGGCTACCATTCAGTGCCAACAGCTTTGATCAGATTGCCTCACTCAACCTGCTGGACCGTGTCAGCTATCCACTGGCCCATCTGTTTGAGATGAACCGGGTAGCAGCGTCCCAGAATGCCTCATTCCTGTTTGCAGACCCGTTCTCATGGTCCACAACTGCCGCACCGGAAGAACGCTGGCTGGGTGGAACCACAACCGGACCCTACACAGGAAGAGGCAAAGATAATGTACGTGCATTACTGGAGGGGAAAGACGGGATTCTTTTGCCAGCCTGGACCATTACCCAGACTGGCTCTCATGCCTGGAAGATGCGCACCCACTGCAACCATTATGAGGTTATTACCAGTGAGTATCTTGGTGCTAAACGATAAACCGCTGCCTACAGTGCCACCAGCACCTTCAGAAGATGCGGCACCATCTGCTTCTTACGGGACATCACACCTTTCAGCTCATACAGGTGCGGCTCCACCTGAGGATAGCCCATCAGGTGGGCCAGCTCGTTCTTGCCCTCTGCCAAAAACAGGGTGGTTTCGCTGTAGATATCAGTAACCATCAAACCTGCCAGATCAAGCTTGTCAGCCTGCTTTACCTGACGTAATACGTCCCACAACCGGTCCTTCAATTCGTAGAATTCATCAAATCCAACCACCTCTACCTGACCAACTCCAAACAGGGTATCTCCGGCTGTAAACTCTTTAAAGTCAGCCCGCACAGCTTTTTCAAGACTGGCATGGGCAGAAAAACCGCTGCATGAGGCAAAGATATCCTTGCCAAAGGCGCTATGCTCAAGCCCGGCAATCGGCTCCAGCCAGGCCACCAGCTCCCGGTCGCGGGTGGTGGTGGTGGGGGATTTAAGGATAACGGTATCAGACATGATCCCGGCCAGCAGCAGGGCGGCAATCTGCTGTTCCGGTTCCATCCCCCGCTCACGGTAGAGTGATGCCACAATGGAGCAGGTACTGCCCACCGGTGCTGCCATAAAGGTGATCGGCTGATTGGTGGGGGGGTTACCCAGCTTGTGGTGGTCTATCACCGCCAGAATCTCAACAGATTCTGCACCGGGCACCGCCTGGGCCAGCTCATTATGGTCCACCAGGATCAGGGCATAGGGTAGCGGGGTCAACAGGGATGATTTGGTGGCAACACCGGCAATGCTGCCATCCTCTTCCACCGCCACCACAGCGGGCTCGCCGGAGTGCAGCAGTTTAAGGCGCAGATGATCCACCGACTCCATCACCCCGATCCGCTCAAACTTCTGATCCACAAAGCAGGCCAGCGGCGTGGAGAGCCTGGCCAGAGAAGCTGCAGTAGCGGTATCATGGGGGGTTGAAAAGACCGTGACGCCACGTTCCTGTGCCAGGGCAATCAGATCATCACGCACCGGCAGACCACCGGTGATCACGAGCAGCCGCACGCCGGATTCAATGGCTGATCACTGAATTGAAGGACGGTCACCGGTCATGATCAGCAGGCTGGACGGATCATAGCCATCAATCCGCTTACTGAAAGACTCTTCCGTCATGGCGCCGATGAACAGGTGCAGGTGCTCCATCTGATCAGCAGGCTCACCGCACAATACGGTTGCTTCAAGGCAACGGCTCAGGGCTGCCAGACTGCTGTCCACACCTCGCCGACGGTCAGTACCTGCCACCAGATATTTTTCCGACAGCTTGAGCAGTGAAACCACCCCTTGTGGCTTGCGCGTCTGATCAACCACCGGCAGCACCCGAATGGCATGGCGGTGGAACAGCTCAAGGGCATCCTTCAGCGGCAGATCCGTGGGGGCGGTCACCGGGCTGCGGCTGATCACATCCCGCACCTTGGGGTGGACATCAGCCAGATAGATTGGTGGATCAATCCCCAAACGTTTCAGGATATAGCTGGTCTGAGGGTTGGGTTGTCCAGCCATGGCAGCAACAACATTGTTGTTCCCGAGGCTGCGACGAAAAGCCGAGTAGGCGATGGCAGAGGCGATTGAGTCGGTATCCGGGTTACGGTGTCCGATAACGTAGATTTTTTCATGCATGCAAGATTCTCCCAAGGTTGTGTCAACCGGCATGATATGACAGAATGCAATTCTCTGCATCAGGAAATCAGCTTCAAGCGAGGTTATTATGCCGATTCTGAAGGTTAACCATGCCGACTGTACCTGTTGCGGCGAATGCGCCGCCACCTGCCCGGTCCGGATCATCCGCCTGCCAGAGGGCAGCTTTCCCCGTTTTTGTGATGACGGAGCTGAGCGCTGCATCATCTGTGGCCACTGCGAGGCCGTCTGCCCCACTGCAGCCATAGCCGTAGATGATCCCCGGCTTGATCCAACCACCTACCCTGCCCTGCACGCCCCTATCCCCAAGGAGCAGCTTGCCCACCACCTGCGGATGCGTCGTTCCATCAGACGTTTCAAACCGGAACCGGTTGAACGGGAGACACTGCAGGAACTGCTGGACCTGATGCGCTACGCCCCCACCGGCATGAACTGCCAGGAGTTGCAGTGGATGGTGATCTACGATACGGCTGAACTGCGGCGCCTGTCGGGATTGGTGGTGGACTGGATGCGTCACCTGGTACGTCAAAACGCCCCTGCGGGGCTTAAAGTCAATTTCGAGGGGATGATCAAATCATGGGAAAAAGGCAATGACCCGATCAGTCGCAAGGCACCGCGCCTGGTGCTGCCCCATGCCCATAAGGATTTTCCGCTGGGTACGGTGGATGGCTTGATCGCCCTGTCCTATCTGGATCTGGCGGCACCGGCCTATGGGATTGGAACCTGCTGGGCCGGTTATTTCCAGTACGCCCGCGAAAGCTGGCAACCGTTGCGGGATGCCCTGGGGCTGCCGGAGGGACATCAACCGGCCTACGCCATGCTGCTGGGCAAACCGGCGGTCAGCTACCAGCGACCACCCAAACGGAATTTCGGCAACGTTGTCTGGCGCTGACAGAACAGGTATGGAGAATCGCACCATGATAGAACTGCTTGCTTCAGTACAGGAGCGCCAGGATTGTTTCGACCACCTGTGCACTGCCTGGAGTTCCGAATACCGCCAACGGGGTGGAGCCCTATACTGCGGAAAAGGCTGCAGCGGCTGCTGTTCGCTGGTGGTTAACTGCAGTTTCCCTGAAGCGATGCTGGTGGCAGCCGCCCTTGATCAGCAGCAGCAAGAACGGCTGAAAGCACAGATACCACACATACAAAAGGCCGCCAACAGCTCCACCAACCTTAAGGAATGGCTACGGTCCTACCGTTTCGAGGCAGGCCCCTGTCCTTTCCTTGATCAGACCGGTGCCTGCGGCGTTTATGCAGCACGCCCCCTTTCCTGCCGGTCATTGTTTGCAACCAAAGAGCCTGCTTGGTGCGTAACCGATTTTGCCTCGCTTGCCAGCAATGAGAAACAGGCCTTTATGGAATCGCTGGATCGATCAGCAGTGGCCTTTCCAACCCATTATGCGGCAACACCTCAGGAGATCGGCCAGGAACTTGAGGAAGCCACCCTGAAGCAGATGGAAACAGTTTACGGTTTTTCGCTACTGGGATCACTACCCTGGCTGGTCTGGCTTGAGCTTGAACATCAGCTGAGCAGCCGTTTTACTGGTGGACGTGATGCAGTACAGCAGCATCTGACAGCAGAAGGAGTCACTAACCCGTTTCTGATTGTGCTTGGCTAAGCTGATTGAGGACCGCTTCAACCATGGCAACCGGCTCTTCAGTCGCATCCAGAGCAATTACCAATCCTTCATCTGCAGTTGGCGGTTCAACCGATTTTATCTGCTGCTGAAAGACCTGCCAGGTACCGTCAGAAGCCGAATCCCCCCTGACCTGCCGTTGTTCCAGACGCTGCCTGACCAGTTCATCAGGACAGGACAGCTGAAGAATAACCACCCTGGCACCGGAGTCAGCAGCCAGCCTGATGAAATGCTCCCGGCCCCGGCGTTGGAGAAACGTGGCATCCAGAATCAGGCTGGAGTGTACTGCCAGACACTGTCTGGCCAGTTCAAACAGACGGTCATAGGTGGCCTGATTCCAGGCAGGACTGTAGATGGCAGCATTCCGCTCGGTAGCCGCCACACCGGCCAACCGTTTCCGTTCCAGATCCGAAGAAAAATGTTCCAGCCCCAACTGAAAAGCCAATTCATCGGCCAGGGCTGTCTTGCCGCAACCGGTTGGTCCACAGGTTAGAAACAGGAATTTAGGCAGTTGTTCACGTAGCAGATAGCCTCTGGAAAGCCGAAAGAAGCACTGGGCCCGGACAGCAGCAGCTGTTTTCTGTTCCTCGGGAATCAGCGGATCATCCAGACGAAAGCTCTCCACCTTGCCCCGCACAAAGGCCCGGTTCGCCAGATACAGTGGTAGAACCTGCTTCAGACCAGTATCCCCGCTGTAAAAACCGTAACGTTCAACAAACAGTTCCGCCAGATCCCGGCGGCCATGGTTTTCAAGATCCATTGCCAGAAAAGCCACATCAGCGGCCGTATCGCTATAACGAAACTTTTCATTAAACTCGATACAGTCAAAGATATGTACCTGACCGTCCAGACAGATATTCTCTGTATGCAGATCACCATCGCATTCGCGGATATATCCTTGCTGCAGACGACACAGAAACAGTACAGAATCCTGTTCCAGACGCTGCAATGCCAGCTCCGCAATCCAGGTATGTTCCTGCTCCGACAGGGTACGGCCACAATAGAGTGCAGCCTGCCGGAGGTTCTCCAACCAGTTGCTCCTGATCGCCTCAAGCGTGCCAAACAGGGCTATACCGTCACCCCGCGCAGCCTCTGCATGGAAACGGGCCACCTTTTTCGCTATAGCATCAATATCCGTTTCTGTTACCCCTCCGTGCTCCAGGAGACAGGACATCATCCGTTCCTGGGGCATCCTGAGCATCTTGACCGCATACTCTACTACCGGTCCGTCAGCCTGAAAGCTCAGCCTGCCATCAGCATCCAGATACAGCGCAACCACTTCAAGATAGATGTCAGGAGAGAGACGCCGGTTCAGACGCAACTCTTCATGGCAATAAAAGCGGCGTTTCTCAAGGGAGGTAAAATCAAGAAAACCAAAATCCACCGGTTTCTTGATCTTGTAGACGAACCGGTCAGTCAGAAAAAGGTGAGAGATGTGGGTCTGCAGATGCTGCACTGCGGTGGTGGGATCAGGGTAAACGCCGGGATTCAGCAGATGATCAATCACGGGACGATCCATAGCATTCTCCTTGCGTGCATAATACAGTAACTCTACACCTGAAAAAGTGACAGTCAAACAAAAGAAGCCCCGAACAGAGCGGGGCTTCTTTTGTGACTATCTACAGCATCTGTTAGGCGCGACCCTTTTCAATGGCATCCCAGTTACGGGGAGCGCGGACCTGAGGTGCCTCAAAACCGAGGAACACCTTGAAACCCAGTGAAAATTCGGCCCAGAACTCCTGCCAGCGTGAAGGTTCTGCTTCGCCGGCAACCACTTTCTTCTTATCAGCCAGAAAGATGGAGAGGGCAGCACCGCAGGCCAGCAATATACCGGCAGCGATAAAGGCGTTCGTGTTGCCGTTCGGCATGGCCTTGATCTTGTCAGCAGCCTGTACCAGCACAAACCCACCCACGCCCCAGGCGGTAAACAGGGCACCGTAGTTGAGACCGTAGTTTTTGAGTCCCCAGTAATCCTTGGCAAAGGAAGGGAACAGGGCCAGATTGGAGCCGTAGTTAAAGCCCATGAATGTTGCCAGTATGACCAGCATAACGGCGTTGGGGTTGGCAGTGATCGGAATAGCTGCAAACATCAGACATGCCTGGAAGGCCAGCATGATAAACAGGGTGGCACGACGGCCGATCCGGTCTGACAGCACCCCGGCAACGATCCGGCCAGCTGCGTTACCCACAGCGGCAATGGCTACCGCCACAAAGGCCATCTCACCCATACTCTTCTTGGCCATACCGGCCACACTTCCGATAACCATCAGGCCAGCACCGGCACCAATGAAGAAGCAGATCCAGAGCACGTAAAATTTGGGTGAACGCAGCACTTCACTAACGGTGGCGTTAACCTCTTCCTTTTTCTTCTTCTCGGCATCCAGAGCAGGATAGTAGCCACGCAGCACTTCACGGGGGACATAGCCTTTGGGCGGATTTACCAGCAGGAAGGAAAAACCGCAGACCACCACCAGAAAACCGATCCCAAGAATCAGCATGGAGTTCTGAATGCCATAGGCATGCAGCAGGGTCTTGGCCAGCGGCGCAATATAAACAGGAGCCAGCCCGAAACCACCAACCACAATACCGGCCACCAGACCGGTCTTGGCAGATGAAAACCATTTAATGGCAGGGGGCGTTGCTGCAGAATAGCCAAAACCAAAGCCGGCACCGGCCAGAACGCCGAAACCTACCACCCAGCCAACAAAACTATTGGTAAAGCCAAGCATAACAAAACCGGCCCCCACCAGCAGACCACCTATCAACGCAGTTTTGGCCGGACCGATCTTATCCTGGGCTTTACCGGCAACAATCATGGCAAAGGCAAAGGTCAGACAACAGACCGCATAGGGTGTACCGACCGAGGTCAATTCCCACTGAAAGGCACCGGGACCACCAGTTTTGATAGAGCTGACAATGGCCTCCTTAAAAATACTCCAGGCGTACAGCACGCCCAAGGCCAGGTTAATACCGGTACCGGCAATAACCACCTGCCAGCCCTTGCTCTTGTGTGGATTCTGGTCAGACATGAACACCCTCCTCGTGGATGATAGAGTTTCAGTAAAACAGGTTGCTTGACTAACGCAACTGACGTGCCAAACAATCAAATCCCCCAAAAATGATTTTTACCTATTATAATTAAACAGTTAAGACAAGCGCTACAGACATAGCATCTCACCACCCCTACACCTCTTTGCAGCAATGCAAACAGCGTTTCACACAAAACCAGCAGATAACTTACTAGAGACATTACATTTGCTATTTTGCAAACATCTATTTTTGCTTTACATTGATATCGCATTTATGCAACAAACAAAATTATCAAACGTCATGTATACAATCACAGGACAGCCCCCGTATGAACGCACTCAAAAACAATGAGCACCGCAGCATCTGTGCCCGCTGTGGTGGCCAGTGCTGCCGCACCAGACCTGGCATTGAGTCTCCTGAACGGTTCCAGGCACAGCCGGATCCCGCAACTGCCCTGGCCGAACTGCTTATACGGCGGGAATGGATTCTGGAAACACATTATGGTGTGCCCTACACCCCGGGCGTTACCGCACCAGATCCAGACCGGATTATCCAGTACCCCAGACCGGCAACGATGAGTGAGCAGAGTAAAAACAGTGCTGGCATAACCGCAGCAGATGACTGTGTCTACCTGACACCAGTCGGCTGCAGCCTGGCCTTTGATTCCCGTCCCCGCATGTGCCGGGAACTGATACCGGACAGCTGTTTTGAGTGTGAGACCCCCTGGGGGCGCCGGGAAGCAGCCCTGGCATGGCTGCACCATCAGGATATTATTCAGGCGGCATCTGCCACTCTGGCAGTACAAAAGGGATCACAACCATGAGCAGTCCACTTGTTCTCTTGGTATCCCGCAGCGCCAGCCGCACCCAGGTGTACCGGGAAGCACTTGACACCCTGGGCGTCTCCTGCCTTGCCATTTCAGAACTGAAAGAGGTTTCAATACTGGCGGCCGGCACTCCATTAAGCGGTATTCTGCTGGATATGCCGGTACTGATCAAGGCAACGCCCGGAGACAAGACGGCTGCAGAAGACATCCTTAAAGCGCTCCCCAGTGCCTATCTGAATATTGCTCCGGCAACTGACGCCATAAAACTTCTGACGGCCAACGACACCCAGGGTACTGCCAGATCCATCGAAGAATTTGCGGGGCTTTGCAGGGGATTTACGCCACGCTTAGTCCGCCCTAAAGATCGTTATCCATTGCATCTCCAGGCGATGTTGACAACGCCCCCTGAACAGGGCAGCCCGGAACGGACCGTGACCCTGAACCTCTCCCCAAGAGGTTGCTTCCTGTTCACGGGCAACACAGAGCTTCAGCTGGAGCAACAGGTTAGCATTCAGTTTATCGGTCTTGAAGACACAACGCCGGTCACAGCCACCATCTGCTGGTTACGGCGTTGGGGCACAGACCCGCAGCATGTGCCAGGTATCGGTGTTCATTTCATCGATCTTTCTGAGTCACAACATGCGCAGATAGTGAGACTTCTGGAGCCGTTACAGCCGCACTGACGGCCTTTTATTACATAGACCTTACGGTCCAAACGGGGACACATGCTGAAGAACATCGTAAGCCATATGAAACTGCGCAGCAAACTACTGTTGCTGGTGCTGCCGCTGGTAATCATCCCGATTATCGTGGTGGCGCTGATAACCGGCTTTATTGCCAACCAGAAGGCCTATCTGGGCATTACCCAGACCAGCAAGGACGACCTGCAGCATATGGCAGAGTTCACCATTGACCTGTTGCGTTCCTACGACAAACAGTACCAGGATTACCGGGAGGAGATCTCCGGCAGCCTGGAAAACGAACTGGCATCCCAGGCCTTTGCGGCCCTGAAGGAAAAAATCAAGAATAAACGTGTTGGCAAAACCGGTTACATCTATTGTATTGACCGCAGTGGCACCCTGAAGATCCACCCGGAGGCCGAGGGACGTACCATCATTGATGCCAAGGATTCCAACGGCAATCCGTTTATCCGCGAGATGATTGAAAACAAAAGCGGCTGGATCCGTTACCCCTGGAAAAATGTGGGCGATCAAAAACCACGGATGAAAATTGTGCGTTATGAGTATTTTCCGACCTGGGACTGGATTGTGGCGGTCGGATCCTATGAAGATGAATTCTACAAAGAAGCAAACTCCATTAAGCATCATATTTTTGTAAGTACCCTTATTCTGATCGGCATTGTTGGTTTTTTAGCAACGCTGCTGGTTTTCTACGCCTCATCCATTGCAACCAACCCGATCACCCATATGATTGAGACTATCCGCAAGGTAAAAAAAGGCGATATGCAGGCCCGGATGGAAGTGGTCGGCAGCGACGAATTGGCAGAAATGGCCACCGCCTTCAACCACATGACCAACATTATCCAGCGCAATCAGGAGATGGAAAGCGCCCTGGCGCAGCAGGGCAAGATGGCCTCGCTGGGGGTACTTTCGTCAGGTGTGGCCCATGAGATCAACAATCCGCTGGGAGTCATTCTGGGATATGCCGCCTACCTGGAAGGAAAACTTACCCCTGAGGACCCGCACTATAAATACATTCATGAAATCAAACGTGAAAGTAAGCGCTGCAAGAAGATTGTGCAGGATCTGCTCTCCTACGCCCGAACCCCACGCCCCACCCTTGAGTTGACCAATCTGAACGAACTGTTAGCTGAAATCACCGAGTTTGCCGCAAACCATACTGACATGCGCGGCATTACGATCCAATCCAGCTTTGAAGAAGGGCTGCCCAACATATTGCTTGATGGTGACCAACTACGCCAGGTTGCCATCAACCTGATCCTGAACGCCGGTGGCGCCATGCCTGAAGGGGGCACCCTGCAGATCAGGACCGAGACCGGACCGGAGCGGACCGTCAAGATCAGCTTCCGTGACAGCGGCTGCGGTATCCCCCAGGAAAGCCTGGAAAAGATCTTTGAGCCGTTCTACACCACCAAGGCTAGCGGTACCGGCCTGGGGCTGGCCATCACCCGCCGGATCATAGAAATGCACCACGGTGACATCAGCATTCAAAGTGAAGCCAACAAGGGAACCACCGTAACCGTAATCCTGCCAATAGACCATGAGGAACTGGTATGACTGACGAACAGCGTATCCTGCTGATTGATAATGAAGAGGGGCTCTGCCGGATGATGGAACAGGTACTGCTGGACAGCGGTTACCTGGTGCGAGCCTACACCAGCCCGGTCAAGGCAATGGAAGAGTTTGCGCCAGGTGCCTGGGATCTGGTGATTACCGACATCAAAATGCCCGGCATGACCGGGCTTGAAGTACTGCAACGGGTTAAGGAAAAATGCCGCGATATCCCGGTGATCATCATCACCGCCTATGCCACGGTGGAGATGTCGATTCAGGCCCTGCGCAAAGGGGCCTATGACATGCTGACCAAACCGTTTGAGCCGGACGAACTGGTTTTCCGGGTTAAAAACGCCCTGCAGCAGGCCCAACTGACGGAAGAAAACCGTGAACTGCGGCGTGAAATTGAAGAAAAGCTGCAGTTTGATAATATCATCGGCTCATCAGGGGCGCTGCGTAACGTATTGGATAAGGTTGCCAAGGTGGCCGGACGGGATACCTCGATCCTGATCACCGGCGAATCAGGCACCGGCAAGGAGTTGATCGCCCAGGCGGTACATATCCACTCCAGCCGTAAAGACGCTAAGTTCATGGCGGTTAACTGCGGTGGTCTTCCGGAAAGTATCCTTGAAAGCGAACTGTTCGGCTACCGCAAGGGTGCCTTTACCGGTGCCATGGAAAACCGGCAGGGCCTGTTGGAGGCGGCCGACGGCGGCACCCTGTTTCTGGATGAAGTGGGCAATCTACCGATGAACGTCCAGAAGACCCTGTTGCGTTTTCTGCAGGAAAAAGAGTTCCGCCGGGTGGGTGACACCAATTCCACCAGGGTGGATGTGCGGATAATCTCAGCCACCAATGCCGACCTGAAGGAAGGGGTCCGTACCGGATCATTCAGGGAGGACCTTTACTACCGCCTGAACGTGGTCAACCTGCATCTGCCTCCCCTGCGGGACAGGATCGATGATATTCCGTTACTGGCCGCCCACTTCATCCATTTGCAAAACCAGAAGTTTGGCATGGCTGTCAAAGCATTTGAGCGGGATGCGATGCAAATTCTCTGTACCTTTGAATGGCCAGGAAATATTCGACAGTTACGCAATGTGATTGAAGCCTGCATGGCCATGGAGGAAAGTGATTACATCAGCCTGGACACCCTGGGCCAGGTCATTGACCTGCCGGAAGGCAGGATCATTCCGGTAACGGTGCAAGCCGGCCCGGTCCTGTCCGATGACCTGCCATTTACCGAGGCACTGGATCGATTTGAGCGGGATCTGCTACGGGATCTGCTGAAAAAACATGGTGGGGCTGTCGACGCAGCTGCCAAAGAGGCAGACATGAATATTGCAACGCTGTACCGCAAGATCAAGAAATACGGCCTTAAGAAGGAAGAGTACGCTGACTGAACCTAACCGCTTCTGCTTGCAGTTACCGCAAAAACAGAATAATGAGTAGATCAATCCTGTTTCAAAAGGACGTGATCTGGTGCCGACAACTCCCGCTACAACTCTCCACTTTGGAAAGCATGCCTTCCGGCGGTTCAGACCGTTTGCTGCAGCCTGCCTGTTGCTGGTCACTGCCGTTTCCGTGGCAGCCGGAAGCCCGGTGAAGCAACGCAAGGATATGCAAACCCCGCCCGCACAGCATCTCCAGCTGAGCCCCGCTGAAAAACAGTACCTTCAGCAGCTTGGTCCAATCACGGTCTGTCCTGATCCAGACTGGATTCCCTATGAGCAGATGGATGCCAAAGGCAATTTTACCGGCATTGCGGCAGACCTTTTAGAGCTGGTTGCACAGCGGGTTGGCATCAGCTTCCGTTACATTAAGGTTAAAGACTGGGACGAGGCGGTTGCCCTCTCCCAGGCTGGCAAAGTTCTGCTCCTCCCCTTCCTGAATCAAACTCCGAAGCGTGAGCAATGGCTAACCTTTACGGAGCCGCTCTTCAGTGATCCCAACGTATTTATCACCCGTGAAGAGTATCCATTTATAACCAACGCAGCCCTGCTGAAGGACAAAATCATTGCGGTACCCAGCGGCACCTCCATTGAAGAGAAGGTCCGCCGCGACTATCCCAACCTGAAGATCCTGAACACCGGCAACTCGGAAGCAGAGGTATTTAAAGCGGTCAGCGAACGTCGCGCTGATCTGACCCTGCGTTCTCTGACCCTCTCGGCCTACACCATCCGCAAAGGTGGCTGGTTTACTCTCAAAATCGCCGGACAAGCTCCAGACGAATATATCAACCGCCTGCGGATCGGTGTACTCAAGTCAGAGCCGATGCTGCGGGAGATCCTGAACAAGGGGATCGCCACCATTACCCCCCATGAACGGGAAGAGATCACTAACCGCCATATTAACATCACAGTAATCAAGCCGATGGATTATGGCTTTATCCTGCGGATTGCCGCTGCTCTGGCCATCCTGATCGGTCTCTCATTCTATTGGAACCTGCGCCTGAAACGGATCAATGCCGCGTTGCAGGAAAGCGAGCGTAGCAAATCGGTGTTGTTGGCAAATCTGCCCGGCATGGCCTATCGCTGCCGACTTGACCGTGACTGGACCATGGAGTTTCTCTCCGAAGGATGCCTCGGCCTTACCGGTTACCGCAGCGATGATCTGGTTATGAACAAACGTCTGGCGTTTAACGACCTGATTGTCCCGCACTACCGGGAACAGCTCTGGGAAGACTGGCAGAAGGCGGTACAAGGGCGACACGCGGTACGGTTGGAATACCGAATCACAACCGCTGACAACCAAGAAAAATGGGTCCTTGAACAGGGGATACCGATCTTTGATGAGGCTGGCCAGGTCCAGGCCCTGGAAGGGATTATTGTCGACATCAGCGAACTGAAGCAGATTGAAGCGCAGATACAGCATCTGGCCAGCTACGACAACCTGACCAACCTTCCCAACCGGGCGCTCTTCAGCGACCGGATCGAGCGGGCCTTGTTGTCTGCACAACGACACAGCTCCAAGTTGGCGCTCTTTTTTATCGACCTTGACCAGTTTAAGCCGATCAACGATGAACTTGGCCATGATGTTGGAGACTGGCTGCTGCAGGTGGCTGCACAGCGAATGACTGAATCGGTGCGGGAGTCCGACACCGTTGCCCGGATTGGCGGCGACGAGTTTGCCGTGTTACTGCAAAGTATCGCCACACTGCAGGACGCCCGCAATGTGGCTGAAAAGATACGTACGGCTCTCAACCGCCCCTTTATTACGCCAGCCGGTGTAACGCTGAACATCTCCTGCAGTATCGGCGTGGCCCTCTACCCTGAAGATGGCAACAATCAACGGGACCTGCTTCATGCTGCAGACGAGGCGATGTATCGCGCAAAAAAAGGGGGAGGCAACGCGGTTGAGCTGTGTCAACCGTCTAGGCCGCAGGCCATACCGACGACAAGCCATTCAATCATCAGGTTAGTCTGGAAGCCGGAATATCTGAGCGGTGAGCCGAGCATCGACGCAGAACATCAGGAACTGCTCAGAATGGCCAACCTGCTGCTTGAGCAGATAGCCTCACCAAAGAACGATCCAGCACGCTTCAACGCCACTCTTGACAGTCTGTTGCAGCATATCACCAGCCACTTTGAAAACGAAGAAGCGCTGCTGCGCAGGATCGGCTATCACGAGGTTGATGAACATGCACGTCAACATGCCCTTCTGAAGGAACAGATCGTCACCTTACGTCAAGTAGCTGAAAAGCGTACTATTTCAACCGGTGAACTGGTTGATTTCCTGGCAATCAAGGTCGTTCATGAACACCTGATGGAGGCGGACCGGAAGTACTTTGCCCTGCTGACAGCAGGAACCACCAACAGTAACACGACCCAGGACGCCAACTAATGCGGACCTTATTGTTCAGTGCCTTGGCAGTTACAATCATCACCTGTTCTGGTACAGCTCACGCCGTTGAGATCGATACCCAACTGCTCAGACAGCTGCAGGAGACCATCAGGCAGCAACAACAACTGCTGCAGCACCAGGCAGCACAACTTGAGAATCAGGCCGCGCAGCTTCAACGTCAGGACGGGCAATTACAGCAATTGCAGCAACAGGTCAGTGTGCTGCTGCAAAAAGCGACTACCCAACCACCGGCACCGTCTATCCAGGAAAAACCGGCACCAACCCTGCAGCCAGCAGTTCCTGCTATTATCGCCTCCGGCAACGACAAAATCAAACTGACCCTCTCCGGCCAGATCAACCGGGCTGTCAACGTTGTATCAGACGGCGCCGGAACGGCGATCTACCATGTGGACAACAATGTTTCCAACTCTCGCTTCCGGCTGGTGGGCAGCGCACCGATCAGCTCAGACCTGACCTTGGGTACCCGCTTGGAAATGGCCTTTACAGCAGATGAATCATCAAAGGTTTCGCAAGATAATCAGGCGCCCGGCACCTACCTGAACTCACGCTGGGCAGACATTTCACTGGCCAGCAAACGTTTCGGCAAGCTCTCGCTTGGCAAGGGTTACACCGCCTCCTACTTCACCGCCGGCTCCGATCTCTCGCAAACCGATATTGTGCTCTACTCCTCGGTGGCTGACATCGCCGGTGGCCTAAAGTTCCGCAAAAAAGACGGACAACTGACCAGCACTGCCCTGGCCGATGTCTTTACAGATTATGACGGTCTGAACGTCAAATCACGGCTGCGTTATGACAGCCCGACCTGGAACGGCTTCAGCCTGGCCGGCTCGCTGGTTTCGGGGCAGCGTTCTGATTTGGGACTACGTTGGGGGGGCGAAGTGTACGGCTTTCAGGGGGCGGCCAGTTTTGGTCTGGCAAATCCGAGGCTTGAGGACAGCCGCCTGCAGTATGACGGTTCTTTTTCACTACTTCATACTGCTAGCGGCCTGAACCTGACGCTCTCAAGCGGTATGCTTGAGAAAAAGACTGACCGGAACGCCTTTAGCTACTACGCCAAGCTGGGCTGGCTGGCTGATCTGACCAGCCAGGGCAGCACCGCCTTTGGTCTGGATCTGTCACGCTCGGACAACAGTGTGGCGCCTGGCGACCGGGGCAGTTCGGTCGGGGCTGCAGTGGTGCAGGAGTTCAAAAAAATAGCGACAGAACTGTATCTGCAGTACCGCGTCTACTCGCTCAAAATGGGAGACAGCACGCCGGTCTACGACATCAATGTTGGGACGCTAGGTCTCAGGGTCAAATTCTGATAAACCGCTAGACTACTAGTTCTGATCCCCGTTCCCGCCGCCGTACATATCCAGCCATTGCTGCTGAGGTGTACGGCTATCCCCGTACTGCACGACCACGCCATCCTCACGTTGGTATGAACATGACCAGCCGGGCCGGTCAGCCTTAAAAAAGGTGGGGTAGTCACGGGGATGTTCCAACGGGTTGTACGGTTCGGAATAGTTGCTCCAGTCCGCAGGCCTCGGGCAGCGTTCATCTCCACGGTAATCACCATCAGCCCAGACCAAACCTGCTGGAATCACCAGTAACAGTGCCAGTATCATTGTTCGCATCGGTTCCTCCTATCCCTGAAACGCCAGCTGCACAGTCCGGCTGCGCGGTCCATCAAATTCACAGAAGTAAATCCCCTGCCAGGTTCCCAACCAAAGTATACCACCACGCACAATCACCTGCACAGAAGAACCGAACAGGCTGGCCTTGATATGGGCATCTGAGTTACCCTCTGCATGGCGGAAACCGGCAACATTCGGCACCAGCTGTTCCATGAACCAGGTCATGTCGCGGGCCACATCCGGGTCTGCATTCTCATTGATGGTGACCCCGGCAGTGGTATGGGGCACACAGACCGTCAGGATGCCGTCCTGCCAGCCACGCTGCTGTAATAACGCAATCACCTGCCCGTTGATCGGCACCATTACATTCTTCTGTGCTGTCCTAATCTGAAATTCAGCAGTCTCCATAACATCTCCTGGTAAAGAGAAAAGGGACAAAAACCATCAACCGGTTCATGCCCCTTTTTCTTTACCGTCAAATCAAGCTGTCCGAGCCAGACTAGACTACGTCAACAAACCTGATCCAGCCATAACGATCATCCTGCTTGCCAGTCTGGATACCGGTCAGGGCGTCGTACAACTTCTGCGTGATTGTACCAACACCACCATCACCAACCTGCAGTGCCTCATCCTTGTAGCCAAGCGTACCCACCGGAGTCACCACCGCAGCGGTGCCACTGCCAAAGGCCTCGGTCACCTTGCCGCTACGCAGGTCTGCAAACAGCTCATCCACATCAATCAGCCGCTCCTCAACCGTGCAGCCGAGTTCAATTGCCAACCGCAGCACTGATTCGCTGGTAATACCAGACAGGATCGAACCGGTCAGGGGAGCAGTTACAATGTGGTTACCGTAGGCAAAGAACATGTTCATGGCCCCTACCTCTTCAATGTAACGCCGTTCCTTGCCATCCAGCCAGAGCACCTGGTCATAGCCTTTTTTCTTGGCCTCCAGACCTGCCTTGAGTGAAGAGGCATAATTGCCGCCGGTCTTGGCATCACCGGTACCGCCAGCAACAGAACGGACGTAGGTATCCTCCACCAGAATGCTGACCGGATTAAATCCGGCGGCATAGTAGGCTCCAACCGGAGAAAGGATCACAAAGAAGTAATAGTGGTCGCCCGGCTTAACCCCGAGATAGGGGTCAACCGCAATCATGGCTGGACGGATATAGAGAGCAGTGCCGGGTGTTGCAGGGATCCAGTCCTTTTCCAGCTCAACCAGCTTGTCTATACCATCCAGAAACAGTTCTTCAGGCACTTCAGGCATGCACATCCGGTTGGCGGATTGATTAAATCGACGGGCGTTCATCTCTGGACGAAACAGCGCGATCCGGCCGTCCTCCCATTTGTAGGCCTTAAGCCCCTCAAAGATCTCCTGAGCGTAGTGCAGGACCGTTGTGGCCGGGTCGAGGACAAACGGCTCGTACGGCTTGATCCGGGCATTGTGCCAGCCTTTATCGGTAGTCCATTCGACCAGCAACATCCGGTCAGTAAACAGCTTGCCAAAACCAAGTTGTGTCTCATCAGCCACCTTCTGTTTCATCTTCTCAGGGGCTAAGGGGAGTACTTCAATCTGCATCTGACACCTCCTGCAAAAATATCTGAAAAAAGAGGCGGCCCATGGCCGCCGTTGCCTTTCATACTTACTGCCAGCCAGAAACAGTGTCAACTATTTCTTGGTCTGGCAGGGCTGCAGCAACAAACAAGACTGGCAGCCAGCAGACCAATCCGATTTTTTTAAGGTTATTTACAAAAAAAATGAGCTGACCGCTTGCAGACCGGAAAACTGGTGTTATCATCTTACTTCAAGCAGTAACCGGTGCAGGAGACGTCCTGTACTGTAACCAATCCAAGGGGGTACCCAGATGAAGAAGGCAGATCTCGTAGCAAAGATGGCAACCGATGCAGGCATCACCAAGGCACAGGCAGAGAAGGCACTGGCAGCTTTTATGGCCGCGACCGAAACAGCGTTGAAAGCTGGCGACAAGGTAACACTGGTAGGCTTCGGCACCTTCAGCACCATCTCCCGTAAAGCCCGTACCGGTCGCAACCCCCAGACCGGCAAGGAAATCAAGATCGCTGCCAAGACCTCGGCAAAGTTCTCTCCCGGCAAAGGCCTGAAAGATCTGAAGATCAAGGCAGCCAAGAAGAAATAAGCCTGTTTAGATGTCGTAAAAAAGCCCCGTTTTTCGGGGCTTTTTCTTTTCCTGCAGTTTTGTACGCGAAACCTGGTTACCCTGACACCCGCCTGACCACCGAAAGCAGTTGTTCCGGCATAAACGGTTTGACAATCCAGCCGGTGGCACCGGCAGCCTTACCCTCCTGCTTGCGCGCATCCTGTGACTCGGTGGTGAGCATGACAATCGGCAAAAAACGGCGCGTTGCATCACTTCGCACCGCCCGGATCAAGCCGATTCCGTCAAGATTGGGCATGTTCAGGTCAGTAATGATCATATCCGGCTTTGCACCGTTCAGCTTGGATAGCGCCTCCCTGCCATCACCGGCTTCAATCACCTCATACCCCCCCTGCTTCAACGTAAAGACAACCATCTGTCTGATACTTGCCGAGTCATCAACCGTCATAATCACTTTTGCCATAATCATTCTCCTTCCCGTCAAACAGAATACCTACTACTGTTCATCAAACCCTGATTGCACGCATTCCCTGACCAGACACCAGTGCAACGATTCTTTCTGGTATTGCGGACAAGGTGACAACCTCATCCACCCCACCCCGAATAATCGCCTCCTTGGGCATACCGAACACGACACAACTCTCCTCATCCTGTGCCAGAGTGCAGGCACCAGCCTGCTTCATCTCCAGCATACCTGTTGCACCGTCATCCCCCATACCGGTCAGGATCACACCGATGGCATTTTTCCCGGCACAGTTGGCAGCTGAACGAAAAAGAACATCAACTGAAGGGCGATGGCGACAGACCGGAGGACCGTCAGCCAACTTGGTGATATAGTTGGCACCAGAACGATCCAGCAAAAGGTGACGGTCACCCGGTGCAATGTAGGCATGACCGGGCAGAACCCGCTCACCATCCTGGGCCTCCTTGACGGCAATGCGACAGAGACCGTCAAGCCTGCGGGCAAAAGCACTGGTAAAGGCAGCGGGCATATGCTGGGTAATCAGGATACCGGGGGCATCGGCCGGCATCGAGACCAGTACCTCCCTGATCGCCTCCGTTCCTCCGGTGGAGGCACCAACAATAACCACCTTCTCGGTGCTCTGCAGCCGATTACTGATAGAAGGCAGTACCACGTCAGCGGTAAGTTTCTTTTCCACCTGCAGCAGAACAGGCTTACGGACCAGACTCTTTAGTCGTGCTCCAGACGCTGCCCTTATTTTTTCAACAATCTCCTGACCACTTTCATTGATACCGTTAATGATGTCTATTTTGGGTTTGCTAACGTAGTCAACCGCGCCAAGTTCCAGCGCCCGCAGCGTTGTCTCTGAGCTACGCTCGGTCAGTGAGGAGACCATAACCACCGGCATCGGGCGCAGACGCATCAGTTTTTCCAGAAAAGACAGCCCGTCCATGCGCGGCATCTCCACATCCAGAGTCAACACATCAGGATTAAGCGCCTTGATCCGCTCGCGAGCGATATAGGGATCAGCCGCGGTCCCCACCACCGTCATGTCCGGCTGGGCATCAATCAAGGTGCTCAGCAGGTTCCTGATCAGGGCTGAGTCATCAATAATCAGCACCTTACAGGGCATAACAGCCCTCCTGATACGACATTTGAAGCGGGCAGACATTCAGAAACTGTTTATAAATTTCTGAAAAGACCGGTTTTAGTTCGCTAAAAGCCATCAGTACCGCAGGATCAAAATGCTGCGGCATGGTACGACCATCTCCTGACTCAATAATCCGACAGGTGGTACTATGATCAAAGGCCGGTTTGTAGCTGCGCTTGTTTCTCAAGGCGTCATAGGTATCGGCCAGCGCAACAATGCGTGCCTCTATCGGAATAGCCTCTCCAGAGAGCCCATAGGGGTAGCCGCTGCCATCCCAATGTTCATGATGATACAAGGCCATCTTGTAGGCCATTTCCAGACGTGGATGGGGACCGATGATGCTTGCACCATAGATGGTATGCTTTCGGATTATTTCCATCTCTTCCGGCGTGAATCGTGTTGGTTTTCTCAACAGGGCTGAAGGCACATAAATCTTGCCCACGTCATGGAGTTGGCTTTTTAATGCCAGTGAGCGTGCTTTTTCAGCGTTGAGCCCCATACTTCGTGCAAGCACGGCACAATACTCTCCGACTCTGACAATATGATTACCGGTATCTTCATCATTTGCTTCAGCAGCACGGGCCAAGGCATTTATGGTGTAGGCAAAGGCGTTTTCCGCCTGAAACCACTGGTTGGCAAGATTTTCAATAAAGAGTGTCTGAACTGCCAGACCTTTCACCACCGTGGCATCATGGGCGGTAACACGACGGGGATAATTAAGCGCGCAGACCACAAAGGAGCCATTACGATACCAGACAAGGTTTTTATACCGTTCACCACGCCTGACAAAATGTTCCGTAAACGCCTTTAGCTGCGTGTCTTCAGGCAGTTCATCACCGCAATTCACAAAATAGAGGGAATGCTCACTACGACTATCCTGAAGTGCCAGTTCAGGGGAATCAAGATAGTGATACTTGCCAAAAGAACCGCAGGGAGATGATTCATACCAGTACCACTCGGCTTGATTTGCATCAGGCTTATTGACGGTCAGTATCACTATTGACGGACCCGGCAGTTCGTCGTGATATTCACTACTTAACAAGGTATTCACCATAGTATCCAGACTGGTGGTACCGCCGCATTCAGCAGCGCCCGGCGCGGTTGACTTTTCACCAAAATCAATCAGGGAGTTAATCGTGCGGTAAGCATCGGCAATACGGCTGTGATGCTCAGTAACCCGCTTCTTGCTGCGAATAGTATCGGCACAAGTCATAATTGCCTGATGCAGTTTGGCATGCTCAATCGGCTTTAGCACATAATGGCTGACTCCCAGATTAAGCGACTCCAGCAGATAATCAGCATCATTATAGGCCGTGGTGATAATGATACGGGCATCATGATCCTCAGCAAGGATATTTCTTGCCATGACAATGCCATCCATTACCGGCATCTTGATGTCGGTAATCACAATATCCGGGGAGGTCTGCTGATAGAGATCTAGGCCATCACTGCCGTTTTTGGCAAGCCAGACCTGTTCAAAACGCTTTTTCAGAAAACACTCAACACCACTACGCACGTTGTCATCATCTTCAACATAGAGAAGAGATAGATCCCTTGCCCGTTCTCGCATGGCCAACTCCTATCCAGCTGCAGCAAGCTCCACGGTAAACATTGCACCGTCCTGCAGGTTATTGGCGTACAGACATCCTTTCATACTGTTTTCGATAATCAGCTTGGACATATACAGCCCCACACCGCTTCCTTTCCCTTGATCCTTGGTACTGAAATAGGGGTCAAAGATACGGTCCAAAATCTCTGCCGGAATACCACCGCCATTATCTGACACGGCAATAACCACACCATCAGTCGAACGGTTGACCTCTATCATAATCCTGCCATGACGGTGCAACCCCTCCTGATCACGGCATTCCAGAATGGCGTCATAGGCATTCTTCAACAGATTAAAGATCGCCTGTTTGAACTCATTCCGGCAGCCCATGATCGCGATCGGATGCTCTGCATCCGGCTTACAGGCAAAGACAACATCAATTGCATGGGTAGCAAACAGGCCTGACAACAGAATAAGAACATCGTTAATCGCCCTTGCAGCATCAAATGCCTCATGGGGCATGCCGGACCGCTGAAAATTCCTGAAATCATCTATGGTTTTAGACATAGTATGAATCTGCTGCATGGATCTATGAACCATATCTTCAAGAAACACGTGATCCAGCTCGCCAAATTCGTAGGCTTCCTGAACATTCTGAATCATGACTGCCAGTGCATTAAGCGGCTGACGCCACTGGTGAGCAATAACCCCGATCATTTCTCCCATTGCAGCCATACGGGACTGCTGAATCAGCAGTCGCTCTTGCAGCAGTCGTTTTTCAGTCTCCTGTTCCACCTGCCTTACAAGGGTCTGATTCAGATGACGCAATCGGTTATCTGCAATCTCCGCAGGCACTTTCCGACGAATTGAGCTTCTCATGCCGAACACTCCCTAAAACAATTGAGCCCCCTGGCAGGTTGTGCCTCTGTTCCCCGCGGACGGTATACGGTATTTCCGCAGGATTGAACCAGATCAGCGGCATAGTTTAGATTTTCAGAATGACCGGTAAAGAAGAGGCCATCCGGTTTCAGATGACGCAGGCATTTGTTCAGCACCTTCTGTTGGGTTGGCCGGTCAAAATAGATCATAACGTTACGGCAAAAGATAGCGTCATACTGCTCCTTCATCGGCCAGACAGGGCTCAGCAGATTCAACTGTTGAAACCTGATCATCTGCTGCAGTTCAGGCCTGACCCGTACAAAACCGGTATGCTCACCATTCCCCTTCAGGAAGTACTTTTTAACCGTTTTTTCCGGCAGATCACGCACCCGGTCAAAGGGATAGACCCCTTCAGAGGCCATTTCCAGCACACCAGTGTCCACATCGGTTGCCAGAATACGGACCGGTGGATGAAAAGACTCAAAATGCTCAGCCACGGCAATGGCCATGGTATAGGGTTCTTCGCCGGTGGAGGTGGCACAGCTCCAGAGCAACGCCCTGCCGCCACGGGCCCGGGCAGCCACATGCTCAACCATGATCGGAAAATGATGCGGCTCACGGTAAAAAAAAGTCAGGTGGGTGGTCAATGAGCCGACAAAAACAGTCCATTCCGCCTCATTACCCTGTTCCAGCAGTTGCAGGTATTCGGCAAAGGTAGCCAGTCCAAGTACGCGCAGACGTCGTGAAAGCCGACTGTAGACCATTGAGGTCTTTGTGTCTGAGAGCCTGATGCCTGCCCGTTCATAGATCAGCCTACAAATCTGCCTGAAATCAGCTAGGGTAAACATAAATTCATGGGTATCAGACACCCTATCGGTTGTATTTCTGTTATCAGAGATCATTGGTCTACCCTCCTGCCTGACACCTCTTCCACCGTTAAAAACGGTTAAAACTCGTCCCAGTCAGCATCATGTCCAACCGCCTTACCCATCGTAGAAGCTGAAGTTCCCTCGCTTACCGGAGCTTTATGATAGCCATTGGCCTTTTCAGGCTTGTGATAGCCGTTGGCCTGTCTTGTCTGCTCCAGTTGTGCAAACTGTTTCGGCAGCGCCGTTACATTTGGTTTTTGCTCCTGCACCCTTGCCCTGTAAGACTCATTCAGCCTGAAGCGATTAACCGCCTCAACCAGCATCTGGGCCTGTTCCTGCAATGCCGCAGCAGCAGAGGCAGCCTGCTGTACCACGGATGAGTTCTGCTGGGTGATCTCATCCATCTGGCTGATGGCGGTGTTGACCTGTTCAATCCCACTACTCTGCTCCACCGAGGCAGCCGAGATCTCGGCCATGATATCGGTTACCCGCTTGATACTGGTCACGATCTCCTGCATGGTCTGGCCTGCCTCCCCCACCAGCTTGCTGCCATCATTAACCTTGTCCACTGAATCACTGATCAGTGCCTTGATCTCCTTGGCGGCAGCGGCGCTGCGCTGGGCCAGATTTCTAACTTCACCGGCTACCACCGCAAAGCCCCGGCCCTGTTCACCGGCCCGGGCAGCCTCAACCGCTGCATTCAAGGCCAGAATATTGGTTTGGAAGGCGATGCCGTCAATCACACCGATGATATCGGCAATCTTTTTAGAACTGTCAGTGATGGAATCCATGGTGGTGACCACCTTGTTAATCACCGCCCCACCCTTAACCGCTACCTGGCTGGCATCAATGGCCAACTGATTCGCCTGCTGGGCATTTTCTGCATTCTGCTTCACCGTAGAGGTCATCTCTTCCATACTGGAAGCGGTCTCTTCCAGTGACGATGCCTGTTCTTCAGTCCGTTGGGCCATATTGGCATTGCCGGTGGCGATCTGCTGGGAGGCGGTGGCAATGGCATCGGATCCGGAGCTGACATTGCCCACGATCTCACGCAGATTGGCAACCATGGTTGCAAAGGCAGTACCCATAACATCCCGCTCTGAGGTCGGCTTTACTGTCACGGTCAAATCACCTGCCGCTATCTGCTCAGCGCTGCGGGCCAACTCTTTCAACTGATTCACCATATTCTTCAGGGCCAACATCAGCTGATCCTGGGCCGAGCGGGGCGTAATCTCAACCTCCAGATCTCCTGAAGCAACTTTTTCTGCAGTATCGGTTATCATATCCAGCGACATGATCAGGCTATTGAGATTATTCTTGATCTCGTTGAAATCACCATTGTAGTTGTCGGTGATTCTGGGTGGAACATCACCCTTGGAGATCCGGTCCACATACTCGGCTGCCACATTCAAAGGGCCGATCACTGCATCAAGAGTTGCATTGATTCCTTCAACCATCTCCCTGAAACTGTTATTGAACTTTGACGCATTTCCACGGGTTGCCAGACGGCCACCTTTGGCGGCATCCACCAGCATCATAATTTCCTGATTAAGTGACAGCATATTTCTCTTAACATTGTCGATGGCCTCAGTAATCAACGCCTTTTTGCCCGGCAAGCGATCCATATCAACCGTGAGATCGCCGTCGGCATATTTGCCGACTACCTCTACCACCCGCATCTTTACAGCTATATGCGACTTGACCAGAATATTAATCCCCTCAGCCATTCGTGCGTAGGCCCCCTGGAATTGATCCACCGGCATCACCTCATCAATCATCCCCAGGTCGTGCTGCCGACTCATCTCCTCACGGGCAACAACCAGACCGTTCAGAGCATCAATGCAACTGTTCAGGTTATTCTTGATCTCGTTAAAATCACCGCTATAGCTATCGGTAATACGGGGCGGGATATCACCCTTGGAGATCCGGTCCACATACTCGGCTGCCACATTCAGAGGGCCGATCACTGCATCAAGGGTCTGATTGACTCCTTCTACAATCTTCTGAAAATCACCATGGTGCCGGGCAGCGTTGGCACGGGTAGCCAGTTTTCCGGCCACGGCTGCATCGGACAGCATATTGGCATCGGCCACCAGGGCATTGACTGCGTCAATGCAAGCGTTCAGGTTGTTCTTGATCTCGTTGAAATCGCCGTTGTAGTTATCGGCAATTCTGGGGGGGATATCCCCTTTGGAGATCCGGTCCACATACTCGGCTGCCACATTCAGCGGACCGATCACCGCATCAAGGGTCTGGTTAACCCCTTCTACAATGCCGCGAAACTCAAAGTTAACTTTTTCCACATTGCCACGGGTGGCCAGCTTACCAGCCACTGCGGCTTCAGCGAGGCGGGTTGATTCATCCAGCAATCCTTTAAGAATAACAGCGATGTTACGCTTAAGGTAGAAGCCGATCATCAACGACAACAGGATTGCCACCACCAGGGCAACAACCAATTGTGTCTTGGCATGAGTGGCCACCTTTTCACCTGTCTTGCCGGCTTCACGACCCAGATTTTCATTCAACCTGGCCAGCTTGCCCAACAATGTCTCCACCTCCAAAAACTTCTTGCGAGATGCCTGGGATGCTTCAAAGGCTTTGCTATCAACAGCATCGACACGCTTATCTTTCAGATCGGCACCGGCTGCCAGCAGGCTGTCTTTTTCATGGGACAACTCCACCACCTGCTGGCTGGCTTTTTTCCAGGCCTCCCACTTTGGAACAAACTCCTTCCAGAGTGCTGCCTCTTCAACGGTCTGGGGCAGAGGCTCATAGATCTTCCAGGCCTCTGCTGCTTCTTTCCAGGACAGCTCAATATGATCGTACTGCGCCTTACGCACAGCCGGATCCATCATTCTTCGATTGATCAGCCCCCGTTCTCCAGCCAGAATGCTATACTGGGCCTCCTTCATGATCAGCAGCGTCTGGACGCTTGGAAGCCGCACCTCGGCGACTTCGTACATGTTCTTTGACACTTCATTTAAACCGTAGTAGCCGACGACCCCCATAACAGCGGCAATCAGCGTTACCACTGCAAAACCTGTCAGTATCTTGGTTCCAAGCTTCATCTGCTTAAACATGGCCAATCCCTCCTTAGTCGCTCACACAGCACGCCAGGGGCTGCTCAGGCGGCCAGATCCAGGTGATACTCTGCGGAATTCTCCACCAACTGCATATCTGCGCCACCCATCAGCTTTTCTATATCGGCCAGGATCAGCATCTGTCCGTTTGTGGTACCGATACCGGTGATGTACTGGGTATCAATGCCGGTGCCGAACTCAGGCGGCGGTTTGATCTGATCAGGCAGCAGGCTGACCACGTCAGAGACCCCGTCCACCACCATGCCGATCACCCGTCCCAGAACATTGATGATGATTACCACCGTGAACTCATCATAGGCCACCGTGCCCAGGTTAAATTTGATCCGCATATCGATAATCGGCACAATCACCCCCCGCAGGTTAATCACCCCTTTCAGGAACTGCGGAGCGTTGGCAATGCTGGTCACCGCGTCATAGCCACGTATTTCCTGTACCTTAAGGATATCCATGCCGTACTCCTCTTTGCCCAGGGTAAAGGTCAGATACTCCCTGGCGCCGTCCTCTGCCATTGTGCTGGTCATTTCTTCCATGACTCTGGAACCCTCCTTTAGATTTGCGGGGCTTTACGCCACAGGTGAACCAGGTCTCCCACATCAAGGATCAGGGCGACATGGCCGTCTCCCATGATGGTGGCTCCGGCTGTGCCATCCACCTTGCGATAGTTTGTCTCCAGACTTTTGATCACCACCTGATGCTGATTCAGCAGTTCATCCACCAGCAGCGCCACCTGCTCACCTTCTGCATCAACAATCATCACCACCGCCTGTTCCGGCTGCGTCACAGCCCCCTTGATGCTGTAGAGCTCATTCAGGCGCAGCAAAGGCAGATATTCACCCCGCACCATGACGGTGGTATTGCCGCTCACCGCGTTGATATCAGCAGACTGCGGCTGGAGCGACTCGATGATCGAATTGAGCGGCACAATAAAGGTCTCGCTCCCCACCCGCACCGAAAGACCATCCAGAATGGCCAGTGTCAGC
>NZ_JAOTRZ010000309.1 GCF_030247655.1 Trichlorobacter sp. | reverse complement strand
GGTATGATGGTCCGCCATGGAGATGCAGGCGGTGAAGAAGCGGGGGCCACCGACACGACCGGGATTGTGCTGCGGGCTGCTTTCCAGACTGTGGGACCTGCTGCAGGGATCAAGACGGTATCATCTTTCTTCCTGATGATCACCAAGACCCCTTCCTTCGGTGAAAACGGGATTATCCTGTTTGCCGACTGTGCCGTGAACCCCAACCCGGATGCACAGGCCCTGGCGGAGATCGCTGTTGCCACGGCTGGCAACTGCAAGGCGTTCCTGGATGTTGAGGCTCGGGTTGGTATGCTTTCCTTCTCCACCAAGGGCAGTGCCGCCCACGCTGATGTGGACAAGGTCACCAAGGCAGCCGAGATTGCCAAGAGCATTAAGCCTGATATCCAGATCGATGGCGAGCTGCAGGCTGATGCAGCCCTGCTGCCCAAGGTAGGTGAGAAAAAAGCACCGGGCAGTCCGGTGGCAGGCAAAGCCAACGTGCTGATCTTCCCTGACCTTGATGCTGGCAATATCGCCTACAAACTGGTGGAGCGAGTGGCAGGTGCCGAAGCGGTAGGCCCGATCATTCAAGGTCTGGCCAAGCCGGTCAATGACCTGTCCCGTGGCTGCTCCGTGGACGACATCGTGAACGTGGTGGCGATTACGGCGGTGCAGGCCGGGGCGTAATTCACTTACTCTGAAGCTTAATACCACTAAAAAAGCCGACCCTTTGCAGGGTCGGCTTTTTTAGCATACAAAGATCAGCAGAGCAGTTTAGTACGCCTCATGATTATCCAGTACATCCTTCTCAGTAACCGGAGCCCTGAAGAGTCGGTAAGCCCAGATCTTGTAGAGAATAACGATTGGAACAAAGATAGCAACAACTACTGTCATGATCGTCAAGGTGTACTGACTGGATGATGAGTTGAAGATAGTTAGACTGAATGCCGGGTCAAGGCTGGAGGGAATCAGGTTCGGGAACAGACCTGTCACTCCGGTTACCACCACAAAGACAATGGTAAGACAGGAAGCAGTAAAGGCGCTGAGCGGCTTCTTCAGTATCATAAAGCCCTCAACTGCGACCAGTGACAGCACAGCAATAGCTGGCACCACAAACAGAACCGGAAGTTTCATGTAGTTATTATACAGCTTGGTTGCATAGGCGGTGTAGCCAAGGAATACCACAGCGATCAACAGCAGCGGAATCCAGAGCAGCTTTGCCAGGGCAAAAGCACGGGCAGACAGTTCACCGGTGGTCTTAACGGTAGCGTACAGGGCACCATGCACTGCAAAAAGGAAGACAAACAGCAAACCGGTCAAAATACCATAGGGGTTCAGCAGGGAAATCAGACCACCATGATAACCAGCTGCATCCATCGGCAGACCGCTGAAGATGTTGCCAAAGGCTACGCCGAACAACAGGGCTGGCAGGAAGCTGGAAACGATGATTGCGGTATCCCAGCCACTCTTCCATGCAGGACTGTCAATCTTGCCACGGAATTCAAAGGAGACACCGCGGACAATCAGGGAAAACAGCAACAGCAACAAGGCGGTATAGAGATAGCTGAACATCAGGGCATAGGTGGTGGGAAATGCCGCAAAGGTAGCCCCGCCAGCGGTCAGCAACCATACTTCGTTACCGTCCCAGACCGGGCCGACTGAGTTGATCAGAATCCGCTTTTCTGTATCGGTTTTGGCAATCAAACCGGATGTGAAACCCAGCCCCAGCACAAAGCCATCCATCATGAAATATACAGACCAAAGTACTGCCCAGAGCACGAACCAGGTAATTTGGAGCATTTCCATGTTATGCCACCTCCTTGACTGGAATCATGCCAGTGCCTTTATCAGGCCCTTTTTTGGCATACTTCACCAGCAGATAGATATCAATTACGCCCAGCAGGCCATAGAGCGCCGTAAAACCGAGTAATGATCCCAGCACTTGCAGGGATGTGACTGATTTTGAAACACCGACAGCGGTCTTCATCACCCCATACACTACCCAAGGTTGACGGCCGAGTTCAGCAACCAGCCAGCCCAGCTGGATTGCCAGATAGGGAATCGGGATTGCAGCCACCATGATGTACAGAAAGATCTTAAAATCAATAAAGTGCTTCCAACGCGCTAAAACTACCGCAGCAAAAGCAAGCCCGATAATAAGCGTCCCCAGGCCTGCCATAATGCGAAAACTCAAAAAGACCGGTAACACAGGCGGACGTTCATCTTTGGGAAAATCTTTCAGACCTTTAACTTCTGCAGCGGTATCGTGGAATGCTAAAAAGCTGAGGGCTCCTGGAACTGAAGCGGTCTGCACACTGTTGCGCTCATTTGCTTCATCCGGCACCAGCAGCAGGTGCATTGGGGCACCCTTCTGGGTTTCCCAGACTGATTCCATGGCAGCAAATTTAGTAGGTTGCACCTTGGCAATCTCAACGGCATGGAAGTCACCGGTCAGGGCAACCAGAATACCAGAAATCAAAGCAAACATTGCGCCGGTCTTGAATGAACGGGTAAAGAAATCAATCTCATTCTTCTTCAACAGATGCCAGGCTGCAATTCCCATTACAAAGAAACCTGCCATCACAAAACCAGAAGTTACCGTGTGAAAAAACTTGATCAAGGCATAAGGATTGGTCGCTACAGCGAGAAAATCA
>NZ_JAOTRZ010000015.1 GCF_030247655.1 Trichlorobacter sp. | reverse complement strand
GCAAAGAAATGGCCGATCTTGACATCAAAAAAGCGTGCGATCTTGGAAAGGGTTGCGATGGGGGGAGAAACGTTATTGTTTTCGATTTGAGAAATGAGGGCAGGCGAAAAACCGGTCTCCCGGGCCACAGCCTGGAGTGTCAGCTTCTTCGCTAATCGGAGTTTTTTAATTTTTGCACCAATATTGAATTCGTTGCTCATCACCTAATCCACCGGAATATAAACCTGTTTTGGTGCGGCGTTTGTATACAAAACCAGTTATATTGTCAATAAAATAGTTTTACTCGCAACAAAGTTGACAACAGTTTTACTATAAGTATTTTAACAACGCTAAATCAGGCTTTTGGCTCTCCCAAAAGCTGACGTGCCAGCAGCTCCACCGTATGCACCACCTCAATAGTAGAACCGTGTTGTTTCAGGCCGTCATCCAGCTGCATCATACAGCCGGGACAGCCAGTGGCTACGGCATCTGCGCCGGTGGCGATGATCGCCTCGCTCTTGAGATCATTGATTTCCATGGATGAACCGTAGTGATAGACATTGAAGGTTCCCCCCAGACCACAGCAGCGGTCTGCCCCTTCCATCTCCACCAGTTCAAGTCCGGGAGTGGCCTTGATCAGATCACGGGGTTGGGCAGTCAGCTTGCGGGTACGCAGATGACAGGGGTCATGGTAGGTAATTTTGCCGGTTGCACCGCTACCGGTTTCAACAGGTTTCAGGCCAAGCTGGGCCAAGAGCTGGGCAGCATCCACCGTCTTCGCGGCCAGCCGGTCAAGTCGCTCACGCAGTTCAGGGTTACGCTTACCCACCACCAGCGGATAAAGCCGGTGCAAGGCGCCACCGCAGGTGGCACAGGCACTCATCACATAATCAGCCTCATAGCGTTCCAGGGCCGCCAGGTTGCGCTCTGCCAGATCCCGAACGGTCTCGATGTCTCCGCCGGACATGCCGGGCAGGCCGCAGCACTGCTGATCTTTAGGAATGATAATGGTACAGCCCAGATGCTGGAATAACTTGACCGTGGCCACACCGACCCGGGGATAAGCGAAGTTGGTCATGCAGCCCACAAAGAAGATAATCCGTGGTTTATCCGGCTGACCTTCGATCACCTCAGGATAGCGTTCCATAAATGTGGTCTTGGCAATGGCCGGGATATAACGCTTGTTACCCACGAATGGCAGTGGGAAGCGCAGACGCAGGCCTGAGTTCTCCGGCACTTTCTTGAAGAATAGCGGCCCCAGCAGCGAGGCGGCCTTGGCACCCAGCTTCATCCGGGTCCGGCTCTTGATCACCTGCCCCACGGCAGCATGGAAGGTGGTCAGACCACGCTTCTTTGCCAGCGCCTCACGGGCGGCAATCACAATCTCGTCAGTGGGCACATCATTGGGACAGCGGTCCACGCAACTGCCACACAACAGACATTTGGACATGGCCAGGTAGGTCTGATCATCCAGATCAATGTCATCTTTCAACAGGTGTTGAACCAGGGTTAACTTGCCACGGGCCGTGGCTGGCTCACGCTGAAAGGCGGTAAAGGCAGGACAGTTGGAGCGACAGGTACCGCATTTGACGCACTTTTTTAATTCTTCTTCTATACGCTGCAGGGTATCAGCAACTATTTGATCAGACATAGACAAAATCCTTTTTAAACACAGAGCAACGGAGCAACAGAGAAAAACAAAACCCAACAACAATAGTAGACAAAACAACCCCAGCTTTTCAAGGATTTATATTTTTCAGGATTTATATTTCAGGCCTACTCAGTTGCTCGGTTGCTCCGTGTTTCAATCATGCCTTTCCAGTCTTCCAACGCAGCCAGTGCCCGTTCTGCCAGCAGCAGCTTACGGTCCTTTTTCTTGACCCGACTATCCAGGGAGGGAAACAGGCCATAATTAACATTCATCGGCTGAAAATGGCGGACATCGGCATTGGTAATGTGGTGGATCAACGCCCCCAAGGCTGTTTCCTGCGGCGGCAATGGTGGTTCCTGACCACCAGCCAAGGCTGCGGCCGTCAGCCCCGCAAGAAAACCTGACCCGGCGGATTCCACATAACCCTCAACCCCGGTGATCTGCCCGGCAAAGATGATACGAGGATCGCTCTTCAGTTGTTGAGTTGCCTGCAGCAGGGCTGGAGCATTGATAAAGGTATTGCGGTGCATGACTCCCAGCCGGACAAACTCGGCCTGTTCCAGTCCCGGAATCATCCGCAGTACCCGACGCTGCTCCGGCCAGGTCATCTTGGTCTGAAAACCTACCAGGTTATAGAGGGTCTTTTCAGCATTTTCTGCACGCAACTGCACCACGGCCCAAGGATCACGCCCGGTCTGGGGGTCGGGCAACCCCACCGGCTTCATCGGTCCAAAACGCAGGGTCTCATCACCACGCTCTGCCATCTCTTCAATCGGCATACAGCCATCAAAGTGGACCACTTTCTCAAACTCGCGGGGGGCTACCTTTTCAGCAGCTTTCACAGCCGCAATAAACGCCGTGTACTGTTCCTGAGCCATGGGGCAGTTGAGGTAATCATCAGGATCACCCTTGCCATAGCGTGAAGCGGCGTAAATTTTAGACTGATCAAGGGATTCTGCAGTGACAATCGGGGCGATGGCATCATAGAAGTAGAGCCGCTCCCCCACCAGACGGGACAATTCTTCAGCCAGGGCATCGCTGGTCAAGGGGCCGGAGGCCACCACCACCAAGCCTTCAGACGGCAGGCAGGTCAGTTCTTCACGGGTCAGAATGATGTTGGGATGGGAGGAAATCCGTTCAGTTATCCAAGCAGAGAACAGATCACGATCAACCGCCAGCGCCCCACCTGCCGGAACCCTGGTGGCATCGGCAGCCTGCATAATCAGGGAGCCACAACGCCGCAGTTCCTCCTTTAACAAGCCGACGGCATTACCCAGATCAGCCCCACGCAGGGAGTTGGAGCAGACCAGCTCAGCCAGGCCATCTAACTGATGGGCCGGTGAAAAACGGCGGGGCTTCATCTCATACAGCCGAACCTGAACCCCGCGCTCTGCCGCCTGCCAGGCAGCTTCGCACCCGGCCAGACCGGCGCCGATGATGGTGACCGGTATCATGCAGATGTCCAGTCACAGCCCTCTTTAGGACATTTCAGGAATTCACCCTTCTTCTTGTAGACCTTTTTGACCAGCACCGGGAATCCGCACTTGGGACAGGGCTGGGTAATTGGCGGATCCCAGAGGGCAAACTTACAGTCAGGATAGCGGTTACAAGAGTAGAACATCTTGCCGTAGCGGGATTTCTTCTCGGTCAGCTCCCCCTCTTTGCATTCAGGGCAGGCAACACCGGTTCCCTTGGGCTTGTTGAGCGGCTGGATGTTCTTGCAGGCCGGATAGCCGGAACAGGCCAGATACTTGCCGTAACGACCTGACTTGATCAGCATAGGCTGGCCGCATTTATCACATTTTTCTTCTGAAACTTCAGGCTCAGCAGCCTCTTCTGCACCACTGTTTTCCAGGTTACGGGTGTACTTACAGCCCTCTTTAAACCCGGTACAGGCGATGAACTTACCACGCTTACCCAACTTGATGGCCAGCGGCTTGCCGCATTCCGGGCAGGCCTCGTCCAGGGTCTCGGTGGTGAGATCGTCTTTCTTTACCTCACCCTCTTTTTGCTGCAGCAGGGTAATGAACGGGGTCCAAAACTCTCGTAAAAGCGGTTTCCACTGCTTTTCACCACGGGAGACCTGATCCAGCTCCTCTTCCAGGCCAGCGGTGAAATTATAATCCACATATTTGGGAAAGTGGGCGGTCAACAGGTCATTGACCACCATGCCGACATCTTCAGGGAAGAAGCGCTTCTTGTCCAGACGGGCATATTTGCGTTCCACCAGGGTATTAAGGGTACTGGCATAGGTGGAGGGGCGACCGATACCGTATTCTTCCAGGGTTTTGACCAGGGTGGCTTCAGTATAACGTGGTGGCGGCTGGGTAAAATGCTGCTCCGGCAGCACCTCAAGCAGCTTCAGTGCCTCGCCTTCCTCCAACGCCGGCAGGGTGCCTTCCTTTTCCTCGTCTTCGTCATCAACCCCTTCAATATACAGCTTCATGAAACCGGGGAAGCGGATCACCGAGCCGGTTGCCCGCAGTGTGAAGCTGTCCTTTTTCTCACCACTGACCGCGATATCAACTGAGGTCTGATCCAGCAGTGCCTCTGCCATCTGACAGGCAACGGTCCGCTTCCAGATCAGTTCATACAGCTTGAACAGGTCAGGGGTCAGGTATTTTTTTAGTTCTGCCGGGGTCTTGTCAATATAGGTAGGCCGGATCGCCTCGTGGGCTTCCTGAGCATTCTTTGACTTGTTCTTGTAAAAACGGGGCTTGGCCAGAGCATATTCCTTACCATAGGCCACGCTGATCAGGTCATGGGCATCTTGCAGGGCCTGGGCCGAAAGATTGACGCTGTCAGTACGCATATAGGAGATCAAACCAACCGTACCGCCCTCACCGATCGCCACCCCTTCATACAGTTTCTGGGCGGTGGACATGGTCTTTTTGGCTGAGAAGCCCAGTTTACGGGAGGCTTCCTGCTGCAGGGTAGAGGTGGTAAAGGGGGGAGCCGGGTTACGCTTCATCTCCTTGCGGGTTACCGATGCGACCTCAGCCTTGCCTTGTGCAATGGCATTCCTCAATGCATCGGCACTTTTCTGATCAGGAATATCAAACTTGCCCAGTTTCTTGCCATCCACCGCAATCAGACCGGCCTTGAGGGTCTGACCGCCCTGTTTTTCCAGTTTAGTTCCAATGGTCCAGTACTCCTGATCAACAAAGGCCTGGATCTCTTTTTCCCGCTCACAGACCAGTCGCAGGGCAACTGACTGCACCCGGCCTGCCGAGAGTCCATAACGGATTTTTTTCCACAAAAAGGGAGAGAGGTTAAAACCGACCAGGTAATCCAGAATAGAACGGGCCTGCTGGGCATCAACCAGGTCAATGGCTATATCTCGGGGATTCTGCACTGCATGGATGATGGCATCCTTGGTGATCTCATGGAACACCACCCGCTGAATCGGAATCTTGGGCTTTTTGTCCAGTCCCAGGGCAGCCAGCAGATGCCAGGAGATCGCTTCTCCCTCACGGTCGGGGTCAGTTGCCAGAAGCAGTCGATCCGCCCCCTTCAGCTCTTTCTTGATGGCATCAATATGCTTCTTGCTATCTGGCAGCACATGGTACTTGGGTTCAAAGTCATTGGCCGTATCAACCGAGCCCTGCTTGCTGGGCAGTGCCCTGACATGCCCAAATGAGGCCAACACCCGATAATCAGCACCGAGAAATTTTTCAATGGTCTTGGCCTTGGCCGGAGACTCGACAATTACAAGTTGATGCGCCATAGGTTCTCTAATCCTTAAGGAAGTGAATAGTATGATCCGGGAAGCTGTGACAGCATCCCTTTTAGTTCAAGGCCAAGCACCATAGCCGAAACCTCTCCGGGCGTCAATTCCAGAGCCTGGGTAATCTCATCCAGATGGCGCGGTCCCAGGGCAACCAGCTCATACACCGCAGCTTCGCGGGGAGTCAGGTTACAACGCGGAGCAACAAGCTGTTGATGAAACAATGGCAACGTTTGATCCGGCGTGCCGATTCTGGTTGCACCAAGAATATCATCAACGCAGTCCACCAGCTGGGCGCCTTCCTTGATCAACCGGTTGCTACCGCGACAGGCAGCAGTGCTGATCAGCCCCGGCACCGCCATCACCTCACGCCCCTGATCCAGGGCGTAACGGGCCGTGATCAGGGAACCGCTTTTTTCCACTGCCTCTACCACCAACACCCCACGGGAGAGGCCGCTGATGATCCGGTTGCGACGGGGGAAATGCTCTGCCAGCGGCTGGGTGCCCATGGGGAATTCTGAAATGATGCACCCATGCCCTGCAATCTGTTGCGCCAGTTGCCTGTTTTCAGGCGGATAGTCAATATCAACCCCACAGCCCAACACCGCCACGGTGGGACCGCCACCAGCCAGTGCACCACGATGGGCTGCAGTGTCTATCCCCCGGGCCAGACCGGAAACCACCAGTACGCCTACCGCAGCCAGTTCTGACGAAAGCCGCTCTGCCGCCTTTAACCCCTCTCGGGTTGCCCGACGGGAACCGACCACCGCAATGGCAGGCTCCCAGGCCGGGATCATTCCCCGCACGTACAACAATGGTGGCGGATCACCGATCTCAAACAGGCGGCGAGGAAACTCAGCATCCAGAAAGGTAAGCAGGCGGACACCACTCGCCTCTATCCTGCGACACTCTGCTTCAGCAAAACTACGACAGGCCGGGGCTGCAATGGCCTCCACAATCTGCGGCGTGATTCCCCGGACTGTAGCAAGGTCATCAGGATCTGCAGAAAGCACGTGATCCGGCGTATCAAAACGTTCCAGCAGCCGCCGGAACATGACCGGTCCAATCCCTTCCACTGCCCTCAAAGCTATCCAGGACCAGTAGTCCATGCTGCTCCCTTAAAAAACGAAGGCCGACACTGGGTCGGCCTTCGAGCTGCGTACAGGCTACGCTCTATCGAGGAGCACTGACAACTTCATTGCCCTTAAAGATGGCGTCAATACTCTTCACTACAATCGCGGTTGAGGTACTGTTCCCTGCCTCCACGATCACCACTGCCCCAACCACTTCGCTTGGAAGTTCTCCGACATAGCGATCAACCAGCATCTTTTCAATCGCCACCTTACGGATTACATACAGCAGATTACCCGGTTCAGCCCCTTGCGTTACGCCCAAGTCAAGGTAGACCACATCGCCGGCAGCAATAGAGCTGTTACCGGCGGCACTGGCAGCAATCACCCCGTGCAGTGGCTTGGCGGTCATTTTCAGGGCAACACTTCTACGTTTAACAGGCTGGTAGGGAACCAGCAGGTCACCAGGCTCAACTTCCTTAAATGAGGAACTGATAATACCACGGGAATTCAGCTCTGTTACCTGAGTAAGCTGCACGGTCCCCAATGGGTACACCCGATACCCCAGCTCATCTCCGGTCACCGGGTGTTTAACCACTTTTGATTTACGCAGAATGGTATACTTGCTGCCATCACGTCCACCATGACGTGTGCCGATGTCAGTAAAAACCGTATCATCTTCACCAAGTACCAGACGACCATGCTGCCCTGCTATAATCCTGCCGCTTGGGGCCAACTCTTTTTCCATCAGCCAGCCTTCATTACCCCGAACAGTAAACAGCTTTTCTTCTGCAACCTCGGCATCAGCTGCAACAACTGCCTGACCTGCCGCTGCCTTCTGCGCGCCAGCCTCTACCGGCGCATCAACAATCTCCAGCTTCCCATTCACAAAACGGACAGTTTGCCCGGGATAGATAAAGTGTGGATTGGTTACCTGAGGATTTTTTGCCCAAAGATTCGGCCAATATCTGGGATCATTGAGAAATTTACCGGAAAGCCCCCAGAGTGTGTCGCCCTTCTGGATCACATAGACCGCTGGCTCCTCTGCAGCCCTCAGAAGGGATGGCGCAAGCAGTACCAACGACATCAGGAACACTACCAGTTGCATACGAGATTTCATAGTCACCTCTTTTCAGTGCCGGACGGAAGCCGGTTGGTCGCTGGACATCAGTCGCTCCCGAGCCTTTATTGCTGCCGGGCTAGCGGGATAGTTGCGAATAAGCCGCTCAAATGTGGCCCTGGCTTTATCCTGCTGTTTCTGCGCCGCGTAACTGTAGCCTATTTTAAGTAATGCATCAGATGCTTTCGGGTGGCGGGGCCAGTCATTTACCACCTTCTGGAATGCAACAAGTGCATGGGGAAGATCAGAATTGCTGTAATAGCATTCACCAATCCAATAGTAGGAATTGGGCACATATTCACTCGTCGGCTGTTCCTTTAAAAACAGCTCAAAGGCCTGGATAGCAGCAGAAAAATTATTGGCACTGTAGAGACCAAAGGCCTTGACATACCCTGGAGGAGGACCGGCATCCCTGCCTTTTGGCGCAGGATCTGTGTTTACCACCTCCACCTTGGGAGTTGTAACAGCTGCAGCTGTCTGCACCTTTGCTTGCAAGGCCTGATTTACCTCTTTCAGCTCCCGTACACCGTCACTCAGCTCCTTGAAGAGAGTTGTTCGCTGGGCATCTTTCTCCTCCAATATTGCAACTCTTCCGGAGATTTCGTTTAGCCGGGCCTCTATTCCACCTGCGAGCTGAAAAAGATGTTCGACCTTTGTTTCCGTCTCGGTCTGACGTTTGACCGCTAAATCATTGGCTGCACACCCA
This sequence comes from Trichlorobacter sp., assembly GCF_030247655.1. GTDB lineage: Bacteria > Desulfobacterota > Desulfuromonadia > Geobacterales > Pseudopelobacteraceae > Trichlorobacter. The sequence goes on along the minus strand of NZ_JAOTRZ010000015.1, from coordinate 23,783 downwards.
CCCAAAAGTAGTGTGCCCAATGTCAGCAGTCCCAATTTTTGCAGGTGGCTCATGCAACTCTCCTGTTTTTTCTTGAGTTTCGCTGTAATTAAAGCCAGAAAAAACGCTTTGTCAAGTGAAAGTCAGGTTTTTCCGGTTTGCATTTTACAGACAGACCACTCCTGTGCTAGCATTCCATCTTTATTGACTTCATTACTATTCCAACTGGATCTGACGTGAAAAAGCCTGAATTACTGGCCCCGGCCGGCACCATGGAAAAACTGAAATGCGCCATCAGATACGGTGCTGATGCCGTCTATATGGGAGGACCTGACTTTGGCCTGCGTAATATGGCCGGCAACTTTACCCTTGCAGAAATGCCTCAGGCACTTGCGTTCTGTCACGAACAGGGAGTCCGCTGCTACCTGACCATTAACAGTTACCCTAGCGACCACACCTTGAACCGTCTTGAGAGCTATCTAAGGGAACTGGCTCCGCTTCCCTTTGATGCCTATATTGTCAGCGATCCAGGCGTATTACGAATGATCCGCCGCATTTCTCCAGAACGGGAGATCCACCTTTCCACCCAGGCAAACACCATCAATCACGAGAGTGTGCTTTTCTGGCAGGATCAGGGTGTCGGCCGGGTCAATCTCGCGCGAGAAATGACGCTGGAAGATATCAGTGCTACAACCAGTGCGGTCTCAATACCATGCGAGGTTTTCGTGCATGGCGCCCTCTGCGTTGCCTACTCAGGCCGCTGCCTGCTTTCCAGTGCCATGACCGGTCGCAGTGCCAATCTGGGAGAATGCACCCAGCCCTGCCGCTGGAAGTATGCCCTGGTTGAGGAGCGCAGGCCCGGCGAATATCAACCGATCGAAGAAGACTCAAGCGGTACCTTCATCTACAATTCAAAAGACCTCTGTCTACTGGAGTATCTGCCTGATCTGGTCAGGGCAGGTGTAGGGTCCCTCAAGATTGAAGGAAGAATGAAGGGAATCCACTACCTTGCCGGCGTACTGAGAATCTACCGCGCAGCTCTGGACCGCTTCTACTCCAATCCTGACGGCTACGCCACCGATCCTGTATGGATGGAGGAACTGGCCACCATCAGCCACCGCGGTTATACCACCGGCTTCCTGCTGGGTGACCCTAAGGATGTTGGACAATCCTACCAGGCAGGGTACCTGCGTAGCCATAAACTGGTGGGGACGGTTGAAGCGATGCGTGGAGCAGAGCTGGCAGAAGTGCTGGTCAGAAACCGGTTTCAGGTCGGCGATCAGCTTTCACTGATGGGGCCTGCCATGAAAAATGCCGATTTTCTGGCCACTGATCTGCAGCAACTTGACCAACAGGGACAGATAACCTCAGTAACAATTGTCCATCCCAACATGAGAATTCTGATGCCAGTGCCTGTCGGCACTGAGCCTGATGATCTGATCAGACTTCCTGCACCGATGCAGGAATTTGACTCATGAGCCCATTCTACGAACATCTTAACCAGCCTGAAGGACACTGGCTACGGGACAGCATGCTGCTGTTAATCCTGTTTGGCTTCCTCTTCCTGATTGGGCTCGGATCCGCACCGCTGATTGATCCTGACGAAGGTCGTTACGCCGAGATCCCCCGGGAGATGCTGGTCCGTGGAGATTTTGTCACCCCCACCCTTAATTATGTTAAATATTTTGAAAAGCCCCCGCTTTTATACTGGGTAAATGCCGGTTCCATGGCAGTTTTGGGGCATACTGAGTTTGCTGCCCGCCTTCCTTCGGCGCTTTCAGGTCTGTTTACCGTGTTACTCACCTATCTTGCAGGGAGACGCCTGTTTAACAGACGGACAGCAGTCACTGGCGCCTATATATTGGGGAGCTGCGCGGCTTTTCTGCTGCAATCCCGTATTATTCTGACAGATATGCTGTTAACCTTCTGCCTCTCTGCAGCCCTGTTCAGCTTTCTGCTGGCTGTCCGCAGCAGCGAACGGCAGCGCACCAACCTCTACCGCCTGTTCTTTATCTGCTGCGGTCTGGCAGTATTGACCAAGGGCTTAATCGGGATTGTTCTCCCTGGTGGAGTTATCTTCTGGTATCTGTTGCTGGGCAGACGTTGGCATATAGTGAAAGAAATTCCCTGGATCTCTGGCTTGCTGCTGTTTTGCCTGATCACCGTGCCGTGGTTTGTGCTGGTGTCACAGGCAAACCCTGAATTTCCGCATTTTTTCTTTATCAGGGAGCATTTCCAGCGCTATACCAGCACCATCCATAAACGCAGTCAACCGTTCTGGTTTTTTCTGCCAATTCTGCTGTTGACCATGCTGCCCTGGTCCTTCTTCCTGCCGGGCAGCCTGGGCAAGGCCTGGCACCAGCGCCAAAGTGACAGGGGGACCACCCTTTTTCTGCTGCTCTGGCCCTTGGTCATCATTCTGTTCTTTTCGCTTTCCAGCTCTAAATTGATCCCGTACATTCTGCCAACGTTTCCGCCACTGGCACTGTTGGTAGCCCACCGGATCACCGCCCACTGGCATACCCGCAGGCCTGACTACACTGCTGCCCAGGCGACCCTTGCCACCACACTGCTGTTGGTCGGGATAACCCTGGCCATACTGCCATTACTGACCTGGCTCCCGCCGATCCTGCATGCAAGCGGACAAACAGGGCGCGATCTGGCCGCCATGCTGACCGGCCCGACACCGGTACTTACCCTGCGCCAGACCCTGCTGCCCGGCAGCCTGCTGATTATCTTCGGCCTGCTACTGCTCTGGATCATCCGCACCCGTTCCAGTCTGCTGCTGGTGGGGCTGCTCTGTTGTTTTGGTATCCTGCTTGACCTGCTGCTCCCCTGGGCCTTTAGTCAGTATGGTGCAGACCGGCTCTCGTCCCGCAGCCTGGCCAAGGCAGCACTGCAGCATAGTGGCCCAGATACATTGCTGGCCCAGAGCGGTCCCCGCCAGGGAATGAACTTTTATACCGGTAAACGTCTGATCACTGTAGGTGATGCCGATGAACTGACCTTCGGCAGCAGTCAGGGCAATCAGTCCGGCTGGTTTCTCACTCAGGAACAGTTCATGGAGCTCTGGCGCTCAAACCGTCAGGTAATGATTGTTATTCCCCGCCATGAGGCAAGCCGGTATGAAGCAGCTCAGCCAGGGCCATCTCCCCGCACTCTGGCAGACAACGGGGCGCTGCTATTGTTGTCCAACCGCTGATCGAAGGAGTACGTACTGTATGCGTGAAACATTTCTGCCCTTTTCCACCCCTTCCCTCGGAGATGAAGAGATCAACGAGGTTGTTGACTCGCTCCGTTCCGGCTGGATCACCACCGGCCCCAAGGTCAAGCGTTTTGAAGATGTCTTCAAGGCCTATGTGGGCGCCCCTTTTGCCGTACCGCTCAGTTCGGCCACTGCTGGTTTGCACCTGACCCTGCTGGCACTGAGGATCAAAGAGGGAGACGAGATCATCACCACACCAATGACCTTTGCCTCCACGGTCAGCATGATCATTCTTGCCGGTGGCACCCCGGTGCTGGCAGATATTGAGCCCGGCACGCTGAATATTGATGTAGCCAAGGTGGCAGAGAAGATCACCCCCCGTACCAGAGCGGTGATTCCGGTCCATTTTGCCGGACAGTCCTGTGACCTTGACCCGCTGTTTGTCCTTGCCAGGCAACATAACCTGACCATTATCGAAGATGCTGCCCACGCAGCCGGTACCGAGTACAAAGGGCAGAAGATCGGCAGCCTTGATTCCATTTCCATCTTCTCATTTCACCCCAACAAGAACATCACCACCGGTGAAGGCGGCATGGTCTGCACACCGGATGAAACCCTGGCTGAAGAGATTTCTTTGCTGAAATTTCACGGCATGAGCCGTGAGGCCTGGAAGCGGTTTGCAGCCAGCGGCACACCCAACTACGACATCATGCTGCCCGGCTACAAGTACAATATGATGGATATCCAGGCGGCCATCGGGCTACACCAGCTGCCCCGTCTGGATGGTTTTATTGACCGTCGCAAAGAGATTGCAGAGCAGTATAACGCTGCCTTTGCCGATCTGGCGGAACTGGCCCTGCCCACCTATGCACCCTACCAGCAGCGTCATGCCTGGCACCTTTATACGCCGTTGATCAGGATCGAGCTCTTAACGATAGACCGGGACCAGTTCATGGCAGAACTGAAAAATCTGAACATCGGCAGTGGGCTGCATTACAAAGCGATCCACCACCACAGCTGGTACCGGGAGAACCTGCCGGTGGCCGACACGGACCTGCCCAATGCCAGCTACGCCTCAGACCGGATTCTGTCGCTGCCGCTGTTTCCCGGCATGAGCGACAATGATGCCAATGATGTAATAAGTGCAGTAACCGACGTCATTAACCGGTTCAGGAGATAGGCATGTCCCAGGAGCAGATTCACAAACTCCCCCCCCAGAGCCTTGAGGCTGAGATGTCGATCCTGGGCGGTATCCTGATCGATAACGATGCCATTAACCGCGTCTTGGAAATGCTGGAGCCGGAGGAGTTTTATCGGGAGGCGCACCGCAAGATCTTTGGTGCCATGCTGGAACTGTCGGACCGGCGGGAACCCTGCGATCTGATCACCCTGACCGATGCCCTCAAACGTCGTGGCGATCTGGACAGCTGTGGCGGGGCTGCCTATCTGGCCACCCTGGTTGATTATGTCCCCACAGCCGCCAACATCACCTACTATTGCAAGATCGTAAAGGAAAAGGCTCTTAATCGGCGTCTGATCACCATTGCAACCGATATTGCCACCAGGGGCTATGACGAACAGGGAGATGTCAACGAATCGCTGGATGAGGCCCAGAAGGCGCTCTTCAGTCTGGCGGAAAACAAACTGCGGCCGCAGTACTATCCGGTTAAGGATGTCATTAAAGACACCTTCAAGATGCTGCAGACCCTGTATGAGAAGAAGGAGCAGATTACCGGCACCCCCACCGGCTATATCGACCTGGACCATATGACCGCTGGCCTGCAGCCGGGTGATCTGATCATCGTTGCAGCCCGTCCTTCCATGGGTAAGACCACCCTGGCATTGAACATCGCCAGCCACGCCAGCGCCGAGGCCAAGGAAAAGGTCGGTTCAGTCATCTTTTCACTGGAAATGGGCAAGGAACAGCTGGTGATGCGTTTTCTCTCTTCACTGGCTCGAGTTGATGCAGGGCGGATGCGTACCGGACATTTTCTGGACAGCGACTGGCCTCGGCTGCAGCGGGCAGCAGCTACCTTGCATAACTCCAATATCTTCATCGATGACACCCCGGCCATCAGCATTCTGGAACTACGGGCCAAGGCGCGCCGCCTGAAGACGGAACATAACATCGGTCTGATCATCATTGACTACCTTCAGTTGATGCGGGCAGGGGCCAACCCTGAATCCCGCCAGCAGGAGATATCTGAAATTTCCCGTTCATTGAAAGCACTGGCAAAGGAACTGCACGTTCCGGTCGTGGCACTTTCACAGCTGAACCGGAGCCTTGAGAACCGAAGTGACAAGCGCCCGATGATGAGCGACTTGCGGGAATCCGGCGCTATCGAGCAGGATGCCGACGTGATCATGTTTGTGTACCGTGAAGCGGTCTATTGCGAGCACTGCAGAAAAAAGGATGGGAGCTGTACCGCCAACCATGAGCGAAGCGCCGAGGTAATCATCGGTAAACAGCGTAACGGTCCGATCGGCACGGTTGAACTGGCCTTTATGGGTGAGCATACCAGATTTGAGAATCTGGCTCGAAGTGGATCTCAGGATTAACAAAGGCTCCTGCATAGTAACAATGCAGGGGCCATCATATTTTCAACTCTTGGTCATTGGCCAGTAAACTAGAGGTAGTCGAGCAATGACATCTGGCTAATCTTGGCGGTCGATGAATAGGTTGCATTTAATGCGGTTTCTTGCTGGCTCATCTCAATACCCAGCTGAGCGTAGTCAACGTTCTGAATATTGCCGTATACTGTCTGTAAGGTGCTGATAATTGTCTTATTCATGGTACTGGCCGCATCAAGGCGCACCGTTCTCGATTGCAGATCGCTTTGTGCTGCATTCAACTGTACTCCAGCTTGATACAACGACTGTTTCCCTGCCTGAATACCTGCTGTATTGGATGCGGCAACATCTGCTATTAATTGATCCATCGTTGCCAGTATATCAACACTCCCATAGGGATTACCAGGCGGCGTAGGTGTCAGCAACTGATCTCCAGGGAAATTTATTGCTTGAGTAACCCCTTGGTTGATTTCAATACTGGTAACCCCGCTATCACCGGCATAGGTATTGAGTGCAGCTCCGGTTGCCGTAGCTGTAGCGTTGGCGCTGAGAGTTAATGAGGCTGGCGGTCCAGCATTGACAGCAGAGATAGTAGTCCCGGACGGTATGCCAACACCGCTGATTGCCATACCGGCGCTCAGTCCGGCAATACTGTCAAGATTGTTGATCGTAGGTGATCCACTGGTAGTATCCCCACTATTAATCAGAAAAGGCTTGGTGAGGGACTTTGTGCCGCTGAACAGATAGACGCCATTCATCTGGGTATTACCCATATCAACGATATTCTGCTTGATACTCTTCAGACTCATCAGTGCATTATTGATAACATTAGGATCAGTCTCGCCACCCGCGACCGAAGAAATCGCTTTCTTTGCCATTTCTACAAAACTATTCATACCGGTCAGGGCAGTATTGCTCATCTTCAGCCAGGTATCTGATTTACTGATGTTGCTGGTATACTGATCAGCCGCAGTCATCCGATCATTCATATTGATCAATAAACTGACTGAGACCGGATCATCACTGGGCCGGTTATAGTTTTTGCTTGATGCAATTTTCTCCTGAATGCTGTCCATACGGGCTCGTGTGCTTTGAATATTATACAACGAATTCTGCATGGTTATGTTTGGCGTTATTCGCATGACATACTCCTACTAAATCATCCCTATCAAGGTATCCATCATTTCCGTAGCTGTCGTAATCAGCTTGGCTGAGGCCTGATAGGAACGCTGATACTGAATTAAATTAGCCAGCTCTTCATCGAGAGAAACCCCTGAGCTGGAATCCCGTAACGTAGTCAATTGCTTCATAAAAGCTGCGTCCTGCTTCACAACATTCTGCGCCGATTGGACATCAACTCCAACCTGTGCAACCAATGTATTATAATAGCCACTGAATGTTCCGGCATTTAGGGCAGTAAACGTCTGACTCTGCAATCCGACCATACTGACAGCATTACTATTGTCTCCAGGAGCAGTAGCAGATCCTGATGCTGCAATTCTTGATTGGGTCACCAGAGGATTCAGCGTAATTGTTGCCGCCTCACTTCCCGCAGTAACGCTAAAAAGATCCAAACCTGCCGCACCATTCAAGTCAAAACCAGCATTATGCTGATCATTTATGCCAAGCTTCGCCGGAGGACCAGCCTCACCATTAACCATCACATCTGCCAGGTTGTTAACATACGCCTGATAGGCCGGAATGAAAGTATCCCGCATTTGTAGCGTAGCCCAAAGCTGGCCACCATCAGGCGCTGTGTACATGGTGGCGTCAACCGTAGCAGTTGCACCACCGACAGCATTTACAGTAACCGTGTAGTTACCTGGCGGAGCAGAAAGAGACAGATTTCCATATTGAGTACCCTGTACCAGAGGATAGTCAGTCCCTCCTCTGGACACATAGACATCCGTCGTACCATTCGCATTTTCAGTATATTTGACCCCCATCTGTGCAGACAGGCCCCTGATCAGGTAATCGCGCTGATCACGCATCTCATTAGCATTGCCCGCGACCTGCTCGGTTTTGTCAATCTGCCCATTCAGCAGCGCAATCTGTTTAAGCGTACTGTTAATGTCATTGGTTAATGACGGGAGAGCATCATTCTGCGCAGTTGCTGCATCGCTGAGCGTTCTGTTAACATAATGAAACTGATCAACCATAATCTGGGCACGGGAAAGCACTGCCTGACGTTCAGGCTGGCCGGTCGGATTCACCGAAAGATCCTGCCAGGCATTAAAGAAGCCGGAAATCGAAGCTCCAAGTCCATCTTGAGCAACTTCGTTAAATATCGGCTCGATCTGTTGCAAGACCTCCGCCTTGGTAGAGTCGTAGCTCCCTGTAGTACCTGCGTTAACCAGTTGTTTTTGAAGTAGACTATCATAATAGCGCTCTACGCTTGACACTCTAACACCCGTCCCTAGCGGGAAACCGTTGTGCGTACTAGGTGGAGCGGATTCAAGAATAACACGCTGGCGTGAATAACCAGGCGTATTGACATTAGCGATATTCTCGCTTACCACCTCGGAGGAAACTTGAAATATTCTAAGCCCGGCTTTTCCTATTTCAAAGGCTGCGCTAAGTCCCATATTACGCCTCCTTGCTGACCATTACCGCACCGGCCTGAGTATTTGAAAGGTAGGTACCCCGAACGCCATAGGTATTAGAAGTATTCAGAATTCTTAAAATAAACCCTAACGACTCATTCACGACCCCTAAAAAACGTTCCAACATACTCCGGTTCTGATTAGCCAATAATGAAACTATTGAACCAGCCTGCTTGACTGCCTGCTGTAATGGTTCTACCTGTCCACGCATTGAGATCGGCATCTTTTCGATAAGTTCACCTAGTGTTGCCGATGAAGCTAAACCATACTGTGCACAAGTTTCCGACATCACAGTGTGCAACGTTTCAGTCATCAGGCGCTGATGCTGAATCAGCTGTTCCTTTTGGTTGTTCAATGCCTCCATTGCCTGTGTATCAAGGGCGGCAATCGCCTTTTGTTCGTCCTCCAGTGTTTGCTGAAGTTCCTTAAGGATTTTAGTCTGTTCAATAAGTACATCCGTCAAACGATTCGCTGTTGCCATGTTACTACTCCTCATCTGCCGTTACGGCTATCATCTTCTGAGGTAAAACGGCATACCGTTTCAACAGTTCTTTTTCCACCATTGTTGCAAGGCTGTTGGGACCACCACGTTTTGACGCCGCTGCTGCATATTCCTGATCAAGCATGTAGCGGTAGGTTTCCTCTGCCTTACCACCTCCGGTCAGCTTATCTTCGGCTACGGTCTCACGCATTGACTTCAGCATCATACCGGTAAACATTGCCTCAAAATCCTGTGATATCTTTTTCAGCTGTTTACGCTTGGCATCTGTCAGCTGTTCCCCACGCACCTTTGCACGTGAACCAAGTTGCTCAGCCTTATTGTCCTGCATCAGCAGATCTGGTGATATGGTTAAGCTGCTATCCATTATGGTTATCCTATCGGTAGTTTCATCTACTTACTAAAACGGTTAGATGATAACCAGCTCTGCCTGGAGCGCTCCAGCGGCTTTAATCGATTGCAGGATCGAAATCAGATCCCGTGGTGTAACCCCCAGCAGATTTAAGCCCCGCACCACATCACCAATGGTGTTACCCTCAGGCAGCAGTGACAGCCGTTTCTGTTCCTCCTGTACTTTCAGTTCAGTACGGGGAACCTCTTTGGTTTCTCCCTTAGACAGAGGCGCGGGCTGAGACACCTTGGGGGTCTCTTTGATGGTCAGCGTCAGGTTGCCATGGGATACGGCAACAGCAGCAATCTTGACCTTATCACCCATGACGACAGTGCCAGTCCGCTCATTTACCACAACCCGTGCCGGCTGATCCTGTGTAACCTCAAGATTTTCCAGCTGAGCAATAAATTCAACCGGGCGAGAGGTAAATTCGTCAGGGATCTGCACCATGACAGAACCGCCATCACTGCTACCTGCTGCCCCTTTAAAGGTCTTGTTAATGGCGGCAACAATACGCGAGGCAGTGGTGAAGTCAGATTGTGCCAGATTCAGGCGCAGGCTTGATTTACCGGCAAGCACATTGGGGAGCTCACGCTCAACCAGGGCACCTGCAGGTATTCTTCCTGCGGTGGGATGGTTTTTAGTTGCCGAAGCACCTTGGCCGCCAAAGGCAAATGAATTGGTCAGGATAGAGCCCTGGGCTACTGCATAGACCTGATTATCCGCACCTTTGAGCGGGGTCATGATCAATGTTCCACCGGCAATGGTCTTGGCATCCCCCAGTGACGAGACAAGCACATCCAGCTTGGTACCCTGTTTTGCAAAGGGGGGTAGCGTAGCGGTGACCATAACGGCTGCAACGTTCTTGACCTTGATATCAGCGCGGTTGACCGTAACCCCCATTCGCTCCAGCATATTAACCAATGATTGTACCGGGAATTTGGTCTGATCGCTGTCACCGGAGCCGTTCAGCCCCACTATCAGGCCATAGCCAACCAACTGGTTGTCCCGCACCCCGTCAAATGCGGCAATATCCTTGATCCGCGTGGCATGCACCAGACCTGGAAGCAGCAGAGAAATAAGTAATACATAGAGAGCTGTACGTTTCATGCTATCACCTTAAAATGGCCAAAGTTTATCCAGTACATTCATCAACCAGCCCGGTTTTTGCCGGTCTGTTATGATGCCTTCGCCGGAATAGCTGATCTGGGCATCGGCTACATAAATTGAATTAATCGTGTTTTCCGCCGTTATATCACGCTGACGGATGGTGCCCTTGACCGTCACAATCTGATCCTCGTAGTTCACCTTAACATTCCTGCGCCCTTCTATTTTAAGGTTGTTATTAGGTAATACATCCACAACCTTGGCCGAAATGGTTGCACTGAGCGTTTCCTTCCGAGATGTAGAACCACTGCCGTCAAATTTAGAGCTTGCACTGGCGTTCAGCAGTTTTGACAAATCAGCAAAGTTACTGGTGATGATCTTCGATTCCTCAAGCCCCAGCATATTGGGGATACCGGCGCTGATTTGCGAGGAACGACCGGTGGCCGTGGCTGCCTGTTTGCTGGCGCTGGCAGTTTCAGTCACGATAATGGTAACGATATCACCGACCCTGCGTGCCTTGCCATCTTCAGTCAGTGCAATGGATGAGGCCTGCCAGATTGATCCGTTACTATAGCTTTGAACCGGCGGCTTTAACTGCTGGTCAAAGGTCGGGCTTACCACCTCCGTCTGCTGGACCACGCAGCCGGACAGCAGCAGTCCTGAGAGTGCAACAAGATACCGTTTCATGCTCTTCTCCTCAGATTAAAAACCAACCTCAACGGTTGAGGCATCCAGTATGCGAGCAGCAATCTCCTTATTGGAGACCATATTCTGGACCCGGATCAGATCACCAATACCACCGGCACTTCTGGCCCGGCCTGAAACGGTGATCCTCACCCCTGCATTTTCAGCGATGATCGTTACCAGCTGGCCACTGACAATAACCGGCACACTAACCAGTTGATTGCTCTTAATCGGCGCACCAGCCCTGACCGTCATACGCAGTTTCTTACCAACGGCATCTGCCATATTTTTAACCGGATGACCGCCTGCCTGGCTCAGGTCATGCTTTTGAAGCAGCAGATCCGCTTCAGTCAGTACGGTGCCTGCAAGCAGCTGTCGGGCTGCTGTCAGCATTTCAGTTCGCGCATCCACCTGAACACGCAGTGAAAGATTCTTTTCAACAGCGCCATTCACCCGCACAATCAGTACAATTGTTGCCGCCCCCCAGCCATCCCAGCCAGCCGGGGCAATCAACTCAAGATCACGGGGGCCGTTTGAGACCCGTATCCCCTGCGGCATGGAAAGCTGCCGCAGGGTTGTTTCCCAGCCATGCCCCGCCAGCTTCTCTGCCAGAAACCGCTCAACAGCCCCCCTGACCTCCTGTTCCGAAAGCAGTACCGTTGCGGTTGTCGCTGCATGACCAGACACAGCGCCCATCAGACAGTAGAGACAGCCAATCGCCAGTAACCGGGTCAGTATCAGATTAACGAGGCGCATCAGTTACCGCTTCAGGTTGTTAGCCAGCTGCAACATTTCATCAGAGGTGGTGATCGCCTTTGAGTTAGCCTCATAGGCCCGCTGGCCGATAATCATATTAACCATTTCCGTAGCCACATCAACGTTACTCATCTCAAGAAATCCCTGGGTAATCGTACCCAGACCGGTCTGTCCTGGTGTGCCGGTGGTTGCATTACCGGAGGCATCGGTCTGTTGATAGAAATTCCTGCCCATGGAGGAAAGGCCGGCAGGATTGGTAAAATTTGCAAGCTGGATGTTACCCACGGTTGACGCGGTGGACTGCCCGGCCTGAACCGCCGATACCGTACCATCAGTTCCGATGGTTATCTTGGTGGAGTTGTTGGGAATCACAATCTCCGGCAGCATCGGATACCCCTCGGGGGTCACCACCCGACCATTGCTGTCCAGCTTAAAGGCCCCGGCCCGGCTGTACGCGGTACTACCGTCCGGCATCTGGATCTGAAAGAAACCATCCCCTTCAATGGCCATATCAAGTTGTCCACCAGTGTTTGAGAAATCACCCGGGGTAAACTGTTTTGATACCGCGGCCAGTTTTGCCCCCATACCAAACTGAATCCCGACCGGAATCTGCGCTGCGTTGGTTGAAGGAGAGCCGGGATTTTGTACTGTCTGATACATCAAATCCTGAAAATCAGCTCTGCTCTTTTTAAAACCAGTGGTGTTCACGTTGGCAAGGTTGTTGGCAATCACGTTAATGTTGCTGGTTTGGGTATTCATACCGGACGCTGCGGTCCATAGAGATCTCATCATGGCTTAGTACTCCTTGGTTGTATTAAACACGTGCCAGGTCGTTTACTGCCTTGGCAGCCATATCATCAAAGTTACGCACCACACGCTGGCAGGTTTCAAAGTAGCGGCTGGCCTCCACCATCTGCACCATTTCAGCGATTGAATTGACATTCGACTGTTCAAGTGAACCCTGTGCCACTGACGTCAAAGGACTGGCAACCTGTGGTGTAGCTCCTTCTCCAGCAACAAAAAGAGTCCCGGCAGCCTTGGTCAACTGATACGGTTTTGGAAAATCAAATAATGCCAGATTGGCTACCGGCTCTCCATTGAGCGTGATTCCACCCTGGCTGTCCACCACCGGCTTTCCGCCTCCGGCCTGACCGGCAATATCAATGACGATCGGCTGGCCTTCTTCAGGTCGTTCACCAGCCTTTGAGAGTACCGGATAGCCATTAGCCGTCACCAGGGTGCCGTCACTGGCAAGCCTGAAGTTGCCCTGCCGGGTATAGGCAATACCGTCAGGAGTCCTGACGGCAAAAAAACCGTCTCCCTGCAGGGCAACATCCAGCGGGTTACCTGTCTGGATCAATGCGCCTGCAGAATAGTCCGTCAGCATCCGCTCCTGTAGCAGCACAGGATCTGCCGTCTTGGCTGGCGGTACTGCCGGAGGATTTTGATTGCCTGCAAGCACTGATTCAAAAGCCAATCGATCCTGTTTAAAACCGTTCGTTGCTGCGTTTGCAAGGTTTGAGGCGATTACATCCAGCCGCTTCATAGCTGCCAGATTGCCTGATAATGCTGAATACATGCCGCTGTTCATGCTGGCACCTCCTTTACTGCTCCACTAGGGGCTAAACTGCTTGAGCTTCCCTTTTAACCTGACCATGGACTGACTCAGAATTTGACAAATCCGTGATTCTGTCAGTCCCAATACAGCACCGATCTCTTTGAGGTTCATCTCTTCATAGTAGTACAACGTGACCGCAAGACGCTCCTTCTCAGGCAACGCCTCAATCGCCTCACCGAGCGCCCGGGCAACCTGTCCGGTCATGGCCTGGCACTGTGGCCCCTTATTCTCATCATCTCCCAGAATATCGGCCAGACTTAGTGAGTGCCCTTCATCATCATCCCAGCTGTCGTCAATACTGATAAAGCTGTACTCGTGGATCTCTTCCAACAGACAATAATACTCATCCATACCAATCTTCAGAGCCTCTGCCATCTCCGTACCGGTCGGGTTACGCCCCAGCTGATGTTCCTGCCGATGCATCTCCCGCTCTACCATTTTACACTTATCCCGCATGGTACGACTGAGAGGATCGTTGGCTCGCAGTTCATCCAGAATGGCGCCTCTGATATGCTGTTCAGCAAAGGTCTTGAACTGCACTCCACGGCTTGGATCAAACCGGTCAGCAGCATGGATCAGACCAATCACTGCAGCACTGGCAAGATCCTGCGGATCCAGATGGGACGGCAGCTGGGCCGCAAAGCGATTGACCAGATAGCGCACCAGCGGCAGGTGCGACGTAATCATGGTTTCACGCAGTTGGCAGCTCCGCTCTCCGACCTGTTCTTCATAGGCCCTGAGTCTGCTCATACCCCGCCTCCCCCTGACCCTTCCAGATAGCGGCGAAAGAAGAACTGGATATTCCCCTTCAGACGGGTCTGACGTGAATTTTCAATGACCCGTTTGGCCAGCGTGGTAAAGCAGTTTGAGGCATCAGAATCCGGGTACAGCTCATACACCGCCTTCTGTTTTTTAACCGAGTCAATCAACCGTTCATCCCGCACGACACAGCCCAGATAATCAAGGGAGATATCCAGAAAGCGCCCGGCCACATTGGCCAGCTTGCGAAACACTTCAAGAGCATCCTCACTGTCGCGGGCCATATTGATCAACACCTTGAAATGATGTTCTGAATAGCGGGTGGCCAGCAGCTTGATCAGGGCATAGACATCAGTAATTGAGGTCGGTTCAGGTGTCACCACCACCAGAATCTCCTGGGCTGCCACCGTAAAATAGGTGACGTTTTCAGAGATACCGGCCTCAGTATCAATGATCATAATGTCAAACTCTTCCTCCAGCATATCCAGCTCATCCAGCAGCTTCAGCTTCTCATGCTGTCCCAGGCTGGTGTACTCCTGGACCCCTGATCCAGCCGGGATCAGCTTGATACTGGGGGTTACCTCAACAATAATCTCTGACAGACTCTTTTCACCGGACAGGACATGGTTCAGGTTGTACTGAGGTGAAAGCCCCAAAAGTACATCCAGGTTACCCACCCCCAGATCCCCATCAATAATCAGAACCTTCTTCCCTTGCGATGCCAACGCCATGGCTAGATTGGCCACCACGTTACTTTTGCCGACGCCACCTTTACCGCTGGTGACTGATATTACTCGTATCCCCTGTTGATCTGTCAGCGAAGCAGCGCCAGATGGAGTCTGGTTGCTCTGCTTGGCTGTTCTGGCCATCTGACGCAGGGTGTCGGCCTGATCACCGGTTCCGCGCACTGCACTCATTGCGCCCCCTCCTTCAGAATCAGTTCTGCCAGTTTTTCCGATGTTGCAACCTCAATATCCTCCGGCACTCGTTGTCCCGTCGTAAAATAGGCGATTTGCAGATTGGCCTTTAAAAGCAGATTTACAATGCAACCAACGCTTTCGCACTCATCCAGCTTCGTGAATACCACTTTACTGATCGGGAAAATACTGAAGCGATTAAGTATTACTTCCAGCTCCCTGTCTTTCGTCGTCGCGGAGAGACAAAGATAGATATCGGACTGGATTGTTGTCTCAAGAAAGCCCTTCATCTCTTCCAGCTTGTCCGAATCCTTGTGACTACGCCCGGCAGTGTCGATCAGGATCAGATCGCAATCGGAATGGCGTTCAACCGCCCGCTCAAGCTCCTTGGGTGTGGAGGCAACCTCTAGGGGGATCCCCATAATCTTGGTATAGGTCTTTAACTGCTCCACCGCCCCGACCCGAAAGATATCCATGGTGATCAAGGCAACTTTATTGCCACGGTTAAGTGCATACATGGCGGCCAGCTTGGCTGTCGTGGTGGTTTTGCCAACCCCTGTCGGGCCGACCAGAGCGATAATCCGTGGGGCATTTTTTTTCATCCGCAGGTTACCGGCAAAGCGGATCAAGCGGCCAAACGCCTCACCCAGGCGTCCCTTCAGCGTCTCTTCGCCCTGCCCCATCGGCAACGTGTTAACGGTCTCAATAATTTTACCCTGCAGATCAGGTTCAATCCCCTGCCTCTCTAACTCGCGTATCAAGGGAGGCTTTTCTGAAGCAGGAGTTGTAACTGTATCCTGCATTGCGGCATCAGGCCATTGCACTGATTTGATGCCACCCTCCTGACTCCTGACCAGGGTATTCAACAACAGTTTCTTAATCTCTTCCAGATCCTGGCGGGGAATATTATTGAGATTTATCCCTCCATCTCCCGCTTTACCCTGTGGGTCTACCGTCACCGATGCCTGTTCAGTCTGACGTTGACGCAACTCTTCATCACGCTTTGACATCACTTCAACTTTTTCACGCAGGTCACGCAGCTCACGAGCCAGAGGGGCCAGCATGGAGTTTTCAAACTCTTCTTTGGTTGTCCGCTCCCGTTCCGGTCGTTCACGTACTGGTGGAGGCGGCGGGGGCGCAGGCCGGTGGGGATCAATTGCAGCGGTCACCTTGACCACCTGCTTGCTGAAAAAGCCCAGGATACCGCCCTGTTTGTCCTTTTTGGTGGATAGGATCATCGCATCAGGGCCCAGTTCAGCCTTCACCAGCCGCAAGGCTTCTGCCATGGTTGGAGCTTGAAAGGTTTTAACCAGCATGGAAGGTCACCACTCCTAATGACTGAATTTTGACATTTTGAGGAATTTCATTATGAGACAGTACTGCAACATGGGGTACAAAACGTTCAATCATCTTTTTGACATGCCGTCTGATTGAGGGAGAGGCCAGGATAACCGGCTGAGCACCGTACATACCAAAACGGTCAACCATACCACGTACCGATGCAATTATCTGCTGGGCCGAACCAGGCTCGATGGCAAGATAACTGCCCTGGTCCGAGGGCTGGATCGCTTCGGCAATGGTGTCTTCAACTTCACGATCAATAGTCACCAGATACAGCGCATCCTCATCAATCTTAAACTGGTCTACGATGAAACGCCCCAGCGACTGACGCACAAACTCCGTCAGCACATCGGGATCTTTGGTCAGACCGGCATAATCAGCCAGACTTTCCAGAATGGTTCGCAGGTCGCGGATGGAAACCCCTTCTTTAAGCAGGTTTTTCACAACCCTCAGCACTACTCCCAGACCAAGCTGCCCGGGAATCAGCTCATCAACCACCTTCGGCGCGGTAGCCGCCACGTTATCAAGCAGTTGCTGCATCTCCTGCCGCCCCACCAGATCTTGAGCGTAACGTCGAATCGTCTCACTGATATGGGTGGCAATAACCGTAGTACTGTCAACCACCGTGTAACCATTAACCTGAGCCTGCTCACGATCCTCACTGCGAATCCAGACTGCCGGCAACCCAAAGACAGGTTCCTTAGCCGTAGGACCAGGCAGTTGCGCCATCACCGCACCGGAATCCATAGCCAGATACTGGCCGGTCATCTCACTACCCCCCACCCTGGCGCCGCGTATCAAGATGTTATACTCATACGGCTTCAACTGCAGGTTGTCGTGAATATGGATTGGCGGCACCACAAACCCCATCTTCTGGGCAAACTGACGGCGGATCGACCGGATACGCTCCAACAGCTCGCCATCCTGAGAGGCATCAACCATCGGCACCAGACCATAGCCGACCTCAAGTTCAAGGGTATCCAGAGGACGGATGGCAGAGGCCTGGTCCTGGGCCTCTTCTTCGCCAGCTGCCTCAGCTGCTGCAGCCTCTTCTTCAACCACCTGAGCCATTTCACGGGACATCCGCCCCACCAGCCACGAAATTCCCGACAAAAGCAAAAAGGCAAAATGAGGCAGGCCGGGAATCATGGCGAACAGAAACATAACACCGGAAACAACGTAAAAAGCTTTAGGATAATTAAGAAATTGATCAGTAACTTCCTGACCGAAGTTATTTTCATCGGCTGTACGTGTAACAATAATACCTGCGGCTGTTGAAATTATTAGCGCCGGTATCTGAGCCACCAACCCCTCACCGATGGTCAGCAGAGTATAATTGGTTAAGGCCACATCCAGAGCCAAACCCTGTTGCCAGACGCCGATGATCAGGCCGCCAAAGATATTTACCAGCATAATCAGGATGCCGGCTACGGCATCACCGCGCACAAACTTGCTGGCACCGTCCATGGCACCATAGAATTCAGACTCACGTCGAATCTTCTCGCGCCGTTTTCTGGCCTCTTTTTCTGTCAAAAAACCGGCAGAGAGATCAGCATCAATAGCCATCTGCTTTCCTGGCATGGCGTCCAGAGTAAAACGTGCCGAAACTTCCGCCACTCTCCCGGCACCCTTGGTAATAACCACAAAGTTGATGATAACCAGAATCAGGAACATGACCGCTCCAACCACATAGTTCCCCCCGACAACAAAGGAACCAAAGGCCTTGATCACGGCACCTGCTGCTTCTGCCCCTTCACCTCCGTGCATCAGGATCAGCCGGGTTCCTGCGACATTCAGGGCAAGACGGAAAAGAGTTGTGACCAGCAAAACAGAGGGGAACACAGAAAAATCAAGGGGGTGGCGGGTATACAGGCATACCAGCAGAATGGCAAGCGCAATGGTAATATTAGCCGCCAGAAAGATGTCCAGCATAAAGGCAGGCAGAGGAATGATCATCAACGCCAGTACCCCGATTAGGGCGATGGCAACATAGATGTCAGAATTTTTTCTAAAATTGCTCAGCTCAATTGCTTGGGCTGCAGTCCCGTTTGCCATATATTGAACCAGGTCCTTGAGGCCAGATGGCCATTTTCTCGAGAGTAGCCGACACGACTCCACGGCATATGCATGCAGATTTCATGCCGTCAAAATTCGGTCACACCTCACCTAAGGCCCCAAAGACCTATTCGCAATTACGGCAAGTTACCCTACCGTCTCGCCACACAAAAAAAATAGTCAAAGTCATAATATTGACTTTGACTGAATTATGACTCACTACGTTTTCTTGTCATTAAGCGGCCGTCAAACCACCAACAGGCAGCAACCGGTTAAAATCTGGCCGTAAGCAACTTGTCAGATATACGCCCAGAGACTACATAGCCCCTTTGAGTCGATAGACATAGGCCAAGACCTCAGCAACAGCCGCATAGAGTGACTCAGGAATTTCCTGATTCTCGGCCACCTGGTCATAGAGTTCTCGAGCAAGAAATCGGTTCTCAACCAGCGTTACCTTGTTTTCACGGGCCATTTCCTTGATTGCAAGTGCCATCTCATCCATACCTTTTGCAATCACCATTGGCGCAACCATTCTGCTGCGATCATACTTCAATGCCACGGCAAAGTGTGTCGGGTTGGTAATAACAACATCTGCAGTGGGGATGATCTTGGTCAATCTTCTCCGAGCTGACTGGAACTGCATCCTCTTGATCTTTCCCTTGACTTCAGGGTTACCGTCCTGTTCCTTGTGCTCGTCCTTGACCTCCTGCTTGGTCATCTTGAGATTTTCAGTATAACGCCACTTGACATACAACATGTCAAAAATAGAAATGACAATCATGATACCACAGGTATGGGTGACTATCTTGAACGCAACATGACCGGTATAGGCCAGAATTCCGTTTACATCTGACTCTGCCAACAAGCTGATATTCTGCAATTCGTCCCGCAGCACCTGGTAACCAATCCAGCCGATCACAAATATCTTGATCAATGACTTAAAAATTTCCACCAGAGCTTCTTGATTAAAGATTCTTTTGAAGCCGGAAATAAAGTTCAACTTGCTGAAATTAAAGGTGACCCTTTCAAACTTAAAATCCAGCTGCCCCTTATCCTGAACAATGTGCGCTAAAACACCGGTAGTCATAATGGCCAGAACAATCGGCGCAAGCAGCATAATGATCACACCAAAGATGCGTAGCAGCATGGTATAGACATTTCGCTCCGTCAGCTCAAAGCTGCCAATCTCGGAGTAAACCATAACTGTCGTACTTTTCAGTCCGTTCATCAAGTAACCGCCCAGCAGATACAGGGCAATAATACCTGCCAATAGCGTAAGACTCTGGTTAAGCATCTGAGAAGAAGGTGGCGCCCCCTTTTCTCTGGCTTTCTCTAGTTTTCGACTTGTCGGTTGCTCTGTTTTAGAGTGTTTGTCGTCGTCTTCTGCCAGGAATCATCCCCCCTTTGCAAGCAGTCTGAAGACCGTTGTCACCTGTTCAGCCAGATTACCAAACGATAGCTCCAAAACATGAAAAAAGAGCAGGAGAGTCATCCCCAACACCATAAAACCGAGCCCGATATTAAGCGGAAAGCTGACCATAAAGACGTTCATCTGGGGAAAGGCTCGAGCCATGATACCAAGCACCACGCTGGTTAAAAGCAGTGTAACCATCACCGGCGCAGCCAGTCTGATTCCCAAAATGAAGACATTAGAAGTAGCATTTACCAGAAAATGAATCAGAGATTCACTCATCGTCCAGCCCCCCAGCGGTATGACGGTAAAGCTGTCTACAATCGCGTGGATAAATACATGGTGAATGTTGAGGGAAAGAAAAAACAGGGTTGCCAGCAGACTCTGCATAACCGACATGATCTGCATCTGATTACCCATGGATGGATCAATAACAGAGGAGATACTGAACCCCATTTGAAGACCGATAATCTGACCACTAAACTCAACAGCTGCAAAAATAATCTGGGTAATGAAGGCCAGCGTAAGACCGATCAGCATTTCACGCATAACCAACAGTCCGAGCGTAAAAGCATCGCCAGGAATAGGTGGAGGGACTATTTTAAGTATTGGAAAACAGACCAGCGTGACGGAGAGAACAACAACAATCTTGATACGGGCTGGCAGGCGACGCCCCCCGAACAGAGGCAAAGCGGCAAACAGGCCACCAATCCTGCACAGAACCAGTGCAAACAGAAAGACATCCGACTGTCCTGGCAGGGGAGAGACAAAAGGAAACATACTAAGCTAGCGCCGCATTACAGCTATCAAGGCATAGATTTCACGGGTGAAGTCACTCATATAGCTCATCATCCAGGGAAAAAAGATGATAATAGCCACCATGACCGCAACAATCTTGGGGGCAAAGGCCAAAGTAGCTTCATTGATGGAGGTAACTGCCTGAAAGACGCTGATGGCAAGTCCCACCACCAGGCTGAACAGCAGCAACGGTGCAGCCAGTAACAAGGTAGCCTCAAAACTTCTACGTGCCAGTTGTACGACCAGTTCTGGGGTCATGGCATATCCTTTCTAACCAAAGCTCTTGACCAGAGAGCTGATAACCAACCCCCACCCATCCACCAGCACAAACAACAGAATTTTAAATGGCAGAGAAATCATAACCGGCGGCAGCATCATCATACCCATTGACATCAAGACTGAAGCAACCACCATATCCACCACAATAAAAGGGATATAAATCAGAAAACCGATCTGAAAGGCGGTACGCAACTCTGAAATCATAAAGGCAGGCACAATGGTAAGTGTCGGGATATCATCAGCATTTTTGGGACGGGCCTGCTTGGAAAGACTGACAAACAGGGCCAGATCTTTTTCACGGGTTTGAGAAAGCATAAACTTCCGTACCGGCTGAACCGCCCTTTCAAAAGCCTGTTCCTGTGAAATGGCCCCTGCCTTGAACGGCTGATAGGCGTTTTGATTTATCTGTTGCCAGACCGGGGTCATAATAAAGAAGGTTAAAAACAGGGACAAAGCAAGAATTATCTGGTTCGACGGGGCCTGCTGGGTACCCAGGGCGGTTCGAAGAAAAGAAAGCACAACCACGATCCGGGTGAACGAAGTGGTCATAATTAACAGACTGGGAGCCAGAGACAGCACCGTAAGCAGCAGAAAAATCTGGATTGTGGTGGCCACTTCGGCAGGTTTTGAGGCTGTACCGACACCAATGTTCAGTGATGGCAACGGAACCGGAGCAGCAGCGACAAAAACAGCGCTACTTGTGATAGCTACTGTCAGCAGGCAGATAATCAACCCAATACGCTTTTTAATAAAACTGGTCATGATATTCCCGGCTTGAGAGCTAGTGCCCTCAGGTGCGTGACACTGCCCGCTTCAGCACAGCAAAAAATGATGCACGATCATTGGGCTCGTCAACCACTTCAATCTCTTCCAGAAGCGGCACCTGCTTGATGAGACTCAGTTGTTCTCCACTACTTGCAAGCAAAAGGTACTCTCCTGCCACCTCAACCAGAATCAGCGCCTTGCGCGGCCCCATGGCCCGGACCTCAAGCACCCGTATATGTTGGTTCCCCGGCTGCAGTGCAGGGATCTTACGCATCAGGCGGGTAGACAGGTAATAGGTAAGTAAAATCAGACCGACAACCAATATCAGCGCTGCGATCATCTGGAGGAAACTAGACAGAAAACTAAAATCTCCACTCTTTGTCGGACCTCCAGCACCGTGCGCCCAGTCCGGGATCAATCCAACCAGAAACAGATACAGCAGGGCAGACAGCCTGGTCACAAAATTTTCTCCACCCGTTCATTTGGACTGACAATATCAACGAGGCGAACACCGAATTTTTCATTCACCACCACTGCTTCACCACGTGCTACCAGCTTTGAGTTTACGAAGATATCCAACGGCTCACCGGCAAGTTTGGTTAACTCAACAACTGCCCCCTGGTTCAGTTGCAGAATATCTTTGACCAGCAGCTTGGTCCGACCCAGTTCCACCGTAACCTGAAGCGGGATATCAAGTATGAATTCCAGATTTTTTCGTTCCTGCTCTGTCTCTGCGGCATCAGGCTTGTCGTTCACGAGAATTCCCCTTATTGGAAATAATATCGCTTATCTGCATTGCTTTATTACCATGCCGTATGCCTGGTATCCCCTGATATTTCGGCACCCCTTCAACCTTCACCAGAAGTTCGCTGGTACAAGGCTTGTCCAGCATAATAGTGTCACCGACTTCAAGATCTAAAAGTTCTCGCAGCGAGATGTTTGAATTACCCAATTCAACCGCAAGCTCCATCGGCGCATCAAGGATTTCCGATGAAAGACGATGCGACCACTGCGGATCGATCGCCATCAGGTCAAACTGCATCCCCTCCTTAAGCTTGTCCCGAATCGGCTCAATGGTCATAATCGGCACAACAAAGATCATCGTGCCAACGTTTTCTTCTATATGCACCTTTACCGTCATGGTAACCACCTGATACTCAGGCGGAACAATAGTCACCAGTCGGGGGTTCATCTCCATCCGCAAAATACTTAATTTTGCCGGATACAGCGGGGCCCATGCCTTTTCAAGATCTGCCATAACATCGGCCAGCACCATTTCAACCAATCTCAATTCCAGTGTGGTGAAAAGGCGATTCAAAGCCAATGCAGTACGGCTGGTACCTCCCAGCACGCTGTCAACAATGGCAAACGCCAGGGCGCTGTCCATGGCTATCAGGGCTGCCCCTTTCAGAGGATCCAGCTTAAAGATTGCCATACAGACCGGCGACGGCAGGGTCTGCAAAAAATCATCGAATTTATAGGAACGTGCGCCGACCTTCTTGATCTCAACTACTTTACGAAGACGATTTGAAAGGGTAATGCGGTTAAATCGGATAAAGCCGTCATAGACGATATCAAGGTTAGGAACAAAACCACGATACGCCTCTGTATTAAAGAGGTCATAGCTTACTGCGGTACCTTCAGACTTTGAAAGCTCCTTTTCAGGTTCAATCCGTCCGTCAAAAACCGCATTCAGCAGGGCCTCAATCTCGGCTTTGGTAAGTATTTTCTCCATGGCCACCCGACGTCCCCGATCAGCTACTGGACAACAAAGTCAGTAAAATAAACCTTGCTAACCTTGCCTTGAGCAACAATCTTGCTGATGGCGGTCAGAATTTCTTCTCTCAGTTGGTTTTTTCCCTGCGCATCCTGGATCTCCTGCAAAGTCTTTGTGGTCAGCACCACCAGGATGGCATCGCGAATAGCTGCAAGCCGCCCTTCCAACTCCGGCTTAACCGCAGGATTTGACATCTCAAGCTCAACTTTGACCTTAAGATACCGAAGTTCCTGACCATCATAGATATTCACAATGAATGGCTCAAGCC
>NZ_JAOTRZ010000308.1 GCF_030247655.1 Trichlorobacter sp. | reverse complement strand
ACAAAACCCTAACATTCAGGTTTTTGAAGACCACATAGCCATTGACCTGCTCACCTGCGCAAAACTGGCCAGACAGGCGGTCAATGACAACTGCTGTCTTGGCGCGTATGTACTTGATATAAAAAACAAAGTAGTCAAGACCTTTTCAGCTGGTGCAACCCTGCTTGCCAGCGGTGGTGCGGGCAAAGTATACCTCTATACATGCAATCCCGATGTTGCATCAGGTGACGGAGTTGCCATGGCCTATCGAGCCGGTGCGACCGTTGCCAACATGGAATTTATGCAGTTTCACCCCACAACTCTCTTTCATCCAAATGCAAAATCATTTCTCATATCTGAGGCGGTTCGAGGCGAAGGTGCAATCTTAAGACGTCGTGATGGCACGGCATTTATGGAGAAGTACCACCACCTTAAAGACTTAGCTCCCCGTGACATAGTAGCTCGTGCCATTGACAATGAAATGAAGACCTATGGCGATGACTGCGTCTATCTGGATATCACCCACGAGCCTGCTGATGTAGTCAGAAACCGGTTCCCTAATATTTATCAGACTTGTATGGAATATGGACTGGATATGACTAAAGACTGGCTACCGGTTGTTCCTGCGGCTCACTACCTCTGTGGCGGTGTACAGGTAAACACCCACGGCCAATCAGACCTGCGTGGATTGTATGCTATTGGTGAAGTTGCCTTTACAGGCCTGCACGGTGGCAATCGACTGGCCAGCAACTCCTTACTTGAAGCTGCGGTCTACGCCAGTAGAGCAGCAGCACATGCAATTAACGCATTAGCATCCAAACCGTTTACAAAACCATCCTCGCTCCCCGAATGGGATTCAGGCACAGCTACTAATAGTGATGAAATGGTTGTAGTCTCTCAAAACTGGGATGAAATCAGGCGTTTTATGTGGAACTATGTTGGCATTGTCCGCTCAACCAAACGCCTCGAACGAGCAATGCGTCGAATAAAACTTATTCAGGCAGAGATTGAAGAGTACTATTGGAACTTCATCATTACCTCAGATCTGATTGAATTGCGTAATCTGGCTAATGTCGCAGAACTGATCATTGCCTGTGCCCAGCAACGCAAGGAATCCCGTGGGCTGCACTACACAATCGACTATCCCGAACGGGATGATGTTAACGGTAAAAAAGATACGATACTAAAAAAACAGTTTTAGTGAGGCATAAGTGGATATCAATGAAATAAGACAACGCATAGACCTGCTGGATGATGTCTTACTCAGAATTTTTAACGAGAGGGCTCGTCTCGCATTGGAAATAGGTCACCACAAAAAACTTCTAGATCTGCCTGTCTATGATCCATCCCGTGAAAAGCACATTTTTGCGCGGATGAAGGATGACAATCCTGGCCCATTAGATGACGGGGCAATTGTACGTCTGTTTGAACGGGTAATTGATGAATCCAGAAGACTTGAAAGGATCATGACGCAACAGGAGGAACAGAAGGAATGCTAATTATTACAAAGAAGAAAGCCTCTGAAGAAGCTTTAGACCAGATCAAGGAATTTTTGGTTACCAACGGTTTTGACTTCCATCAATCAACCGGTGCTGACCGAACCATTATCGGTGTCATTGGTGATACGCATACGCTTGAAGAAAACATTATTATGAGCATGCAAGGAGTACATCAAGTTATTCGTATAAAACATGATGAATAGCGGATTAAATCACCTATATGAAAACAACAACGCCACTCATGTTTATGAGTGGCGTTGTTGTTTGGAGACTACCGACTATAGTGTACTATTTAAAATACGCGGAGTAATGAATATCAACAGTTCACTTTTATTTTTTGAGTAGCTCGTAGATTTAAATAAGTTTCCTAAAATAGGTACATCCATAAGCCAAGGAACACCTTCTTGACCTTCAGATTCACTATCAACAAAAATACCACCTATCACCGTTGTCTCACCATCTTTCAATAACATCTCTGTGGTTGCTTGCTTCTTATTAATTGGTGGGGTTGTAGATGTAGAAGTGGTATCAGGCGCATCATTCTTAGCATCAACCTTTAATACAATCGTACCGTTATTGTTTATATGCGGTGTAACTTCAAGAGATAGAGCTGCTTCAACGAATTTTGTTTCAACCTTATCAGATGTAGAAGTCACATACGGAATCTGCTTACCCTGGGTGATTTTAGCTGATTTATTATTAAGTGTCGCAACCTTAGGAGATGAAATAATACGTTTCAGTCCAGCTTTCGCAGCAGCATTCAAGCGCATTGAAAGCTTAACATTAGCGCCGATTGTTCCAAAAGTGATATCAGCAGCACTGGTTGTACTACCTATCGATGATGTTCCAGGTGTACTAGTAATGCCTCCAAAGACAGTATCAACACTTTGCACAAGCTTTTTAGCATTCAACTCTTTATCAATACTCCAGCTCACACCTAAAGATCGTGAAAAATCAGATGTAGCCTCAATTATTCTGGCCTCAATCATGACTTGTTTTTCTGGAATATCCAGGTCTTTCAAAATTTTACCCATATCGGCCAGAGCTGCTTTTACATCTTTAACGATCACTTTATTAGTACGGGCATCAGATGTAATAACACCACGTTCAGTTTTCAGTGCGGTAAACTGGGTAACTATTCCGGATAAATCAGCATAGTTGACTTCAAAAATTCTGGTATCAAGTGGCTCAGACTTAA
>NZ_JAOTRZ010000014.1 GCF_030247655.1 Trichlorobacter sp. | reverse complement strand
GATTAACTGGTTGGCAGCGGTGGCCATAGCTGCAAGGGCGGTAAGGGTGGCGTCAAGGGGCTGATATGTAGACCCGTGATTATGATCTCCGGCAGCAACAGTCCCAGAGGAGGTACCGACTGCCAGCAGAGCCGCCGCACCCAACCCCAGTGTTGCCCGTGCCGTTGCCGCGTCAGCATCATCCAGCAGGGTACGGGCAAACGCGGTAAGGGCAGTGGTTCCAAATGTGTCGCTACCGGTGGCGTAGATTAACTGGTTGGCAGCGGTGGCCATAGCTGCAAGGGAGGTAAGGGTGGCGTCAAGGGGCTGCTTGCTTGCCAACGCTGTAGTTATAGTGGTGGCGAAGTTGGGATCATTACCCAACGCGGTCGCCAGTTCATTTAACTGATTCAGGGCTGTCGGTGATCCGTTAACCAGTGCCGTAATAGCTGCATCTATTGCCGCTTTAACGCCTGCAGCATGGGTGGCTCTGACTGAATCAGTTCCCGTTACTGTTTCTGCAGCCGTTGCCAACTCAAGCAGCCCTGCAGCAGTTTCAGAGCCTGCCACTATACCCAGGGTTGCCCTGGCCGCTGCCGCGTCAGCATCATCCAGCAGGGTACGGGCAAACGCGGTCAGGGTAGTGGTGGCAAACGCATCAGCCCCCGTGGCGTAGATCAGTTTATCGGCAACAGTAGTAATGGCAGCCAGAGCAGTCAGGGTTGCATCCAGCGGTTGTGTACCCTCTCCCAGGGCAGTTAGTGAGGCCTTTAAGTATGCCGTCCGGTTGGCCAGTTGTCTGGCCTGCAGGTTGTCAACGCCATCCGGGCCGCCCTCTACCGGGTCAGTGGTTTCCAACTGATATATTCCCGGTGTCCATTCCGATACTTCTACTAGATCTGCCATAGTTATGGTCTCCTTTATGCCGCGCCACGGCTGTAACTGCCGTCGTGGTAACCTGCGCCGTTGTGTCGCAACGGTGCCTCTGTGTAGACAATTTGTAATAATTTGCATCTGACCGGTGCAAACTCATTGGCCAGCGCCCGGATCAGCACGGCCTGATCAACGGTTATAAGCCGGTGCATAATGATGTGGTAATTACGCCACGCACCGTTACCGTTGCCGTGAGTCATCAATCCGTTGCGGGTATAGGTGCCGTCATGGAATAGTTCACCGGGCCGCTCAATGATGGTGACCTCGCCGAATCCGGCGTCACGGATAGCTCGCTTGATGCCTGCAGGGGTGCCCTTCAGGCGGTGGATGGCAATGGCGTTTTTGATCAGTGTGCGGCGGTTGGTGGCGTTCTCCGCCAGTGCCCCGCCTTCGATCCCGGCAACGTGAAACTGTTCAACCAGGTGCAGCAGTGCTGAATCCGCAACATTGTCGACCAGGTAGACCAGAAGCGGTGTCAGGTCCAGCGTGCCCATGCGGTCTATCAGCTCATTCAGGGCCAGGGTTGAAACATCACGGATTGCATCCGGTATCAGACGTGTGTCCGCTGCCATCAGCCTGCCACCGTGCCGGTTATGGTGACGGTGATTGAGGTGCAATCACACCACTCATATAGTTCGTTAATGATGTCGGCTGCAGGGGTGACCACGCTGGGCCGGTATACGCCGTCTACCCCGGCAACCGCTGTGATCCGTTCACGAATAACATCCCGGCCCAGCTTGGCACGTAGCCAGGTAGTGTACGTAGCCAGGGCAGTTTCTGCAGCGGCCTTGACCGTGGCGGCATCCGCGCTGTCGTAGATAACCAGACCAATATTGATCTCTGTTGTTTTGCGGGTAGGTGCCACGGCGCTAACCTTGTCTGACAGGGGGCGGACGTTTTCAGCCGAGCAGATGGCTTCAACCGCTGCCAGGATCTCAGTTGACGGGGTACCGGTGGCCAACAGTGGATAGAGTGTGATGTTCCCCTCATTATCAACCACCGGCTCTACATCAATAATGCTTTGATGGGCGGTCTTTGCCCAATAGATGTAGGCGTTACGGCTACCGGCCACGCTGAACGATTCCGGGGCCAGCTTGATCCGCTCACGTAGGGCATCATCAGTTTCCTCATCTACCCCGCCGCTGGTGGCGGTTATGTTGGTGACGCTGTCAATGTAGGACAGCGGCGAGAGCAGGTCCGTGATGGTACCGATTGCGTAGTCGTTGGCCACGGTACCGGCTGTTTCGGCCGTGGCCATGACGGTTCCGGTCAGGTTACCTGCAGGGATGGTCAGGTCTGTATCAGTGGTAAACGAATACAGGCCGTCAGAACTGCCCACCAGCGTAGCTATTGGGATTAACAGATCAAACGCCAACGCCTCAGACAGTTCAAACTGCAGGGTGGTAACGGCATACTGGGCAGGCAGGCGTTCAACCCCTACCAGTGCCCCCAGGTAGTCGATTATTGGGTAGATGGCATAATCAACCAGGCACTGCTTTGCTGCTTCCTGGATGCCGATGCGGATCAGGGATTCCCGGTAGGATATCTGATTCACCATCAGCATTTCCGGCTGGGCTGGCTGCAGGGTTTTGCCGGACAGTGACTCATACAGAGCGATGTTTTCAGCGGTAACCTTTGCGGGGTCACGTTCGATAAATGAGGGTTCAGGCAGCGCCATCTATGCGGACCTCCGTTTTGTTAATGGTGTCATCACCGTTAAATTGCCACTCAACCAGGACGGTAACCGTATTACCGCTAAATTCTGTGGTTACTCGCACTAGCGTGATTCTGGGTTCCCACAGTTCCAGCGCCTCTACTACATCAGCAACCACCAGCGGGCGGGCAACGGGAATCGGTTTATCCAGGTGCAACCAGGCATTACAACCGAACAGGGGCCGGTGTGGGTCTGATCCTGGACGTGTGGTCAGGATGATGCCGATACACTGGTTGATATCGTCGGTGTCTTCCACCACCTGGCCGGGATTGCCCACCGATATTGACCAATCTGCCGCTTGTATGTCCTGGACACGTACTGTCATTTACATCCCCTGATCAGGCGGGTTAGTTGTGCCGCCACCCTCACCGTTTTCCGGGTGAGTATGACCGTTATAGATTGCACGATCACCGCTCATAGTACGCACAGAGTCCCTCACCTCTGCATCGCCAGTAATATTCCCGGTAACATGCAGGGTGCCGTTTATGGTGCCTGCCCCTGCCGTGCCGTTGTAGCTGGCCATGTTGATTGACGGGGCCTGCAGTACAATGCCTACAGCGGCTTTAATGGTGGTCAGACCCTGGCTGTCACTGGTAACGGTGCCGGTAGTGGTCAATTCAACATCCCCCTGTACGTTGGCGCTCAGCTTATGGGCTGCCCGGTCATACTGGATGTTGGTGCCGTCCTTGAACTGCTTGTAAAACAGATCCGGGTTACTGATGGGCGGCAGATCTGCATCTGAATAGATGGCACAGACCACCACACCAAACTCGTAGTTTTCATCCATCAGGCATGCCACCTGGGTTTGCAGATCCGGCAGCCAGTAATCAAAATCACCCAGGGACTTTTGAACCCCCACCGGCAGCCAGTCAGAGACCATGTTGTCATGGTCCGGGAACTGCACCCGTACCTTGTGCTTATCTGGATCACGCGCAACTACGGTACCGGTCATTTGATCACCCTTGCGTTGTTTCGTAGGTTCTTCATGCCTTTAACCAGCATGGCCGAGGTACTGACTTCAGGGGCGGTTTTGTATCCGCCACCACGTTCCATGATGTGCCTGACTTTGTGTGCCTGGTACCCGCCAGACAGCAGGCCCAGACCGGTCAGCTCCAGGTTGACACCAGCAACCAGCATGGTATTGCCGGTTGTGGTGAACTGACCTTCAATCTGTTTACCGTTACTGTTTTTGAGTGCTGCTGCTGCCTTGATGATCGCCTCTTCTTTTGACTCGCAGCGGGTATTCAGTTTCAAAATATCGCCGGTGGTAACTGAGGAATCTTTGTACTGATGCGTGATCAGCTTTTTCTTTACCGGGTCAAAATAGCTGACCTCACAGCCCCTGTAGATCTGGTCTGTTTTGTTGCGAAACGTGCGTTGCATCATTGCTGAGCGATCTATGACAATGATGCTGTTGGCCGTGTCCAGCGTGTCCTGGTCATGCCAGACCAACTGGCCATCTTTAATGCTGAACACAACCCCTTCAGCTTCACCGAGGCGCTTTAAAAAAGCCAGGTCCGTCTCTTTTTTCTGGGTTACCCGCTTGGCCTTGCGGCGGCGTTTTTTAGTACCCACCGTACCGGTCAGCTTCAGGCCGTGCTTGCCAGCTATTTTGCGGGCGATTTCTTCCAGACTCATATCTTCATAGGCCACGGTATTGTCAGTACGCAGGCTTTGGGTAACACCGGCAGCCAGAGCGCGGATACTGAACGTATCAGCGGTTCCACCGTTGTCCTCACACTCATCAATCTGGAATGTGCCGCAGTTCATCATTGGTGATCCCTCATAGCCTATCTGCAGCTGCAGCTGATCCCCCTTTGATGGCCACCAGCTGCTCAACCAGCGCAGATCCCGGTTCTCCAGGTTAATTTCCAGATCGTCGCTCTCGCCCTTCAGCACGTCCGTATAGGTAATCTGCAGCATGTAGGGCGCGATCTCTGCCGAGATGTCCTTTTTGTTGTAGGTCAGCACCCAACGGGGCGATGGGACGGTTATTGCTTCCACGGTGGCAGCTCCGTTGTTGATTCGGTTTCGTCTTCTTCAATGACCGGGATCAGTAGTTTGATGCCGCCCGGCAGAATTGGGATGATCATTACCTCGGGGTTAGCCGCAATGATCTGCTCATAGGCGTTGGCATCGCCGTAATACTGCCATGCCAGGTTATCCCAGCGGTCACCATCAACTGTGATATGCTCTATGACCTCAATGATCTGGCTCACGCTTTTTGCCTCACCACGGTCTTTTTGTTAACCAGCGTATAGCCTGCAGCACGGCTGGCAGCGGTCAGTTGCGGTACATCCGCCTTTTTAACCTTGGCCTTTCTCTTGCCTGCTTTCTTCCGGGCCGGGGCCTTGGCCTTGGCCACCTTCGTCTTGGTCTCCAGGGGCTTCTTATCAACGTATTCCTTCAGGGTGGCCTTAACCTCAATCGACAACAGCGTGCCGTCACCAGCAGCCATCTGTGCTGTACGGGACAGTTCAGTAATCACAAACCGCCCCAGGTACCTGCCGTTACCCTGGATCAATGGGAATGCAGTGTGGGCATTAGCCAGCGCAACCAGGGCATCATAGCTCTTTTGCGGGATGCAGAATGAGGCGTGGAACAGGAACGTCATGCTGAAACCGTCCAGGTTGGCACCCATAAACTGCAGCAGCGGCTTACCCTCTACTACCTGATGCTCGGCATAGGTCCAACCCTGGGTCAGGTCCATGGACGTGGGGCTGGTCAGCTTGGCATAGCCGATGGTGCCCAGCATCACAAACGGGGTGGCCATTAGAATGACCTCCGTTGTTTCTGCGCCATGATCCGTTCAATCATCCGCTCCAGCTCAGCCTGGCTGACCTTTGTTGCCTCCATAACCGCACCCTTGACCGCAGCCGGATCGCCGTTGCCCTGGACGGTAATCTGCGGGGCAAAATGGATGGTTATTCCACCGCTGCCCTGACCTGCAGAGATAGGTCGGGCCAGACTGGCCACTGCAGGGCGGCTGGTATTGTCTGCAGGCTGGGCCATGCCCATTGCCGGGGCAGCTGCAATCATGGTGGCAGCGGTAGCGGCCTTCATGGCCCGTACCATTGGCGCAGGCGTTATGCTCTCTGCAATGGTTTCAACCAGGCGCACCCGGTTGATGTCCCGCAGGGCACCTTCTTTAGCAGGGGAAAACGGCAGGAAACCACGGAGGCGGTTTGCCAAGCCCTTCATGGTCTCGATTGGCTTATTGATCAGGCTTTTCATGCCTTCCCAGATATTTTTGATAATATTGGCGCCGCCCTGAAAGAACTGTTTAGGATTTCTAAACAACAACATTATGGCGTTGTGCATCTTTTCAAAGGCTGTGTACCAAACAAATGCCAGCCAACCTATGAGCTTGCCGAGGATTGTTATGGGCGCGAAAACCGCTTTGATATTGAATGCCATGACTTTGCCGAACAAAGCACCTGCGGACGTCACTTTTTTTAAGGTGCTGCCAGTGAATTCCAGGGGCACGCCCAGCTGTTTCAAAAAGCCGATTACCGGAGCAATCGTAGTCATAATTGATTTGCCGGAGATACCGAGTCCAGCGAACATAGATTTTAACGGGGCGAAGCCTTCTTTAAGGCCCTGCCAAACGCCTTTAAAGAACGCTTTAATAGGATTCCAATAGGCAATAACCAGAAGAGCTCCAGCGGCTATGGCCGCGATAGCCAGGCCAACCGGGTTTAACAGCATGGAGATATTGAATAGGCGGATGGCGGCGGTCATGGTCATAATGCCCGACCGGGCAACGGGAGCGCCGCTGATGATCTCACCGAACATGCCCCGCTGCACCTGTGCGGCGCTCATGCCGCGCATGGCCAGTACCAGCAGTTTGATTTCACGGGCAGCCGGACCTGCAGCAAATTTGATAACACTAAGGCCGCTACCGTAGGCGGACAGTACAGAGCCACCCACCATAACGGCAGTACCCAGGGCAACCACACCGGCAGTCAGGGCAGCGGTTGCAGCCATGGTCAGGCCAATAAGCCCAGCTATTTTTTTATGACTTTCTATCCACTTACTTGCAAAATCAAAGGCATCGTTCAGTTTGCTTAGAATAGCTTTCAGGCCGGTGCTGTTGGTTATCGCCTCACCGATGGCGGCGACAAAGGTCTTAACCGTACCGGTGAAACTATCCCACAAAAAAGCCAGTGTTTTCTGGATGGCTGCAATCCGCTCAGACAGCGCGGCCTGACGCTTCATAGCCTCTTCAGATTCTCTCCACCCCTTCACGCCTTTCTCTGAGAAAATGGCAACCGCCTTACCGCCTACATCCCCAAACAGCTTCTTGCCAATTTCAATCTTCTGCCGGTCTGTTAACCCCTTCAGCTTCTCAAATTGGGCAATCATGTTTTCAACACCGGCAAACTTCTCGTTTTTGTCCCAGAAGTTCAGCTCAATGCCGCTGCCTTTTAAAATTTCCCTGATCTCTTCCATCTGGGGAGACTTCTTGTTGAGGCGGGTGTTGAAATCAGCCATACGGTTAAAGACCTGGTTCAGTGACTCGCCGATCTGGCTGGCTGGTATTCCGGCCTGCCCCATGATTCCGGCCATCCGAAGTACGCTATTAGACGCCTCCAGACCCTGCATACCCACCTGTTTAAGTGCGCCGGAAAGGTACGGCATGGCGTAGTAGACCTCGGTGGTATCCAGGCCGAACGCAAACTTTGCCTTGGAGAGCTGGTCGGTGAACTGCGGCATATCCTTGGCCAGAATGCCAAAGGAATCTTGAAACTTGGCGATCTTTAACGCCGAATCGTTAAATTCCTCACCGGTAACGGCGGCGAAATCAGCAACTGCCTTGCCGGTACCGGACAGGATATCTTTTGTTTTAATCCCCTGTTCCTGGAGTACGCGGAACATCTTGTAAAAACCTTCACTACTGCCCATGTAGTCTTTGCCAAACTGTTTGGCCTGGGCTGATAACGCGGCATAATCCGTCTGGTTAACCACACCACCCTTTTCCATCATGGCGACCTGCAGGCTGGTCTGGGCAGCTTCCAGATCCTTGAAGGCAGAAACGGATTTAATCACTCCGGCACCGCTGGCTGCAGCTCCCAGTTGTGAGCGATCTCCGGCCTCTTTCATTTTTTCCGACAGCTGCTTGGTTTTGGCGATCATGGCATCATACGACTGAGTAAACTTCTGGGCGGTGCGGGCTACGGCTGCACCCAGACCTGTTGCAGCACGGGTGTTGTTATTCAAGCCGGTGGTTAGCCCTCCGGTTTTGCCTGCAGATCCACTTGCAGCCGTACCAACGCCTGCAACCTGCTCATTGATCTTTTTCAATGGAGCGGTTAACAGATCAATAGCCTTAAAGGTCAAAGCTATGGTCATTGCGCTGGATGTGGACATTGTTTCCCTTTGTGTTATACTGATGCCATGTGGATCGTTGGCTTACTCTTCATACTGCTTTTAGCAGGCTGTTTCTTCCCGCCGCTGTTGGTGCTGGTTCTGTGTGGCTTGGGCATTCTGTTGGCTCTGTTACTGATTGGCGTGGTGTTTGGCTCCATCCAGGGACTCTGGCAGGGACTGACGGCCCGTAAAGAGCCGTCCCCCTAATTTTCCAGCCTTTTGTTTAACTCCCTGATGTACCCGTCAACATGCCGTATCCAGTAATCCAGCTCCGGCAGTGTCATACGCCCTATGCGCTCTTCTCTGAACTTGCCTTCTCGGGTGAGGTAGATGACCCGGTCGGCAAGGTCTGAGTACCCGACAGTTCCAAATCTTTGGATATGTCCAAAAAATCCTTGCTCGACAGCCTCTCCAGCTCTTCAGGCGGTAGCGCTTTACCGTCAAACATTCCCACCTGTGACAACAGCGCCAGCATAAACGCCAGGCCTTCAGCCTTGCCTGCAATCCGCTCCGCCCTCAGTAGATCATCAACCAGCGGCTGTCTGATCTCCACCTCCTCAACCTTCAGCGACGGTTTGCCGCTTTCAACCTTCGTAACCTTCATCCCTTACCCTCCGATGTTTGCTTTGTAGGCTTCCAGTAGGTCCACGCCGTCCACCTTGTAGATGTTGGCCAGCACGTCCACCTCAATAATGTCTTTACCGTCCATGCTGATCCGCAGGTAGGTGACCGACATACTGGTCTCGGCCTCAACGTTGTCGTGTTGCTTGTAATTGCCTGCAGGAAACTTCTTGAACGTGCCCGTGATGTAGACCACCACTGGAACCTGCTCGGTGCGGCCTGCGCCGGTGTAAGTCTCCATGCTGGAGCGGCACTGCAGCTGAACCGCTGCAAACGGGTTGGCGGCTTTTTTCAACACCTCCGGGTAGAGACAGTTCCACTTCTGAGTGGACTCCATCTTATCCAGGCCGGAGGGCAGTTCAACCTTGCCCACCAGGCCCAGGGCCTTATGCTCGGCCATGGTCACAACCACATCCGGCATCTTGATTTCCTCGGTTTTGCCGAGGAACGAGTTGCCGTCGATGTACACGTTGGCGTTGGTGATCTGCTTAATTGATGTCTGTCCCATTAGTTGCTACCTCCGATGCTGGACAGGTAATCCAGGTTGAGCGTGCGGATGAACGTAATACGCTCCATGGTGGGTGGCCACATGTAGTCATAGCGGAACGTGACGTGACCGTTTGACAGTTCCGTGGTCTCGTTATCTGCCTTGTCATACCAGCAGTTGCCGTCCAGGATGGCTCCATCGCCCTGCAGTTTGCGCATGAATGAACGGACGCTCTCAGTAACAGAATCAACAAATGCCTGGCTAAATGGCCGGTCAATGAATTGAAGCATGGCGTATTCAATGCTGTCGCCGATCACATCGCCGGTACGGATACAGGCCTCAAACGTATTGGGGCCGGATTCGGACGGCCATGCTGCAGAGCGACTGCCCCAGGTGCGGAAACCAGTGCCGAATGAGTTGAACACGGTCACGATTCCCACTTCATTCAGCAGGTTGATCTCGCTGGTGGAGTCGTTGATTTCACCGGTCAACGGCAGTTCAGTGCCCACAATGCCGTCAATCTGGGTATTGCTGTTTGACCACCAGTAGCCGAATTCCAGGTCTTTATAGGCCCGGATACCTGCTGCAAATGCACTGTAGGGCTGCAGCACATTGTCATCCGATACCGCGTCATAAACCAGCAGGTGAGGGTAGTGGATCATGCTGCGCCGCGATGAGGTCTGCAGGTTGACGGTACCGGCAGGTCCGCGCCCCTCAATGGCCTGCTGGAACGTGGTGCCCACCGGTGCATCGGTATAGGCAATGGCATGCAGCCGACCGGCCAGGGTCTCCAGCTCGGTGCGGATGGCAGCCAGAAACGACCAGCCAGGGGCGATCAAAATTTTCGGTTTGAACCCGAACAGCGAATAGGTATTCAGCCAGGCCTGCATGCCGGTGCGGTTCCCGGCAGCATCCACCGTGCCGATGATGTCGGCATTGGTGACCAGGGTCGGGTCAGGGGTGGAACCGGTTTTGTGGGTTGCCGGGTTGAATACGTTAATGGCAATTACCGTGGCAGCGCCCTTCTTAAACACGGCCTTTAACGCTGTTGGCAGGCTGTACCCGGCAGTCTCAGCGCCAAAGAACTTGGCTGCAGCCACCTCTGATGTCAGCAACACCGGTTTGTTAATGGTCTGGTTGGCCACGTCCAGCGTCTGGATCGGCGCGGTACCGACGATGCCGATAACGGCAGATTTAACCACGCGGATAGGCTTGGCACCGTTATCCAGCGTAATGGTTTCGACACCATGTAAATAATTAGCTGGCACTGGAGGTCTCCTTTGCCTTTACGGCTTTTGCCGGTTCCTGGGCTGGGGCCGGATCTGCAGACTGCTCAACCAGGTACTCCTTGGCCAGCAGCGTTTTGACCCGCTCGTTGTCTTCCGGCAGGCTGTAGGTTTTGCCGGGGTGCATCAGTTTTTCATCCGGCGTATCGCCCTCTTTTTTGGGCGGCAGGGTAATGCCGGTGGCAACCGGCCCCTGGTACAGATAGGTTTTGTTTGCCATTACGGCACCTCCGATGAGACCACAATCGTCTCGTTAGTTAATTCACTGATTGCCGTGATCCGCTTGACCAGGATCACCGGTTCCTCTTCCTGGATTTCTATGTTCAGCGTCTCTGTCTTGAACGTGATCTGATACTGCCACAGCCGCCTGTTCTTGATCTTGAGGCCGGAACTACGGCCTGCATACCCCTCACTGATCGGGGTCAACTTCTTACTGCAGTTGGGCGGTATAAACCCGGTCAGACCCGCCCGCACCGTTTCCATGAATTCGTAAATACCGCCCTGCTTCCCCCGCAGGCTCCACATGGCCAGGGTGACCTCAAACAACATTTCCCTGTCCTGGACAACTAGGCTGGTGTCCCGTGTATCTCCGTAATTGCCCTCTGTGTAGCGGACCAGCAGGGCACCGATTGCATGGGTCGGCTCATAGATCTCAGGATCATCCGGGTAGGGCTGCACCAGTACCCGCTTGCCTGTTTTTGCCAGCAGCCGGTCAATGATCGCGTCTTCTATGGGGCTGATAAAATCCATGGTTAGCGGCCTGTAAACGAATCAAACACTGAATCGCTGAAAATGCGATCGGCACTGGTCTTGTTGGTTTTGAAAAAGCCGGTTGTACCTGGTTCAGCTCCGGTTGAGGCCGGGGGCAGTGTTTCAATACTGAGTGTGGCCAGCCCCTTCTGCACATCCCGCAGCCAGGCTACCGCCTCCTTTGCTGCCCTGGTCACATCTTCCGGCACCGTCCGCTCCGGCATGCAGCCGTAGATCCGGGCAATGGCCATATCCTCGGCATAGCCTGCCAGCTCTGGTGGAACCTCTGACAGCGGCAGGGCATAACGACTGCGGAGATACCCATTGACAATGCCGTCCACCCGGCTGATTTCGCGGTTGATCACCGTGTAGTCAGGTTCGGTCTCCTCACCGGTTGGGCGCTTGATGGTGAGGTTGATCAGATGGTCAACACCGTACTTCTCGATGAGTATCTCCGCTGTGGTGTACATTACTTACTTGGCCCCTTTAGCGGCAGGCTTGGCTGCTGCTGCCTTCAGTTGCTCGTTTTCGGCCTGCAGGTCGGCGATCTGCTGCTTGTAGTTGGCAAATATGGCCTCGTGATCATCCAACAACGTGGCCAGAGATTCCTGGTGCTTTTGCAGCTCGTCCTCCAGCTCGGTGATCCGTTTCTGGAGGCTGGTATCCTGGGCGGTGGTGGCAGGCATGGCGCTGCCGTCAGCAGGCTTGATAAAACTGGCCAGCTCGGATGCTTCATCACTAGTTAGCTCAATCTCGCTATCAACCTTGTGTATCCGCCCGAGGCCGTGAAATTGTGTAACAACGATGTACTTAGACTTGTTCATGTACCCCCCTCCTTACCGTGTGCCTGTCAGCAGGAATGCCATGTCATTGGCCACGATCAGCTCTTTAACGGACTCGCCCACTTTAATGACCAGGCTGCCGTGCAGACCTTTGTCGCTATCTATCTTGGACAGGGTCACCCGTTGACGATAGGGCACCGTATAGGCGTAGGTAGTGCCCTGGCGGGTATCGGCCAACGGGTCGTTACTGAAGAACAGAATTGACTCATCCCAGACCCGCTTCATGCTACGTGCCTGACCCTTACGGGCATTGTTGACCCAGGCCTCGCCGATCAGGATGTCATCCAGCTCAAACAGCTCCATCAGTTGCTGCTTTGTGGCCTTGCCCTTCTCGCCGTCAGTTTTGTTGATGGCCTTGATAATGCTGGGATTGCGTGACAGCAGAGAATAGTCATAGCGGCCAATGGCCATCTTGTTGGGCCGCATGATGCAGCTGTTCAGCGCCTCCTCAAAAATCTCAATC
The DNA here is from genome assembly GCF_030247655.1 of Trichlorobacter sp. Lineage (GTDB taxonomy): Bacteria > Desulfobacterota > Desulfuromonadia > Geobacterales > Pseudopelobacteraceae > Trichlorobacter. The sequence goes on along the minus strand of NZ_JAOTRZ010000014.1, from coordinate 20,784 downwards.
GGATCACAGAGGGCGGATGTCAGTTTGCTATCGCCTGTCAGGGCCAGCTTGTTTGATGAGGGGTAATTGTCAGCATCAAACGCCATCTTTGCCACGCGGATCTCACGATCCAGCAGGATCAGGTTTGTCAGGAACTCAGTTGACCGGCCCGGAAGGTTGGCCTCTGGGTTGTCATCAATATCAGGCAGCGGGATAGCATCCTTCAGACCGCGATCCTCGGTTGATCCGGTCTTTTGTGTGGATGACTGGCCAACCTGGTTAACGTCTGATGTACGTCCCACCGAGGTGTCAGGCACGGTAAAAGCCTCATCAGCGTTGGAAAACTCGTTAAACTTGAACTCTTCTTTGTTGATTGACGGCAGCCGGGGCATAACGTCATCAGCAATCAGTTTGCCGTTGTGGTAGGCACGGGTTATGGCCGTTAATTCAGGTTCTACTGCGTATGCAGATTTAGGCACGGGGTATCTCCTCTCGTGTAATGTGGGTTAGGCAGCCGGACCAATCAGCTTGCCGGTAGCAAGGAAGGTCGGGCAGATATCGCCGAGTACGCCGGACACTTCGGCAATAGCGCCGTAGTAGACGGTTGTGCCTGCAGCCGGATCAACAACGGCAATGGCCCGCCCCTCGGCATCAGAGGTCAGCAGATCGCCACGGGTTACTGTGCCGCCATACTCAATCTCCGGCATGGCATCGCGCACGATATCGCCCCGCTCACCATCAACCAGGTTGATGTCATGACAAACGCCAGTCAGTGGAGCGGTTGCGCCAACCGCCACTTTTACGGTGCGGTCTGCAGTGCCAGGCGTAACAAAACGATAGCGGGGGATTGCCCCTTGTGCGGTGTAGTTGTAACGATTACCGGGCCTCACTTGGCACCCCCTTTCTTAATGTGCGAAACAGCATCGGTGTACGAAACGGTACGACCTGCAGCGGCCTCGGATTCAACAAACTGCCGGGCGTTTGCTGCCAGCGTGTCAACATCCATGTCGCCAACCTTGGCCAGATCACCCACCTTGTCCTTGGTGGCATGCTCACCAAACTGAACCACTGTGGGCAGCGCCATCAGCTGCCCCTTGTAGACGTCCAGGGCCGAGCGGGTGGTCTTGCCGTCACCCTCGCCAAACTCAACCGGGGCTGCACTGGCCAGGGTCATCATATGGTTGATGGTGGCCTCCCGTGATCCTTCTGCTACCCGCTGTTGCATTTCCGGGGTCATCAGGAATTCGCGGAACTCAGCCCGCAGCCTGCCATCACGCTCGGTGGTCAACTGTTTCTGCAGGTTGCCGACCTGTTCGGACAGGCCCTTGATGGTCTCGCCGACCGTTTTCATGTTTTCGGCGAACTGTGCTGCGGTTGTGCCCACAGCCTTGGTGATTAAATCTTGCACCTCTTCAGGTTTCATACCTTCCTCCTCGGGTTCGTTGTACAGACTGTTTGATTGCTCCGGTTCAGGCGGTGGTGTCAGCAGATCCTGCACCTCCCAGCCCTTGATTATGTTGTCAGCCTTTTCCGCGCCCAGGGTTTCAACCAGGTGGTCACGGAGGCGCAGGATGATTTGACCCAGGGTGGTCATGCGCCAGTCGCTGTATTCGTAGGTAATGGCAGTGCCACGGTCGCCATCATTAAATGCAAAATCCGGCAGACCTTTGATGGCCGGAGGCATGGCCCCCAGATAGCCGATGTGGCGCAGGGAACCGTCCGGGTAGAGTGCTATGGACTTTTTCTTGAACAGCTTCTTGGCTGCCCAGTCCTTGAACTCGTTGGCCACGTCCTTGTATTTCAGGTACAGGCCGGTGCCCTCTCGCTTGATACCGGCAACCCAGCCAAACGCCGGGGCGTTGTCTGCCGGATGCCCAATCACCAGGGGCGGCTCATGAACCTCCGGATTAAATGAACAGACGATCTTGTCCAGATCATCAGTGGTCCAGTTGCGGGTATTGCCGGAGCTGTCAGTGTGCTTTCCAGCACGAAAAACCAGATCCCATTCATCCATGATTTTCTTCTCCTGTTGTGTACGGTGCCAACGCACCGTACTGCAGTCTCCAAAATCAGTCCGTTGACCTGTTCAAAAATTCCGTGTAAACGGGCCTGACGCTGTTTATAAACTGGGTAGATGGGTTTCACCCTTACCCTTGCCGCCTCTGAAGGGTAAAAACAGCCACAGGGGCTAAAATTTCAGATGTTGCTCAATCTCGTCCAGAATGTCGGCCTCGTCCTGTTTGCTGATGCCGAGGAAGGGGCGGGCAGTCATAGTGAACTGTCTGCCCTTGCGACCTGCCGGGCCGCCCAGTTGATGGACAGCGGCATATTTCTGGGGGCTACCAATAATCAGGTTAGACCCCTCAACCTGGCTGTTGATGTTGAAACGTAATTGGTCATCCTGCAGGAGGATTTTGAGCGGTTTCTTTTTCTTGGCCTTGCGCTTTAACGTAGAAGCCTTCAGCGCTTGCCACTTATTACCTGCCGGATCGATCTCCTTATCCCAACGCTCCCGGATATTGGCCTCCAGGGCTAGCCCGATTGTTTTCAATGCCGGTTGGATAGTGCCAGCCTTGCGGGCCAGCGCTTCTAACCGCTTTTGAGCGTCCGGCAGATTGTGGTTGATGGTGACCAGACTCACCGCTTTTCTCCCTGGGTAATCTCGGCCCGGATGCCCTTGGCGATGTCAGGCGGCAGCTGGTTGATACGGTCGTTGAGGATCTGCTTGCCTTTAGTGGCTGCCTGGCCTGGGTTGTACTGGAACCCTGGATCAATGCCGTTGGGAATGGTGAACGTCCGGCCCTGTTTGTCGGTCCACTGGTAACTGCCATCCTGTGGCGCACTGCGCTTGGCCTGGTCGCCCATTCGCTTGATGTCCCGTTCGCCAACGCTGAACACTTTGCATTTGCAGCCCCAGCCGTTCTGCGGGCTGTGGGTTGCCCACCAGGGGTCGTCTGCAGGCAACACGGTGCCGTTCCATGCCAGGTGCAGCGGACGGGGGCGGATTGAATCACCGTGGCGGTATGCCAGATATGGGCGGGTTTTCAGGACATCAGGGTCAGTGACCTGCTGCCAGCGACCGGCGTTGTAGGCCTGCCGGGTATTGGTCTCGTAGACGATGCGGGTACGCCAGTTGCGGCCACCGTTGTAGGTCCAGCCGTGGCGCTCTACTATGGCGTCCCACTGTTGGCGGAACTGTTCCAGGGTCAGGCCGCTGCTGATAGCCTGGTCAACGGCATCACGGATATCGCTGATCAAATCCCCTTTGATGGCACCGGCGATCATGAACCCCTGGGAGTGCTGGTCTATGAACAGGTCATTCCAGCGCTCAGTCGGGATGCTGACCTTGTTGCGGAAAAATGCGATCGCTTCTTTAAAGGGGAGGTTTAGAGCAGAGATTAACGATGCTTCGGCGTATGTATGCCCGGCTGCCCAATCATGCATACGGGTGATCTCGGCAAACGATGCACCAGCCTCTGAGGCGGCTATTTCGTCAATCACCTCTGCCCGGCCTGCCAACCTGGAGAGCAACAGGCCGTCGCGGATCGGCGCGGCCAGGTCGGCCAGATCCAGCCCCTGAACCTTCAGCAGGTCGGCCCGCAGGTCGATCAGATTACCGGCCTGATCAACTTCCCGCTTCAGGGCCTGCAGCCATTTGGTAATAACTGGCTCCGTTACCTCAGACAGGCGGGTGGCGGCGATATCGGCAGAGTCCTGGGCTGCAGGATCAGGGTCGGCAAACTGCACGGGCGGCAGAGGGTCAACACTCTGCACCCTACCGGTTTTGCCTATCAGGGATTTGGGGATCACCGGGGCCACGTCTGGGGCTGCGTCTTCAATATCCTCCGGGTCCAGGCTGTAGGTCTTGATGTAGTAGGCCGTGGTCAACCGCTTGCCGGATCGCTCCATGGCCTGGGTCAACTTGTCATCACGCTCGGCCTGGGTTGTGTCGATCTGCTCTTTTTGCTTCAGTTTCACCAGGGGAGCATCTGCAGCGCTGCCCCAGTTGATCTCGCAGATCCAGTTAACTACCTGCTGCAGGGTTTCGGTAATCAGGTTGGCGTCATCATCACGGATATCATCCCGCACCGCTGTGGCTGCTGATTCGCCGCCCAACTTGCCGGGGGTAGATTCTCCGGCTCCGGCATGACCCAACCATATAGTTGATATGGCGTTGTTCGCCTCAGCAATGATCCCGCGATACAGATCCGTTGTGGCGGTTTTAGTGCCACTTTCAAACGGGGCGATGCTGCCATCATCAGGGATTACGGCGGCGGCGTCCTGAACCATCCTGGTTAGCCTATCCAGCATTTCCTCACGCTGTTCAGGTGTTGCAGTGCGGGGCAGTTTGCCCACTGGCCAGACCTGCCCGAATTTCTCGCTGAACTGGACCCAGAAGCGCCAGCCGCCCTTCTTGAATGCCACGGGCCAGAAGCATCGGCTAAGCAGGCCCAGACCGTAGGGGTTGTCATAGCTGGCCTCGTTGGTGGGGCAGATGAATTTACGGGGCGGCAGTTCCTCACCGTCCATCAGGTGGTCACGGCTACGGAAGCGTAGTTCGTTGTTTTGGCCATAGACAAACCAGCGTTGCGGTTTGCCCACCAGATCAACCGGTACGGTCAGACCGTATTTGTTGCCCCATATCACTTCAATGGGGGCGTAACCGTAGCCTCTGGCCTTCAGAATGGTCTCTATGATGCTGTTGATTTTAAGGCCTGCGAATATCTCTTTAACGGCCTTGAAATGCTTTGTTGAAGAGGTGCCGCGCTCAACAGAGCAAACCAGCGACTTGGCAGCGCCGGTGCGGTTGATCAGCCCACCGCCCACCCGGTCATCAATCAGCAGATCGGTGTAGACCTGTATGTCCTTACCCTGGGCCTTCAGGACCGGATCAGGGTTGGGCAGGTACATGTTGCCAATGGCGTAATAGTCCATTGAACGACTACGGACGGCTATCTCTGTAGATAACGAACCGGAGGTGGCAGCCGGTTCGGCAAAACGCATATATGAGCCGTCAGGAAGGTAAAGGCCGTTTGACATTATCGGTACCCCGCAAGGATATCTCTGGCTGATCCGGTACTGAAACCGCTGAATTGATGTACAGGGCGAATGATGGTGGTTGGCCTTGATGCTGCCCAACCGCCCACACCACCCTGCAGCATGCTGATGGCTGATTCAGCCGCATCAGGGCCGTCATCGTGGACGGACTTATTGAGGATGTAGACAAACTGCTCAACCAGCAGGTTCTGGTCAGACTGCCCCCGTTCAAACAGAAACTTGCCGTATTCCCACAGATAGGAGCAGGTGCCGATGATCCGGCCTTCCTTGTTGGTGCTGTGGTGAACCGGCTCCCAGGGGAGATAGCGGCCTGCATCACGGGCATAGTTTTGGATAGCCTCGTGCAGAAAGTCCTTGAGCATGTTCTCTTCAATGCCGATCCTGCCGCCGTAGGTATCAAACTGGTTGTAGGCAGCGGTGAACATGGCGGCAATGGACTGCTTTTTGATCCAGGCATGCAGGCAGCGAAACACCATGGTAGGCCGATGCAGGCCGATGGTGACACAGGCCCGGAAGTCGTTGCCTTCGCCAGCCTTGGCCGATGGATCAAGGAAAGTGGCTATCTCCAGCGCCAGCTCCACCAATTCAATCCGCTGATAGTAGCGGGCCTGTTCTTCCGGGAACGGCGTATCCTCTACGCCCACCTTGTTCATCATTTCCTTGTTAAAGGTATATTTGCCCACATCCCGGCGCTTCTTGCGCAACCGCTCCATAGGCCAGTTGGCAGGCCACAGGGGACGCTCATTCGGCCCGCCTTCATCCAGAATCGCCGCGTAGACCTTGGACCAGTAGCGACGCTCTCCGGTCTCTTCGTCAATGTCGGTAATCAGTTGGACAATGGCGCTCTTGCTGTGGAACAGGTTGCCCACCATGATGGCCGAGTAACCAGCCCCCAGCGAACCCAGCACAGCACCGCGTATCCAGTTGATGATCTTCTTGGTGGTACGGGGATTCTCGACGGTTTCGTCGTTTTCCATGTCATCAAAAATGACCATGTCCGGGCGGTACTGGCGGTAGCGGATACCCCGAACCTTATCGCCACGGCCACGGGCCAGAACCTTGACACCGTTGCTGGTCTCGAATTCGTCATCGCTCCAGACCTTTGTTTTCAGGTTGCCGAAGTCATGCTTGAGGCGTGGGTTCTCTTCCAGCTCGGCCTTGATCTGGGCACTGAAACCGGTGGCCTGATCATGGGTATCAGAGCAGGGCCAGATAAACCGCTTCAGCCGGTAAACAATCTTATGGACCGGGTTACCCAGGGTAAAGAAGGTGGACTTGGCGTGTTCACGGGGAGCGCCGATAATGTCAAACTGGTCTTGATGTTCAGTGGCTTCCTGCCACTCTTCATGAAACTCACCAAAGGCGCAGGAAAAGTAGTGGGGCAGGTAGGTCTCAAAGAAAAAGAGGAGGTCGGTTTCGCCTCTCTTCTTACGTGCTGCCTGCTTTTCCGGGGTGTCGTTTTCAAAGGGGGATACGGACTCGCGTATCCACGCCTTCAGCTCGGTGAGCTGTTTATCGAACTGACCCTCGGTGAGGTTTGGGCGCTTACGCAGGGCCATTGTTCATCAGCTCCGTTTTAAACTGCATGGTCATGGCGTCAAAGTCTGTTGCCAGCACCTTCAGCCCCTCCGGGTCATTTTCCCGCAACCAGGAAACAATCCACTGCAGGTTTTCCAGAAACACCTTGGCCCGGTCATAACCGCTACCCTGGGATTCGATGGCCAGGAACTTAACCACCAGCGCCCCCAGCTTGCTCAGATTATCCAGGGTGCCGCCTTCTACTGCACCGGCTAAGCGGCTCTCGGCATATTTCAGCTCTCTGTCCAGCAGGGCTTCCATCCGCAGGCCGAAGCTGGCTTTACGTTCCCTGGCCTTGTCCCATTCATCCCCAGCCCGGCGCTTCCATTCGCTGGCGGTCTGGCGGGATACGCCGTGGGTCTCGGCAGCCAGGGTCAGGTTGCCGGTCTCAATGTAGGACTGGCGGACAACGGTCTCCAGCTCTGCTTTGGCACCCTTCGCAGCCATTAGCGTAGGGCCTTTTCCAGACGGGCTATTTCGCTGTTGACTACCTGCAGTTCAGCCCAGGCGGTTTTCAGCTCATCAAATTGTTCATCCAGCAGCGGGATCTCCAGATCAGCGGCAGGGGTCAGCAGCGTGTTGAGACCCTGACAGACCAGGCGGGCGTTGCCCTCAATCTTCAGCTCCAGCCGTTGCCGTTTTTGTCTGGCCTCGGCCAGCTTGCCCATCATGGCGGCGCGTTCCAGGTTCATAGTGCTTTCTCCACCTTGGGGTCTTTACGCATGATCGGGCAGTAGATGTTGTTATCCACACTCTCTTTAATGCCCTGCATGGCCTGTGTGTTCAGGATCACCACATCCTGCAGGGAGGCGGCGATCTTCTCGAAGCTCTTCACCAGCGACACGTTGTCGGTGTACATGGTGACAACGGCGGCATGCCGTTTCTCATAGATGCGGGTAAACCACCACATGCCCAGCCAGGGGCCAACGGTTACCAGCATGAACACGCTGATCATGGGCCACGCGCCAATCTGTTTGACAATGGCGGCTATGGCGGTTAGTGCGGCTACGTCCTGTGGTGTCACGTGATCCTCCGTTGGTTGACTTCAAGAGCTGCCTGGCAGTCTACACAATGGGTGGCGGTTGGCTGTGCCCGCCGCCTGGCTTCTGGTATCGGTTCTCCGCACTCTTCGCAGTGGCTCAGCCCTACTCCTAGTTTCTGGTGGCGCCAATGTTCCCGCAATGCATCGGCGGTGTACTCTTCAGCGCGGGCCTGCGCGTGGTCCATATCATCGGGCACGGTTGCCCCCTCGATAGCCGTTCAACAGTTTCTCCAACCCCGTGGCATAGCCGCTTAGTTGTTCCAGGGACTCGGCGTACAAGCGTTTAACCTCTGCAGGCGGCAGGCCTGCTTTAAGGTGGCGGATTGATAGTTGTGGTCGCTGGGCCACCGGGGGTGGCGTGCAGGGCACGGCAACCGGTACCTCTACGGTTTCCGGCAGAGTGCAGCAGCCGGACAGCAGCACTGTCAAAGCAAGTACCAATCGTTTCATTGAGCCTCCCACCGGGCATTGAACTGCAGGCCCCAATTGATCAGCCAGCCGTCAGATTCAGGGCATGATTGCGGTATGGCTGCTACAGTGACCTCACGTACCCGCTCTACCGTTACGGTGCGGACCTTTTCGGCAGCGGCCTGGGCTGCAAGCACCCGCTGGGCCTGTTTGTCGGCTTCGGTCTTCCACTGCTCAACCGCCCTGTTCTGTGTGATGATCTGGTCGCCCAGGCTCTTTTTCTCGGCCTGTAGTTTGCCGATGGTGGCGTTGGCAGCGGCCAGGCGTGTGCTTTGAATCTCAACCGCTACCCCCAGGCCGATGCAGATCAGCAACAGACCGGCGCAGGTATAGAGCATAGCCTGGAGGGCCACGGGCGACCGCCCGAGGTATGCGAGGGCAATGTCGATCATTTCACCAGACCCTCGATAACCAGCTGTTCAGGTAGCGCGTCATACGTGGGTTTGCATCTACGATCTGGATGTACCGCCCCAGCTGGTAGCCGTTCAGTAGTTTCCAGAACCTGGTACGGTTTGTTTTTTTAACGGTGTAGTCGTTGATCCAACGGATGGTCTCGCTGGTGATCCGGCCATTAAGCGGATAATCTTTGCCTTTGCCGTTCAGATGGTTGCAGGTCTTTTGCAGGATCAGGGCAGATGATTTAGCACCGCAGTTAACGGCGGTGTCGAAAACCTCGGTGGCAATAGCCTGGCTCTTCAGCTCGGACAGGTGCAGCGGGTTCCAGTAATCGCGCTCATAGATTTTGGCGGCCTGGTGGATGGTGAGGTTGCGGATGTCCAGATTCGGGTAGCTGTTGGTGGCAATACCAAACTTGGTGCAGCCTGCCCTGCCAACGCCGACCTTGCCACCGGTCCAGTTACCAGGATCATTGCGGTCACACTGCAGGCCGCCTTCGTGACCGAATACCACCACCAGGGCCTTGTTGATGTCTGCAGCAAAGGCTGGGCTGACAGTAAGGGCGAGCATGGCTACAACAAGTATCAAACGCATGGGGCCTCCTGTTGTGCGGCAGGGGGCGGCCCCCCTGCCGTTGCGCCGGAACATCCGGCTATCCTTTCGACAATGCTGTCGGGCGGTTTGTGATTATGGACCGGGGCGGTTTTTATGCGCCTGGGGTCAACGCGCCAGGGCGCTGCCGGTCCAGAGTTGGAGATACAAGCAGGTATGGGTATATAGGAGGTGGGAAGGGTAGTCAGTTGATGGGTTCAAAAAAAGAGCCCCTCTCCGTTGTGGAAAGGGGCCTTGGTGATGGCGGGCTTATACGCCGGTTAGACGTGGTGTGTCAATGGGGTAGCGTCTAACTCCCGCTGGACCGGACATGCCGGTCAGCTCGGTGTTATGTCCCAAAACCCGCGCAAAACCTTAACCCCATTGTGTAGCCATTGCCTGCGCTATCCCTTCATAGGTCTTGCTGCGTTCCTTCCAACGTTCGGGGCTTGGCGGCATTCTGTGTATTCGGCTTTCCCTACCGTCCACAATTTCGGTAGGTATCAGCGGCGGCAGTCCCTTCAGCCACAAACAGGTTGCCTTTGTCTCGCCATGCCCAAATTGCCACGGCTGTATAACCTGGTCTGGCTTGCGCCAGATTGAAGACATGATGCAAACCGGATTTTCCACGGCTATCATCGGTATGTCTGCCTTTGCCAGCATCATAAAAAAGCTGATCGCAGACTGTTGCCGCCCATCCATTTTCTTCGCGTCAAAATGCCTCGCTCCAGAAACAGACAGGTGCGTACATGGCGGGTGTGCAATCATCAAATCCCAACAGCCATGCAGCACATCCCGCACATCCCCTTGGTAATGTGGCCCAGGTGCGTCAGTCGGCAGCAGGTCGCAACTCATTGCGTCGTGTCCTCTGGCTATAAAAGCATCCCGTACCGTTCCGCTATATTCACAAGCTATTAAAATCTTCATAGTCAAAATCCTTATGGCCTATCGGCCAGCGCGTGTTTTAAAACATAACGGCCTAATCAACTCGGACTTACTTACTCCCCGCTGAATTTTGGCGGTTTCTCTTCTGCTGGCCCTGCCCATCTGTACGCTTTAACCCGTAAGCCGGTTATCACGTTGGTTAGATCAAACTCTCTTGCTTCCACCCACCGTCCTCTTCTTTTTCCTCCAGCAGCTTATAGATCATCCGCTCTGAAAATCCGGTATCCAGTGCCAGCCGCCGAGGGGTGAGCTTTTTGCCATGCTTCAGCACGTACCGGACTTTGACCTGCTTCAGGATGTAGTGGGGGTTGGCCAGATAGACCGGTATGGACGGGAACGCAGCCGCCAGCTTCAGGGTAGCCTCCAGCCCGATCACGGCCACTACATCGCGGTAATGTTCGTTCAGATCGGTTTCAGGGTCCAGCTCGGCCAGCCATTTCAGGTCATCCCGTTCCATGGGTTACCTCCACTGATCCGGGCAGTGCTGCCGGATGTATTCCACAATGCGCGGATCAGTAAAGACCATCCGCCACCAGGCCGGGCCGTGCTGTTTCTTCATGCCGTTCTGAAACATCTTTTTCAGGCCCTCAATGGCAAGGTATGCCTCAGCAGAGGTGCGTACCGTACCCTCTTTAATCCCCATCCGCTTTTCCAGAAACAGGGCCAGCCCGTTGGCTTCACGCCACTGTATCAGCTCTGCCACGGCGTTGATTTTGTCCCGTTCATCCTGGCTGGCCAGGGCAATTACGGTGCCCTTGTTCCTGGGGATAGAGGGACGGGGACGGCGCGGGGCAGGGGCGGTGTTTTTCTTGGGCTGCACCGCAAACCCCTTGCCTTCCAGCTCACGGATGAATTCACCAGCCTGGTCATAGCTGAGTTTGGTGCAGGAGGTGACGCCGTAGCGGTCCTGGAGCATATCGCGGTAGGTGGCATCATCAATCTGCAGGCTGTTGCAGGCCAGCTTGATTACGGCGATCTGCTTTTTGTTGATCGGTACGCCGGTCTTGCGTTTGCGATAGGTATTAGCCATGTCAGTCCCCTCTACTTCAATCCATCCAGTATATCCTGCAGTTTTGACGCTCCATCTGCATGTTGTTCTGCAGTGCGTTGTGGAGCTGGCTGGGCTTTTTGTGGGCGTGGCGGCAGGTTGTCAATCAGGTCTGCAAGCTGCGGCCACTGTTTTAAATGCAGGTACAGCAGACCGAATCCCTTATGTATCCGTGGCTGATCAATCTCTTCCGTCAGATCCATATCAGCCATTAGCAGCAGCCACATTTCAGCCGTGGCAGGCAGCATCTCAACTGCAGGGGCTCCGGGCAGCGCCAGGCATATCAGCTTTTGAAACGCCTCACCTATCTCCAGACGTAGCCATGCATCCGGTTGCTCAAGTCCGGCCTGTTTCCACTGCGCAAGGGCCTGTATGGCCTGGACACGACGGGGTACATGCTGCAGACCTCTCCCCCCTTCAGAAAGGGGGGCCGGGGGGGATTTAAAGCGTTGTTCAAAGCGCTGTATCGGATTATGCATTGCAGGTCTCGGTAATACGTGCGGCATCGTTATCAATCTGTTTAACCAGCATGGCAAGCGGGGTATCTACCTGGGCGGCAACCCGCACCCGGCGTTCAAACCGTTTAAGCAGGGCCAGATTCAAGAGTATGGCGTTGTAATCTCTGGTCAGCAGTACGGTCATGCCTTCGTTGTTCAGGGTTTTAATCAGGTGCTGCTGTTTTTTCTCATCCATGTCGATACCCTCAAGCATTTCTGTTCAGTTTGCGAAATTGAGCAATTTGTCTATTTTGTCTATTTAGCCGCTCAATGGGTGGCCGGACGCTACCCCTCCTGATTCAGGAGGGGGCTGGGGGGTGGTTCCGGCCACCGGTTCAACGGTTAACTGCCCTCTGGTTTATATTCCCTGCAGGTGTAATCCTGGTTGACGCTGATCCCCAACAGCCTGCAGTTGAGTACGGGCGTAGCGTGGTTGCCTGACCCTTTCCACCCTGCGGTTTTCCGGGTGCAGTAGCGGCACCGTTTATCCCCGTCCTGTTTGGTGGCCGGTCGGTAATCTGCACGGGCCTTGATTGAGGTACGCATCTGGGTCATCAGGATATCTCCAGAACTTCGCCCAGCTCGGTCTTGACCATGGTTACCGCCAGCCCCAGCCGTTTAATGTGATCCCGCACCGGCATATCATCGCGTAATGTGGTCATGGCCCGGCGCAGGTCTCCGACTGTTTCAACCACCTTGGTAGTAATGATCTGTTCTTCCATCATGCCACCCCCCTACAGTGCCGCGATGCTGAGCGGTACGGCATCGTACTCACCCTGCTCATTGCGGACATACAGCCTGATCTGCCGCTTGCTGCTGACCACTTCAATCGCTTTGTCGATGATCATCATCCCTTCATTCCACAACGGGTTATTCAGTTTGTAGGCCCGAAGGCTTAATACTTGGGCAACCCGTACCTGACCGTTAGTAGGGAACAGTATCGCCAGGACAATGGTTTTCAGGTCGTTGGCCTCATCAGGGTATTCATCCACAGCGTCCAGCAGTTTCTGCCGGGCTATCAGCAGTTCTGGCCCCAGGCCGATGGTTTCCTGTATGGCTAGAGCCAGCCTGTATTTACGATCAAAGGTGGTAAAGGTCATATTTCCCTTAGATCCGCCTCGTTTCGTGTTGTATTCCTCAAAGAGAACATTCACGAAGGCGGTGATATCGGTAAAGGTGTGCAGCTTGAATCTGGACAGCAGCGCGCTTAACGGCAACCAGATGCAGGCAATACTTAACACCATGTCATGTTCAAGAAGATCCTGCGCCTTGATGTTCTCTATCCTGACCAGGTCGCCGTTGCCGTTCTCCATACGCCCGTTGATTACCTGCGGGTGTGTTGCCTCGTAGGCGAGGCGGTCCTGGCGTTTCAGGGCATACCCGACAGCGCCGGTTGAGTCAGCCCGTTCGGTTACTTCGCCCCAGGTGATCTGGGCCATATCATCAGCGGTGTAACCTGGATCTGCAGACATGATGCGGACGGCCTCCTCTGCTGCGGCCCTGGCAACCTCTTTGTCCGGGTGGTACTGCATGCCCTCATGTGGGCTGTAGCTGTAATGGTTCATCGCTTGTTCCTTTCTCGTGCCAGCGTGTTATTGGTGATAATGTCGTTTGTGTGTACATCCCAGTAGCGTTTAGCGGCTTCGTGCTGTTCTGCCAGCGCCCTGATATAGCGGTCGTTTGCGGTGGTGATCCGCAGCGACCAGCCGCCTATGCCGCCGAATACCGCTGCCAGGGCAATAGCTGCCAACCATGCCCTGGTGCTCATTTCCAGAGCCTCAGCGAACCTGAGGCCAGTAGCCCTACGGTCATCCGATCAGAGTTAAGCGCATGTTCCTGCATCCAGCGTTTGGTCCGGCTCCACTTGCGCCGGTTCTCCAAGTGCTTCAGTATTTTTCTGATGGCGTTAAACATGTTAGCCCTTCCTTTCCGTTTGGTTATCAGCGGTTTTTGCCGCGTCTGCGCAGGCGACCAGTAACAACATGATGGCGGCACCGCCCAGGGAGGATGCTATGCAGTAGCCCCAGTGGATCATGATTGCCCCCCTTCTGCACCGGCCAGCATGGCGCAGGCCTTAGCCTCAATCCGCAGGGTGTAGGGGGCATCAGCCCCGGCCAGGCTGTGTAGTTTATCCAGCAGCAGCCCGGCAACACGGGCCAGCCCGATCACGGTTTCCCGTGGCACCGACACCATCAGCACGGCCCGACCGGCCACCTCGCACAGGGCACGTTCCAGATCTGCTGTGGCACTGTTATCGGCAGCCGGTTCAGCCAGGTTGTCACACAGTGCAGGTACCGTCAGCCCACGGCATCCGAGCCAGGCAATAAGCTCAGGCCGTGTCTCTGCAAATGCCTGCACATCAGCAGCAAACTTACCTGCATTGGCCGGAAGTTTGCCGCTGTTCAGCGTCAGACTGACCTGTGTTTTGCTCCAGCCGGAGGCCGCAACAAACGCCTGTTGCGGTATTTTCAGTTCATCCATGGCCTGTTTCAGTCTCAGCATGCCTCGGCCCTCCCGTCTGTTGGTGCGGCAGTTGCGGTCCGGCGTTCCAGCACCGATTTAAGGGCGCTGGTTGCCGGGGCTGGTGCTGCCGGTTTGGTGCGGGCTGCTGCCCTGGGTACCGGTTGAGCTGCCGGAGTGGCAATGGCCCGGACATCCTCAACCGATACCTGTTCGCGGCCATCAGCCAGGGCGATGTTGAGCAGATTTATGCAGAGTGCCTGCAGTTCCAGATAATTGCGGGCGGCTGACAGTTCAGCCAAGGTCTCTACAGCGGCATCGTCAAAGTGCGTTCCTATGATTTCCCGCACATAATGGGCGGCCTCATTGGCGGACAGGCCCTGCATGCGCACCAGGTCTGACCGCAGCCGCACTTCAGAGACACCGGCACGGTTCATAGGATCGCTCTGGGCAACCAGGACAATGGTGCAGAGTTCACGCTGCCCGCACCATTCGATTTCCCGCAGGGTTTTGAGGCTGCGCAGGGTGTTTGAGTGGATGCGCTGGGCCTCTTCAATGACAACAACGATCTGATGTTCCGATCCCTGGGCGGTTTTTTGAGTGGCTGATGCCCCCAGTACGCGCCTGAGTTGAGCATGACTGGCTATGCCGCCACGCCGGACATCCTCCTCACTCAGGCCGGTGATGAGGGCCGTTTTGATGTCATCAATGGTGAGTTTTTCCTGGGCATCACGCTGCACCCTGATGATCTGCATAGGCACCGACATCCCCTTTAGAGCCGAGTCAACGGCCTCGGTTTTGCCGCAGCCCCGCTCCCCCACAATGCTGACCATGGCTCGGCTGTTGACGGCCATTGTGAGGATGCGACGGCAGCGCACCATGTCTCCGGTCTCAAACCTCACTGGCTTTTTAAACGGGTCGTGGGTGTAGCCAAGATTGACAAATGTTTCCAGTCTGGTCATACTACTCATGATTTGTACCTCCCTTCTGGGTTATGGCCTCCGGCGTTGCAGCGCCGGGGGCCGTTGTTTTTATTCTTCCCCTGCCCACGGATCATCCCCACAAATCTCAACTCGCTCCAGCCCGCCACGAATATCAGGCTCTACCCTGTACACCGTGACGCAGTCATCCAGGCCGCATTCAACGGGCAAATCCCTGTTGAACACTGATAACGCATCAACAACCTCTCCAACCGTTCTGCATGTTTGTTTTTGCACGGCAGTTCCCATTGTCCACCTCCATTTAGTTGTGCTACAGCGCTATCCGTTGCATCTGCTCTACCTGTATTTCTCCGGCCAGCTCTGCCACAAACCGCCGCGACATGCCGTTTTCACGGATGTAGGTCATCAGTTCATTCCGCTCGGTTCCCATAAACACTGATCCGGTGAGTGTCTGCAGATCACGAATGGCCTGGTTGATATCGTGATACGTGTCCAGGTCGAGAGGGTTCTGAAGCTCGCGGATGGTGGTTTTAACCGGGATTTTGATGACATTGCGTGGTTGCTCGGTTTTGATCATTTCTTGATGTTCCGGGGTGTAGAGCAGGTTCTGGACGCCGGTCAAATCTGCAGCGGCTTTGCGGGTTTGTTGATAGCCGGTTTCTGGCGTTGCCTTGAATTCGCCCAGCTTGTTCGGGATAAAGTCATCAACCTCATACTTGTTGCCGGTGGCGCGATCTACCACCACCATCTTGTTGTCAAACACGCCCTGGTAGACCCATACGCTGGCATCGTGCAACCCCTTGACCTCGTACAGGGTACCGTCAATACTGAAAGTGCCGTCCTGTTTCACCTCTCTGGACCAGCGCCTGACTATGGTATGCAAAGCGTTTTCAGGCATCAGCACGGCCCCGCCGTGGCGGCTGATCCTCTCCCATGCCTGCTTTTTGGTCAGCTTGCGCTCAAAGCGGTGCGGGTTCTGGTTGTAGCGCTCTGTCCAGCGGTTAAAACGCTCCATCAGTTCAGACATAGTTATGGTGAAGCTTTTCCAGTCTGAGGCCATAAAGTAGGCCTTTTCAAAGCTACGCCACATCTTTGACCAGCAGACCTCTATCTTGCCGTGGGCCTCCTTGTCGCCTGGCAGTGATGGGTCTATGTCAACATCCAGCCGCCCCAGGAACTCTTTAAATTCCGGGCTGCGCATCATGGGGCCGAGGTCACCCTTTAGCTTGTCCGGCAAACCGTAGAGGTCTTTGCCTTCCTGCTGTGACCAGGCATAACAGAGAAAGTCCATGTTGTCGGCTGCACTCTCGCCCCGTGCAGCAATCATGCGGGCGCAGAAAACGCCGCTGTGGTCATCAACCACGCCGTAGTACCAGGGGCGCAGGCCATCCACGGGTATTGGCTTGTTCTTGTAATCCCGGTGGCCTTTGTGCAGGCGCAGCAGGTAGTCACCACCGGGCAGTTCCTCAGCCACGTAGAAGCAGTCTGAACTGGAGGCGTCAACATGGTGCATTTCATTGGGGCGCTCTGCCTGAAAACGCTGAATGCGGCGGCGCTGCTGGTTAATACCCAGTTCACGGATGACCCGGTCAAAGGTGCCTACCGGTACCGTTGAAAATCGTTTGTCAATCATGCCGTTTAGTAGAGCGTTTTCCAGGGCATCGCGGGTAGTGATGGTGCCGCGATGTTCGGGAACGGAGTATTTGAGCATTGCTACGACGCGAGCAGCATCCTCAATACCGGTATGATGACGGGTGGCTGCCCGCTTGCGCCGGTTGGTGTTTTTGGGCAGCACACGGTAAATGGTTTGAGGGGCTACCTGGAGCATCCCCGCCCACTTTTCGATTATGCGGCGCTTATCGCCGTGTTTTGCTGTTTTCCAATCAGTTACAATCATCTGTACCACCCCTGGTTCTATGTCCCGTGCTGCCGCCATATGGCACCCCGATTTATTCGTTTTTAAACATGCACTGATCTGCCCATAGTTCGCGCAGCTCATTGGCCAGGTAGGTGCAGCCTTCTACATAGCCATCAACCCGCGCCATGGTTCCGGGGTGATCCTGCAGATCATCAAGGGCCATAACTGCCTTGATGCAACCGCCCAGTTGCGACATCAGATTATGTATCTCGGCGTACTGGGCCTCGTATTTGGTTTCATCAAGCTGCTGCGGTTCGTACTTTTCCAAGTCCTTAACCCGCTCCAGCAGGGCTTTCTTTTCTGCAGCAAGGCCGGCGACCTCCTCTTTGACTGCGCCTTTCAGGTCTTTTTCCAGCCTGGTATTGCGCTCCCGCAGGGTTTTGTTCTTTTCCAGTAACTTCTCAAGGGCGGCCTCAATCTCTGGTGCGGCATCATCCCCAAGAGAGATGGCCTCACCCTCAATCACTACTGTTTTGCCGTCATCGGACATTTGGAAGGATTCGCCGTCGTATTTTAGTTGGCGAAGCTGACGAAGTTCGCGATAACCGAGGCCAAAACCGGTAACGGTTACCAAAAACGTTTCTCCAAATTCGGCGAGGTTTTTCAAATCTGAATCTACTTTCTCTCTCGAAAAGCCCAAATATTCACAATACTTGTCCCACGTTCCGATATTTGGGATGTCTTTATATGCCTTTGATTCTTTAATACGTCGCAGCTGTACTAAAGTGGTAACGGTTAACACTTTCCCAACAAACGTAAAGGCCTGGATACGGCCTGCAATCTCATGAGCTTCGGCAATCCGCGCCTCCCTATCGGCCTGTGCCTCTTCTGCATTCAGGCGCTCTTCACGCTCTTGACGCAGGGTTTCCATCTCTATATGCAGCGCCGGATCAGTGGCCTCTGCTTTGCCTGGTGTCAGTTTCTGTCTCACTTAAGCCCCTCCTTAAGCAGGTTTGTGGCCTGTTCAATCAATTTTCTTGCCTGGACAAATTTGCCAAGAAACTCCATATCATCGCGCGTTATCCGAATATTGGTGTTTTGCTCGATTTCAAGGGCAAGCGATTCAGGGGTCGTGTCTTTTTCGGCGAACAATGCGCTGCCTATAATGCTGTGGACGTTTTCAGCTCCGAAACGCCGACAGGCGTCCATATTACTAGCCAGTATCGTGTTATAGAGTCCACCAAGACCCATAAAACTGTAATCACAGGTGCTGCTGTCCCAAGGTTTGATTTTCATGTCATGCCTCCAGTTGATTTAGTTCGCCCTGCAAGGTATCCATTCTATTGACCAGGCCCATCTTGTAGGCCGAGTACATTCCGGCCAGCCTGATCCCTGGTTCGTACATATCGTTGTTGACCCGCACCCACTTGCGCTCCAGAGCAACAGTAAGGTGGCTCATGACGGTGGCGTGGGGAATCTCCAAGGACCTGGCGATCTGTGCGCCTGATACCGGCCCGTTCTGCTGGTGCAGGTATTCGACTATGTCGATAAATTTGTAGTCTGATTGGACGGGTGTGTAGGTTTTGGGTGCCATGGTTATCTGATACCTCGCTTGGCTTGAATTGACTGCATTTCCAGCTCTATTGTTCGCTTCTGTTCGGCCAGTTGTGCCAGCCGGAGTAGATCGCGATCGGAAGGGTTGATGACTGCCGATCCGACCGGCTCCAGCACGTAGTTGATCGGCTCAAGGCTATGGGTTGCGACACAAAAAGCGGCAAAGCGCAGTATGCCTGGTTCGTATTCCAGGTTTGATGAGGTGTATTTATCAAGCATGTCCTTAGTGCAGTCTCGGCGGGTCAGGCGGCTGATCTGTGCGGCAATATCATACCGGTCCATACCGCTGGCGCTGATCTGCCTACTCATGAGCTGTTTCACGCCGAGCAGAATATCCAGCTGCCCCTCTGATACACCGGTGTCAAACAAGCTGGCCTGCTTTGATAGCCCGGTATCATTTTTAACTGTACGTTTTGACATGACGCTCCTCGTTTTCGCTGTTACGCTCAAAACAAGTTTGATATATTGATTTTCTGTGGAGGTTCAGCATGTTCCCCAATGATGCCAGATTCATATGCAGGTGTTGCAAAAGCCGTTTTTATTTCAGTCCGTCCACCTTTGATGCCGTGACACAAAGCAAACAGATTGCCTGCCCGCAGTGCGGCGTCACGTCCAAACATCCCGGCGATGTAGCGAGGTTCTTCAAGTTTTATCCCCGCTTGGTTAAGGCACAGGAAGGGCTGAAACGGGCCGGTTTTACGCTTACTGATTACACTGTGGTTGCCAACAGCTTCTGTATGATCCACATCAACAGCCTGACCCTGCAGTGCGAAGCGTGTAATTCCAGCGTTGCATTGCCCGAATCGAAAGCCTTTAAACTGGCCGACGAACCGGGATTGCTGAGCTGTAAAAAATGCAGGACTGCAGCGGCCCCGCTCAAAGCGGTTAAAGAGTTCTTTGTCAGCTACAGAGTTGTATCCAGAGCGGCTTTTAAGCTGCATACGGCCCTCTGGGATGTATTTGGCCCACTACAGCTTGACCCTGCTGACTATCCTGTTCAGTGGCCTGTCTACCGGGACGCAGCGGAGGAATAAGACCGTTGGAAATGGCGATCTGCACGGCATCCCTGAACGGTAGCTTCCTATGACAGGGCTGTGTTGCGTTGATAAGTTGTGCAGCTTCTTTGCGGTTCATGCTGCCTCCCTGTATTGCGGCGGGGTGTCGGGCCAGAGCGAAGTAACTGGTATTCCGCAGAGCTGGGTAAAGACAAGTCGGATGCGGTAGCCTTTGGCAGCCCCTTTAAACACCTGAGTAACACGCTGCCGGGAAACACGAGCCTCATCGCATATCTGTTGATACGTGAGACCGTTGCGTACCATTTCGGATCTGATGAGCCGAAAGCGTTCCAGGTCTGACATAGTGGTGATCTCCTCTTTTTTTTGTCGCATGGGGTTGACACCTGAAAACTTTGTTTTTGTAAACTGGCAATCAATCAATACATGAATCGCTGTATTCGTGTCAACGAGAAAATACACGTAATGCTGAATTTTAAAGAAATAGAAAACAGAATAAAAAAACGCACAGGCCTCACTGAAGGCAAAGATATTGCTGCGCTTTTCAAATTGACTCCACAAAATTACAGTAACAAGAAGGGGTTAGGGACAATCCTGCCGACGATAATTGAGTGGGCAATACAGGAAAACGTGAATTTGGATTGGCTACTAAAAGGGGAACAACCTGGG
Organism: Trichlorobacter sp.; assembly: GCF_030247655.1. Classification (GTDB taxonomy): domain Bacteria; phylum Desulfobacterota; class Desulfuromonadia; order Geobacterales; family Pseudopelobacteraceae; genus Trichlorobacter. Next base: position 627 of record NZ_JAOTRZ010000014.1, on the reverse strand, counting down.
ATCGTGGCGGAAGATGGGCCCAAATACATCAAAGGGCCTGTTGTGAAGCGCATAGATAAAATGCTGGAGGATATGGATGAAGAGGCACAGAGGGATGTTTTAAAATACACTAAAGAGAAGAAACTCCTTGTAGAACTGATGGCTGAAAAGCAAAGAAAGGCGGGGTAAGATGATTTTAAAACGTATGCCTTTTTATAACTATAAATGTCACAGTTGTAATAGTTTACGTGGTAGCCTCCGGTCTTTTACTGATTCTGAGTTGGATTGTTCTTGCGGTGGAAAATACGTTTACGATCCGACCTCGGATAACTGCCCGCATAATCGTTTAGGGCCAGAACGATCAAGATGGGGGCTAAAAGTTGTCAGGAGCTGCCTTGATTGCGGGAGCCACCTTGTAGATCCAGACGAATGGAACAAATTAGAGGACCGTCAAAAAATACAATGACAAACGGAGCGGCTATGAAAAAGATATTACTGTTGGGTGTTGTATTTTTAGCGATGTTAGGAGTAGTCGGATGCTCAGTGGAGGAGGACAAAAAAGCCATATCGCAGCCACCGCCCGCGACTACCAGTGTGCCCCAACCTGATGACAAAAATCAGTTTCTAGCGTACCACCGTGATTTAATG
>NZ_JAOTRZ010000307.1 GCF_030247655.1 Trichlorobacter sp. | reverse complement strand
ACCCTGAAAAGGGGGTGATCCCACCCGCTAAATTTATTCCGCTTGCTGAGGAGTCCGGCAGCATTATCGCTATTACCGACTGGGTCCTGAAAACTGCGTGCCACCAGACAAAACAGTGGCATGATGCCGGCTACGGCATGATACCTGTTGCGGTCAACCTTTCCGCCTGCAGCTTCAAGCAAAATAGTCTCCAGTCCCAAATCAAGGAGACGCTTGAAACAACCGGTTTGCTGCCTCAGCTACTGGAACTTGAACTGACCGAATCCATACTGATTGAAAATGATAAGCAGGCGGAAGAAACCCTGCGAGAGTTGCACAAACTGGGGATCAAAATAACAATTGATGATTTTGGCACCGGTTACTCGTCACTTTCCTATCTTCACCGGTTCCCGATTAGTGTCCTGAAAATCGATCGCTCTTTTGTCTGGAATATGCATCGCAGCGAAAATGACATGGCCATTGTGGTTGCTATTATTGCCATGGCCCACAGTCTGAAGCTTCAAGTGGTGGCCGAAGGTGTTGAGACTGAAAAACAGTTAAACACGTTGAAAAAATGCGGATGCGAAATAATCCAGGGGTACCTGACAGGCAAACCTACCGACAGCAGTGAAATTGTCGAACAGTTGCAAAAAAACTGTAGTATAGAGGGGACTGAACGTCATTTCAGCTCTGAAGAATAGCTGCCGGCAAAAAACTGAGGGTACAGACATGACAAAGGTACAATCTGTTTTTCAAACTATTATGATTACAGTTCTGTTTCCAACGGCCTTGTATGCCCAGCAAACTGCAGTTCCCAGCCCGGAGATAGGCTCCCTTGAACAGCTGCTCAATACCGAGGTTACCACCGTAACTGCCGCCAGCAAATATCAGCAAGACCTCACCAGTGCTCCGGCATCGGTCAGTATTATCACCGCTGATGACTTCCGTAAATACGGCTACCGCACCCTGGCTGAAGCCATTAACAGCTTGCGGGGTTTTTACAGCACCTATAACCGCAGCTATCAGTCTGTTGGTGTGCGCGGATTCAGTCCACTGGGGGACTATAGTACACGTATTCTTGTGCTGGTGGACGGACACCGCCTGAATGATGCGGTGTATGAACAGGCGCCACTTGGTAGCGACTTCCCGGTTGACGTGGACATGATAGACAGGGTTGAGGTAATCAGAGGCCCTGGCTCGTCGCTGTACGGCACCAATGCCTTTGTCGCGGTGATCAATGTCATCACCAGGGGTACAAACAGCTTGAAAGGCGGTGAAGGCGCAACATCAGGCGGCAGTTTTAACGCCTGGACCGGGCGAGCCAGCGCCGGCAGCAAACTGGATAGTGGTCTTAGCCTCCTCCTGTCAGGCAGCTATCGGGACAGTGCCGGCAAACGGCGGCTACAGTTTCCTGAATACAGCACCAACAACGGTACCGCCCAGAGCATGGACGGTGAAACATCCTGGGATCTTTTGTTCAAGGCCGGCTGGAAAGATTTTTCTCTGCTTGTACTGCACCAGACCAGAGACAAACAAGTTCCAACGGCCCCTTATACCACCATCTTCAACGACCCCGCCCAGATAATAAGTGACCGCCGAACCATGGCAGGCCTTTCTTTTAGCCGAACTTTCCCACTCATGGACTTGAACGCCCGGATAACGTACAACCGGTATGAATATGACGGTACGTACCCGCTGGACAACAGCGGCACCTACACCCTCAATTATGATGAAACCGTAGCCCAGTGGCTGGGTACCGACTTGTATGGCTCAAAGAATCTGGGTAATCATCTGATTACAGTGGGAACAGAACAACGTTGGCAATTTGATCAACAACAGCTCAACTACAACATCTTCCCCGCCTATCAGAGTATCTTGAATAACAACCATGCCAGCTATGCTCAGGGCTACTACCTGCAGGACGAGTATCACATCACAAAAACTCTTATCCTGAATACCGGCATTCGCTATGATCACTACAGCACCTTTGGTGGCACCTGGAATCCTCGAGCAGCAGTAATCTGGAACCCCATTGATAGCACTGTATTGCGACTATCCTACGGTGAAGCGTTCCGTGCCCCGAACGCCTATGAGCTGTATTATAATGACACCACCAGCACCAAAGGTAATGTTAATCTGAAACCGGAAAAGATCCGTATGGTTGAGTTAAGCTATGACCAGTACATTGGTAATAACCTGCGTACCGGCATTACCGGTTTTTACTCCCGTATCAATGATCTGCTGGAACAGGCTACAGATCCTGGCGACGGACTGTTGCAGTTTAGAAACCAGAGCAAGGTCGAAACCAAAGGTATTGAGTTACAGGCAGAAGGCAAGTGGGAAAACGGTTACAGCGGCAGGATCAGCTACAGCTACCAAGCAGTAAAAAACTTGGATACCGGCGTACTCATGAATAACAGTCCCCGAACTCTTTTGAAAGCTGCGCTCACCGCTCCGCTTCCTGCCGGCAAGACCTTTGCCACCCTTGAAAGCTGTTACACCGGGTCGAGCATCAACAGTAATCAGCAGACTGTTGCTGGCGCCGCTGTGGTTAATCTAACCGTTCTTAACCGAGACCTGATCAAGGGTCTTGAACTTTCCGGATCAGTTGAGCCTCTTGCAAAAGTCTTGAAAGTTGGTTGCCAATGTCAGCCTGTAGTGAAGTTTTCACCAGAGAGCAGCATTAGGCTGGCCCTTTGATCGTTTTCAGCGGTATTTATCCATGATCCT
>NZ_JAOTRZ010000306.1 GCF_030247655.1 Trichlorobacter sp. | reverse complement strand
ACCCGAAAATTAGGGATATTGCCGCAATATTGTGCCCTGTTGGCAGAGAATGCCTAGCATACACGGAAAGACTTTATGAAAAAACTTTGGCTTATATACCCAAATCAACGTTGGGTAAAGCAGGATATTGGTACCACCTGGAACCTGAATCCAGCAACGCTCTGTTTGCTTGCCGCAATGGTACGGGATATCGTAGACGTGACCATTGTCGATGCCCAATTTTATGATATGTCGAAAACTGAATTTTCAGAATTATTACGGGAGGCAAAGCCTGATTTTGTGGGTATTTCCGTGCTCACTTCTGAATACAAGGAGACACTGGACATTGCGGCTGGCATAGTTCGAGAAATCTGTCCATCAGCGACCATAATTGCTGGTGGTGTCCATGTGACAACGACGGTTGAATTTATATTGCCAAACCCTGCTATAGACTATTGCGTCATAGGGGAGGGTGAATATGTTTTACGCGACCTCATCAAACACTTCACGCGAGGCACCCCGCTTCCTGTAGTAGGGTTGGCATATGAAGAGAAAGGTCGTGTTATCATACAACAGCGAGCCTTGGTGGATGACCTTTCCAAACTACCGTGGCCCGCCTATGATCTCATAGATTTTGTAGCATATTCACACTCCGCCCCTCGTACATTTAATCCCCAGTCTCCTCCTGACGTTCCTTATGTACGTATGGTTACAACACGAGGTTGTCCTTGTGGCTGTTGTTTCTGTCAAGTCGAGTTGATTTCAGGACGTCAGGTAAGGACACGCGACCCTGAAGATGTCGTTAATGAATTGCTGTATCTTAAAAAAACCTATGGTGTACGAGCCATAATTTTTGATGATGATAATCTGCTTATGGGCAAAAATAATTTTGCTGAAAAACTTTTCACTCTGATGGTTGAAAATGATGTAGGTATGAAATGGATTGCAATTGCTTTCGCACTTTTTATGTTGAATGAAGAGATGCTTAAACTTATGAAAGCATCTGGATGTATTGGTGTAAATGTAGCTATAGAGTCTGGCAACGAGAGGGTGCTTAAGGAGGTCATCGGAAAACCAATCAAAAGTCTTGATATGGCAAAGCAGATAATAAAAATGATCAAAGATTACGACATTTATTGTCTTGCCAACTTTATCATCGGCTTTCCTACTGAAACATGGGAGGAAATCAGAGAGACCATTAGTTACGCAGAACATTGCGGAGCTGATTATATAAAAATATTTGTTGCTGTCCCCTTGTACAAGACAAGGCTTTATTATAAGGCGATGGAATTAGGTGCGTTGGAATGTAATGAAGATTATCCTAAAGTCGATTGGCGTTATGCTCAGATTAAGTCGGACGAGTGGACGCCGCGAGATATAAGTATTTTAAGGGCGTTTGAATGGGATAGAATAAATTTCAGTCCTCACAAGATAGAGAGGGTATTGAAAATGTGCGATGCCACTTTTGATGAAATCAAAGGTATTCGGAAAAAGACAAGAGATGCTATGGAATTGTAGCGATTTGCGCCTCCTGGGGCCTTGCGGGGAAAAGAGCGGAGTTCAATGATACGAGCCGGACTGCCGAATATAACGCCAAAAGATCATCACAATTATGTTGCGTTTTTTCTGACACTTTCATGCAATCTCAAGTGTCCTTACTGTATAAATCTTCATGATCATACTATTCGTGCAAATCAGGTCAAACATCAGACGTTGGATGTGGGCGATTGGATCAGGGCTGCCAACCGGCTGGTGTTGCGGGCAGATCTCCCCCTAACCCTGCAGGGTGGAGAACCAACCCTGTTTTCCGGCTTTTACCGTTTTGTGAACGACGTTAAGCCGGAGATCAAGATGGATCTGATGACCAATTTGATGTTTGATGTTGACCGGTTCATCAAGGAGGTTCCGGTATGGAGATTTACCCGCGAAGCTCCCTACGCGGCAATTCGTGTCAGTTACCATCCCGACCAGAATGATATTAATGATCTGATCAGCAAAATACTTAAGTTGCAGCAGGCAGGTTTTAGAGTCGGTCTGTATGGTATTGAACATCCAGCTTCAGAGATACGAGCACATATACTGGAGGTCCAGAAACGTTGCCAGACTATGGGGCTTGACTTCAGGCTTAAGGAATTTTTGGGAGAGTATGATGGGGCCATGTACGGCACATTCAAATATGATGAATCTGTTGCCGCACAAACATTGAAACAGTGCGAATGCAGAACAACAGAAATTATCGTTGACCCGGCAGGATATGTCTACAAATGCCATGCAGATCTGTATAACACCAGAAATCCGATGGCACATATTCTGGATGCCGAATTCAATGAAGACAGTATTGACGAGTTTAGAGACTGCTCCAATTATGGCACTTGTAACCCCTGCGATGTAAAAGTGAAGACAAACCGCTTTCAGGTGTTTGGGCATACCAGCGTTGAAATACGGAATATTCGGTGACTAAACAGATGAATCAAGACCGTTTTGCCATGGATGCCCATAAACTATACTGGCACCTGGACCGGGTTGGCGAGTGGCAGAAAAACAAACTGATCGCTCCTCTCTATCTTGAGATCAGCCCTGTTTCCTATTGCAATCATCAGTGTATATTTTGTGGCCTTGATTTTGTCCACAACGAGCGACTGACTCTCGATGCTGATATTCTTATGACCCGAATTGAAGAAATGGGGCAGTTAGGGGTCAAGAGCGTCATGTTTGCCGGTGAAGGCGAGCCGCTTTTACATCCGCGCATAGTTGAAATT
>NZ_JAOTRZ010000305.1 GCF_030247655.1 Trichlorobacter sp. | reverse complement strand
GCTTTACAGGTAAACAAGCATGGATTGTGCTTGATCAGATTCGTACGGTGGACCGGAAGCGGCTGGTGAAAGAGCTGGGCAATATAACGGCCCAGCAGTCGCATAAGGTAAAAGCTGTGCTCAAAGAGATGCTGGTTGATTAACGTCACTTTTAACGTCCAGAAATTGGTGGTATTTGGGGCTTTGAAAATTGACTGTGATTTTAGATGACTGTAATAAGTCCATCCCCGCACCCGCGGGGATGGATCAATACTACCCACGTTGGGGGTCAGATTTCATCAATCCACATCAGGTGTGATGCCTCTCCTCCTATTTTTTCACAATCTCCACCCGCCTGTTTTTTGCCCGTCCGTCTTCAGTACGGTTGTCGGCAACCGGGCGCTCCTGACCCCAGCCTGCGGCGCTGAGCCGTGAGACGGCTATTCCCTGGCCTGTCAGGGCTTTTACCACTGCCTTTGAGCGGTTGAGGGACAAGGTCTTGTTGGCTGCTGCGTTGCCGGTGTTGTCAGTGTGTCCTTCAATGGAGAGCTTCAGTCCCGGTTTGTCTTTCATCAGCTGGGTTATCTGATCGATTATCTGAAGTGAATCAGGTTTGATGGTGGCCTTGTTGGTGTCAAAATTGATGTACAGACTCATGAAGCCGTCTTTTGAGAGATTTTGCCAGATGATGTCTGCAGTTACTTCCTGCTGCATCGCCTCTTGCTCAAGTACAGTCAGGGTCATGTTGCGGCCGTCATTGAAGAGTTCAATCCCGATAAAAACAGTCTGACCTTTTCTGCTGATACGCATGGCCGTATACCGTTCACGATCCACCAGGATCTTGGCGTTCAGGGTTTTTGCGGCATTCTGGTAGTTACGGCGGATTTGCAGATAGCTTGGCGCTGTGCCTGCTGAATTGGTGAAGGCGTAGCGAAGCTGGGTGCGGTTTCCTTCCGGCCTGGGATTCTTTTTTGATTCAGGATCATCCTCGATCATGATCATGGCCTGGGCAAAGGTGGTTTCGCAGCCTTCAATGGAGTAGCCTTTCATGCGGGTGAAAAGAGGATGGTCCTTGCAGCCATCTGCATCGGGTTCTGCAAGGGCCGTGATGGGCGCCCAAAGCGTGATCATGAGGATACATAAAACCAGTTTTTTCATTTTTCTCTCTCCCTTGTCAGTGTGATGTCTGCTTGTTCCTGATACGTTCTGTTACGGCGCCCCAGTTGATCTGATTGACCAGCATCTGGGAGCGAACCGGGTAGCCGAATCTCTTAAGATGTTCTTCCATGGCCTCGCCAGACATCTGCGGATACCAGAAGGTCATGTACTGTATGGTTGATGGCGGCAGGGTGCGATCCCAGTAGTCCGGGTTGAAACGCACAAGTGGCAGTCCCATATTTTTGCCGTTGATCCTGAAGACAATGTTGGTATCGTGCCCCGTGTAAGCCGGAGTGTTCAGCTCGTTTGCCGGAATCTGCGCAAGCTCTTTTTTCAGTTCCTGCAGCAGGATCTGGTCTGAAGGCCGTAGTGAGTAATACTCCAGATATCTGGCGGCCATTTCCTTGACGGTAACCGGAATCCAGTAGGCCGGCCGCCGGGGATTGAATACGACGATGGTGTAGCCGGAGCTGCCGGGATTTTCGTAGATGTGAACACCGGGCGCAAGCTCTTCCCTGAAGGGAAATGCTACCCTGATAGCATCCATTCCGGCGGCTGCAGCGTTGATGCTGTTCTCTTTTTTGGGGTCGTCTTTGAGATTGTTGAAGTAGGAAAAGCTGCCGTGGCTACCGGTTCCAGCCTGGGTGGAGTTGATCTGAAAGCTGTAGTAGGATGCAGAAGGGAGTTCAGCGGTCCAGATCTTTCCGTTTTTGAGAAAAAGATGAAAATAGAAGGTCATATCCGCCCGTAAACCGTAATTGGCTCTGGACAGACGATAGTGGTTGTCCCATGAGCCGGTGATGAAGGTCTTCAGGTTATATCCCTTGGGGGAGGAAAGTAACGGGGTGTTGCTCCTGAACCATTCGGCCAGTGCGGTGACATTTTTATTAAACTGGATTTCATCAGCTGTTTTGGCTTGTTTTGAGCATTGAAGCATCCATTTTCCCGGCTTATCAAGCAGGAATTTGGAGGCCTCGTCTGCAAATGCGTGGGGAGCCGTCAGGAGAAGCAACAGGATGAGTACGGTTGTTATTGAACGCATGTTTTTATAACCTGCTGATAGGTATGATTGAAATATTTTCATCAGGAAGGAAGTCTACAATAATTTTGTTTTTACGCAACGTCAGTTGTGTAAAAAGTCCGTCCGTTTAGGAGTGGTGTATATCAAGCCTTGCACCAACTTTATTGATCTGTATCAAGTTACTGAAAGTCGTTTTCATAAAGCCTTGACCCCTGCATGTCCATTCTGTTATTGATAACAAAAGTCAGATGGGGGCGTGCCATGATCCTGGAAAAGAAAAAGACGTTTAATGCCTTTGCCGCCCGGCAAGGGCTGCGTTCAACCCGTCAACGTGATGTTATTCTGGATGTCTTTCTTTCTACCCATGAACATTTAAGTGTTGAAGAGCTGTATCTGAAGGTAAAGGCCTCCCAGCCCGGTATCGGTCAGGCCACGGTCTATCGAACCCTGAAGCTGTTTGTTGAGGCCGGACTGGCCCGCGAGATGATGCTGCCCGATGGTCAGACCCGCTATGAACATCAGCTGGTGGGTGAACATCATGATCACCTGATCTGTACCGGCTGTAATGCCATTATTGAGTTTGAGGA
>NZ_JAOTRZ010000304.1 GCF_030247655.1 Trichlorobacter sp. | reverse complement strand
TAGTAAAACTGATCTCATTCAAGGAGGACGCAATGGCAGAGAAGTACGTGTACTTTTTCGGGAATGGCAAGGCTGAAGGCCGGGCCGACATGAAGAATCTGTTGGGCGGCAAAGGGGCCAACCTGGCAGAAATGACCAGCATCGGGCTACCGGTACCGCCGGGCTTTACCATCAGTACCGAGGTTTGTACCTACTATTATGCCAATGGCGAAACCTATCCAGCTTCTCTGACTGCTGAAGTTGAAGCTCACCTGAAGCAGGTTGAAGGGATCATGGAGCGCACCTTTGGCGATGCCAAGAATCCGCTGCTGGTTTCGGTTCGTTCCGGTGCCCGGGCCTCCATGCCGGGTATGATGGATACCATCCTTAACCTGGGCCTGAACGATACCACGGTGCAGGGGATCATCGCCCAGTCCGGTGATGAGCGCTTTGCCTATGATGCCTACCGTCGTTTTGTGCAGATGTACTCAGATGTTGTGATGGGGATGGACAAGCATGCCCTGGAGCATCTGCTGGAACTGAAAAAGGCTGAGAAAAATGTCCATCTTGATACTGATCTGACCGCAGCAGACTGGAAGGATCTGGTGGCCCAGTTCAAAGCAAAGATCAAGGCAGAGCTTGGTCAGGAGTTCCCGGAAGATCCCAAGCAGCAACTCTGGGGTGCCATTGGCGCCGTGTTCGGCTCCTGGATGAACCAGCGTGCCATCACCTACCGCAAGCTCAACAACATCCCGGCTGATTGGGGCACTGCCGTTAACGTGCAGTCCATGGTCTATGGCAACATGGGTGAGGATTGCGCCACCGGCGTTGCCTTTACCCGTGATCCCTCCACCGGTGACAACTATTTCTACGGCGAGTATCTGGTTAATGCCCAGGGTGAGGACGTTGTGGCCGGCATCCGCACCCCGCAGCCGATCAACAATCATCAGAAAAAGCCGGGCGACCTGCCTTCCATGGAAGAAGTGCTGCCGGAATGTTATCATCAGCTGGCTGATATCAGAAGCATCCTTGAGAAACACTACAAGGATATGCAGGATATCGAGTTTACCATCGAGAAGGGCAAGCTGTTCATGCTGCAGACCCGTAACGGCAAGCGTACTGCCCAGGCTGCCATCAAGGTTGCGGTGGATATGGTTGCGGAAGGGCTGATTGACGAGAAGACCGCTGTACTGCGGGTTGCACCTTCCCAGTTGGATCAACTGCTGCACCCTTCGCTGGACCCCAAGGCAGAGAAGAAGATCATTGCCAAAGGCCTGCCTGCCTCCCCCGGCGCTGCCGGTGGTACCGTCGTCTTTACCGCTGATGAGGCTGAAGAGCTGGCCAAGAACGGCAAGAAGGTGATTCTGGTCCGGATCGAGACCTCACCGGAAGATATCCACGGCATGCATGCCGCACAAGGCATCCTGACCGCCCGTGGCGGTATGACCTCCCACGCTGCCGTTGTTGCCCGTGGTATGGGCAAGTGCTGCGTGGCTGGCTGCGGCGACATCAAGGTCAACTATGCTGACCAAAGCTTTGTTGCCAAGGATGGGGTGGTGGTCAAGAAGGGCGATATGATTACCCTGGACGGTTCCACCGGACAGGTTATGCTGGGCGAAGTCAAGACCGTACCACCGCAACTGACCGGCGACTTTGGCAGGCTGATGGTCTGGGTTGATAAAGTCCGCACGTTGAAGGTCCGTACCAACGCAGACACTCCCCATGATGCCAAGGTTGCCCGCGAGTTTGGCGCTGAAGGGATCGGCCTCTGCCGTACCGAGCATATGTTCTTTGATGCCGAGCGGATTGCTGCCGTGCGTGAGATGATCCTGGCTGCTGATGTTGAGGGGCGTGAGAAGGCGCTGGCCAAGATCCTGCCAATGCAGAAGGGTGATTTTATCGGTCTGTTCCGTGAGATGAAGGGGCTGCCGGTCACCATCCGTCTGCTTGATCCGCCGCTGCATGAGTTCCTGCCCCAGCAAGACAAGGATATTGACGAACTGGCCGCCACCATGAAGGTCTCAGCCGGCACGCTCAAGGCCAAGGTTGAGTTTCTGCATGAATTCAACCCGATGCTGGGCCACCGTGGCTGCCGTCTGGGTATCACCTTCCCTGAGATCTATGACATGCAGGTGCGGGCCATCATGGAAGCGGCCTGTGAACTGGTCAAGAACGAAGGTTTCTCCATCGTGCCGGAGATCATGATTCCGCTGATCGCAACCGTGAAAGAACTGGCTGTGCTCAAGGCCAATGCCGTTAAGATCTGCGATGAAGTCATCGCCCAGTATGGCGTGAAGCTGGAATACCTGATCGGCACCATGATCGAACTGCCTCGCGCTGCCCTGACCGCCGATGAGATCGCAGTAGAAGCCGAGTTCTTCTCCTATGGCACCAACGACCTGACCCAGACCACCTTTGGTCTGTCCCGTGACGATGCTGGCAAGTTCCTGCCGTTCTACGTGGATGCCGGTATCCTGCCGGAAGATCCGTTTGTCTCCCTGGATCAGAACGGCGTTGGCCAACTGGTCAAGATGGGCTGTGAGAAGGGCCGTTCCACCCGCCCCAACATCAAGCTAGGTATCTGCGGTGAGCACGGCGGTGATCCTGAATCGGTCATCTTCTGCCACAAGATCGGTCTGGATTATGTTTCCTGCTCACCACTCCGGGTGCCTATTGCCCGTCTGGCTGCCGCCCATGCCGCACTGGGTGGGGGAACTGATAACACCAAGTAAGCTTGTTGCGATAATCGTAAAAAGGGCGACACCATGCCGGTGCCGCCCTTTTTAT
>NZ_JAOTRZ010000013.1 GCF_030247655.1 Trichlorobacter sp. | reverse complement strand
GTCTTGACCATCTCCGGCGGTATCAGTGGAGAGCCGTTTAATAATGATCATCTGGAATTTCTCACCATGTTGTCCCGTTATGCCACCATTGCGCTGGCCAATGCCGGTGTTGTCTACAACCTGAAGAAACAACTGGCAGCGTCTGAATAAGCTGTTTGCCCATCCTGCCCTGATATGACCAACCTGAGCCAGCAGCCGGTACGACATAGCCATGGTGGCAATCTGCGCGGCCTGAGCGCCCTGTCAGGGATTCCACAAGCCGAGCTGCTGGATTTCTCCGCCAACATCAACCCGTTGGGGCCGCCAGACTGGTTGCGTCCGCTGATTGAAAGCCGGATCAGTGACCTGATCCATTACCCTGACCCGGATGCAACCGAACTGGTTGAGGCGATAGCTGCCCTGCACCGGATACCGGCTGACCAGATCCTGGTGGGTAACGGCGCCACCGAGCTGCTGCATCTGCTGCCCCGTGCGCTGGGCTGCTCTTCCCTGCTGCTGCCGGTGCCCAGCTATGCTGATTATGAGGAACCGGCCCGGCTTTCTGGCCTGACTATTCAGCCGTTTCCACTTGCTCCAGACAATGGTTTTCTGCTTGATCCAGCCCGCCTTGTGCCACTCTTGAGGCCTGACCAACTGGTGCTGCTGGGCCAGCCCAATAATCCCACCGGTCGCACCTTTGATGCTGAAGCCCTGCGTCGGATTGCAGCGGAGCATCCAGCTACTTTGTTTGTGGTGGATGAGTCGTTCATCGGCTTTACCGACGGCAGTCAAAGCCTGCAGCAGAACCGGCCTGCCAATCTGCTCGTCCTTACCTCCCTCACCAAGCTGTACGCCATTCCCGGCCTGCGCCTGGGCTATCTAACCGGCGCTGCAGGGCATATCCAGCAACTTAAAAACTACCTGCCCAACTGGACCGTCAACAGCCTGGCCCAGGCCGTGGGTGCGCGGGCGGTGCAGGATGTCGATTATCTGCAACGCAGCCGCAGCTTTGTGATTCGGCAGCGTGAAGAACTGACCCGTGCGCTTGCCAAACTCCCCGGTCTGACAATCTACCCCGGCGAAGCCAACTTCCTGCTGCTGCGGCTGGATCATGCCACGCTTGATGCTCCACAACTTGCCGGATTAACCCTGCAACAGGGGATCGCCCTGCGAGTTTGCAGTAATTTCAACGGTCTTGACCATCGTTATTTCAGGGTGGCCGTGCGGACTGAACCGGAGCAGGAACAGCTTTGCGGTGTCTTGCAGACGATTCTGGCACCAAGCCGCCAGCAACCGGTCAAGCGTCAGACTCCGGCAATCATGTTTCAGGGCACCGGCTCCAATGCCGGCAAAAGCATCCTGACCGCGGCGCTCTGCCGTATCCTGAAGCAGGACGGCCATGACGTGGCGCCGTTCAAGGCCCAGAACATGTCGCTTAACTCCTTTGTCACCCGCAATGGTGGCGAGATGGGGCGGGCCCAGGTGCTGCAGGCCCAGGCCTGTCGGCTTGACCCGGATCTGCGGATGAATCCGGTGCTGCTCAAGCCCAACAGTGAGACCGGTTCACAAGTGATCCTCTGCGGCAAGGCTGTGGGAAACACGGATTTCAAGAGCTATGCAGAACAGCGGGAAAAGGTCTGGGGTACGGTGCAGCGTTGTTATGATGAACTGGCAGCAGAGCATCAGCTGATGGTGCTGGAAGGGGCTGGCAGTCCGGCTGAGGTCAACCTGAAGGCCAATGATATCGTTAACATGCGGATGGCGCAGCATGCCAATGCGCCGGTGCTGCTGGTGGGGGATATTGACCGGGGCGGCGTGTTTGCCTCCTTTGTGGGAACCATGGAGGTCTTGAACGAGGCAGAGCGGGCCATGGTGGCCGGGTTTGTGATCAACCGCTTCCGGGGCGATGCAAGTCTGCTGGGGGATGCCCTGGAATACACCCTCTTCCATACGGGTAAGCCGGTGCTGGGTACGGTGCCCTATTTGCGGAACCTTGGCTTGCCGGAGGAGGATTCAGTCTCCTTCAAACAAGGGCTTCTGCCAACCGGCGAAAAGGATCAGCAACTGCTTGATATTGCACTGCTTGACCTGCCCCATATCTCTAACTTTACTGACCTTGATCCGCTGGGGCTGGAGCCTGATGTGGGCCTGCGGATTGTCCGTAATGTAGCTGATCTTGGGCGGCCCGATGCCCTGATTCTGCCCGGCAGCAAGAATACCCTGGCTGACCTGGCCTGGTTGCAACAGACCGGACTGGCAGCAGCTATTCTTGAACTTGCACAGGCTGGAAAGACTGAGCTTGTCGGCATCTGCGGCGGGTTTCAGTTGCTGGGTAACGGAATCAGCGACCCATACGCCATTGAATCCGGTGCAGATGAGCAGCAGGGCCTGGGGCTGCTAGCGATCAACACCGTCATGGCTGAAGAAAAAACCACCCGCCAGGCCAGCTGTCGTCATATCCCCTCTGGCTGTCTGTTAAGCGGCTATGAGATTCACCACGGCATCACCAGCGGAGACAATCTACAGCCGCTGATTACCAGTCAGGATGGCAGTCTACTTGGTGCTGGCAATCCGGATGGTCTGATCTGGGGCAGCTATCTGCACGGTCTGTTTGATGCTGATCCGTTCCGGCGCTGGTGGCTGGATCGCCTGCGACAGCGCAAAGGCTGGCAGGCTAACGGCAGTATCCGCGCCTGCTATGACCTGGAACCGGCCCTGGACCGGCTGGCTGACTGCGTGCGGAATAGCCTGGATATACGGGAGATCTATCGATTGTTGCGGGTGTGACCAGTATTCCGGCCAACATCTTTTTTGGGAAGATCACCGGTTCACGCGCGTGCGTGAACCGGTCAATAACAAGTTATACCAAGAAAAATTACCCCCCAAACGGAGGACTACTATGTTCACTGAAATCAATGCTGCCGTTCAATCTGCTAAAGCACTTTTTGAGGTAGTCAAAGCTAATAAGGGACTTGCCGAGTACAATGAAATTGTTGCCGCAGTTTCCGAGGTAAACACAAAGCTCATGAGTGCCACCGGAGTTGCACTCGCCAGTCAAGAGAAGCAAGTGGCGCTCACCAGCAGAATAAGCGAGCTTGAAAAGGAAATTGTGAAGCTGAAAAACTGGGAGCGAGAGGCGGAACGCTACCAACTTACAGAAATTTGTTCTGGAGTTTTTAACCTTACCGTTAAGCCAGGAATGGAGAACGGCGAGCCGCAGCATAAGCTTTGTACAGCATGTTTTATGAAAAGCAAAAAAGGCTATTTGCAAAGGTCGGACTTTAACAGCCAAGGGACTCATTATAAATGCGACTGTTGTGGCTTTGAAATTCTTGACCATTCTCAAAAACGAGAAACGGGATCTATACGCAGAACATACAGTAGCGCCGCACATTTTTAACATTCTCATCTCTCCTTTTACCCCACCAAAAACGAAAGGCGAGGTATAACCAGACAGAAGCACCTGCCCTAAAACCCGGTAGGTGTTCTGCCCAGCCGCTAATGCATATTAGTATGGACTTTTTGTGGTCCTTATTGTAGCTTAAATAACAATAAGGACCTTTAAGAGGCTGTTATGCAAAAGTTTAAAACAATAGAAGAGCTGGAAGAACAATTAGGGCAACAAATACGTAATCTTAGGATTCTTCGTAATTTGGCGCAGAGTGAACTTGCCGAAAGAGCAGGTGTTGCCCTGAACGCAGTTAAGCGGCTGGAATCGGGGCAAACCTCGACAACAAAGTCATTGGTAAAGGTATTGAAAGCCCTTAATCGCACAGAGTGGCTGGGTACCTTGGCTCCCCAGGTTACCGTCAATCCGCTCCAGCAGGTGCGTCTAAAGCTCCCCGGCAAAAGGTGTTCAGATCAAGGAAGCCTGCTGCGAAATGAACGTAACGGTGACAACGGTGCATGTGACAATCGGCCAGCCATCCGCACTCATCACGATGAGAAACTATGTATAAACCAGTCGAAAAAATAGAGGTATTTGCCTGGGACGAAAAAGTTGGCGCTGTCGTACTTGATCCTTCAAGTGGCTATTATGTTTTTGCGTACTACCCCCAATTTGTTAAACTCGGCATTGAACTTGCCCCGATCCAAATGCCGGTCTCCTCTTCGCCGTATGTATTCGCCTACCTTCCAGAGCAGACATTCAAGTGCTTGCCGGCCCTCTTGGCCGATGCCCTCCCGGATGATTTCGGTAACAATCTTATTGATGCCTGGATGGCAAAAAAAGGTGTCCGCAAGGAAGACGTTACCTCTCTTGATCGATTGGGGTATATGGGCAAGAGAGGCATGGGGGCGCTTGAATTCAAGCCATCACGATCACATGCTTCGGCTTCAGCCACCACTGCACTCAAGATGTCGAGTCTTGTTGAGGCTGCTCGTCGGGCCGTGAGTGGCTGTATGCAAGCTGATGAGATGGCGGAAGCAGCGCTCAATCAGATCATCCAAGTGGGTACCTCGGCCGGTGGCGCTCGGGCAAAAGCTGCAATCGCCTGGAACCCGGAAACGAACGAGATCCGTTCCGGGCAGTTTGATGTGGCGGCAGGTTTTGAACACTGGCTGCTAAAATTCGATGGTGTCGGCAAAGATAGGGAGCTTGGCAGTTCAAAGGACTATGGCCGTATTGAATATGCCTACTATACTATGGCAACCATGGCCGGTATTGCCATGTCCCCTTGCCGCATTCTTGAAGAAAACGGCAGAGCCCATTTCATGACAAAGCGGTTTGATCGTAAGGGAAACCAAAAAATACATATGCAGACCCTCTGCGCTATGGCCCACCTTGATTACAAACAACTGGCCACGCATGATTACGCGCAGCTGTTCCTCACCATTGACCAGCTGGGTCTTGGGTACGAAGTGATGGAAGAAGCCTTCCGGCGAATGGCGTTTAACGTCATGAGTGCCAACTGTGATGATCACACCAAGAACTTCTCATTCATGCTGGAGAAGCGGGGACATTGGCAGCTATCACCTGCCTACGACGTCACACATGCCTATAATCCTCAAGGGGTTAATCTGCATCAGCACCTGATGTCGGTGAATGGCAAGTTCAAGGAGATAACTCGCGAAGACCTGCTGAAGGTAGCCAACCGGTTTGGTATAGGAACCGCAAGCAAGGTTCTTAAAGATATTGCCCACGCTCTGGATCACTGGTCTGAGCTGGCTCAGGCCGCTGGAGTAGACGGGAAAGAAATTGAAAAAATCCGCTCTCATCACCAGATTCTGTAGTGCTGACACGGTGATGTCATTGTATCGCTACCAGCGTCTTGTCAAAGGGTATGATTTGGGAATAATTCTGCGATAGCGCTATTATTGCCGGCACAGCCTGAAAATTACCTATAAATACCGCAATAGCATAATTTATATTGTCTTGGGCCTCATGCCATGCAATACTACCGTCATAGTAGTACGTATGGAGGTGTGTGTTGTATGGCAAAGACTGTTACGCCGTTACCAGTACCTGCGGCCCAAGCCTTGCTTGATGCCGAAACACTGGGCCGCTTTATCCGTGCTGCCAGAACCCAAAGCGGCATGGGTATCCATGAAGCAGCCGCCTTTTGTGGTGTTGCGGTCAGCACCATGAGCAAGCTGGAGCGTGCAAACGGCGATGTCCGTCTTAGCAGTATTCTGCAGGTTTGCCGGATGCTGGGGGTCACGCTGACGGTTTCAGCCGGGGGTAGCCAATGAGCGAGAGCCTGCTGGTAGCACTGAATCACCGGCCAGTGGGAACCTTGTCGTTTGAAGGTGCAACTGACCAGTATGCCCTTGCCTATGATCAAAGCTGGCTGGATAACGCCGGTTTCAGCATCTCTCCCCACCTGTCCCCTGAAGCAGCGCCTTCTGAAGCGCTGAAGCGGTTCCTTGCTAATCTGCTGCCGGAAGGGCGCTGGCTGGATGAGCTGTCGCTTACTCAACAAATTTCAAAAGCCAATATCTTTGGCCTGATTAACGCCATTGGCAGCGAGACCACCGGCGCTCTGACCTTTCTTGATAGCAGTCAGTCAACAGTGCAGACCCAGACCAGCTTTCGGGAGATTTCAACTACAGAACTGACCGAGCGGATCAGCCAGCGGGCAGATCGCTCGATTGCCATCTGGGATAACAAGCCACGTCTGTCGGTGGCTGGTGTGCAGGACAAACTGCCGGTTTTGATCATGCCGGACAACAGGATCGGCTTTGGCGAGGGCAGCCTGGCATCCACTCATCTCCTCAAATTTGGCACTAAACCGGATCTGCATCTGGTGATCAATGAATATATCTGTATGGAACTGGCCCGCAGGATGAAGTTGCCGGTGGCAGCTGTGCAACTGATCCGGTTTGGTGAGCCGGTGCTGGCAGTGCAACGCTTTGACCGCAGATGGTCGTCTCAGGGAACCATAGATCGTCTGCATCTGATAGATGGCTGCCAAATGCTTGATCTGCCGCCGATTTATAAGTATGAGCGCCCATTTGGTAAAAGCGGCCATGCCGCTGTGATCCGTTCCGGCGCCAGCCTGCCGCAGCTCTTTAGCGCCTGTAACCGCTGTCGGGTTCCGGCTGTTGCCCTGCGCGACCTGCTCCAGTGGGTGCTGTTCAATCTGCTGATCGGCAACAGCGATGCCCATGCCAAAAATATCTCCTGGTTTGTCGGATCAAGCGGCATAAAGATCGCACCGGCCTATGACCTGCTCTGTCTGGATAGCTATGCTGGTCAGTACGATCGTGATCTGGCGATGGCCGTGGGTGATACCTTTGATCCTGACGAGATACAGCCGTTTCAACTGCCAGAGCTGTGTGAAGCCTGCAAGCTGCCGCAACGGCAGGTGGCCCGGACACTGACGGCGCTCTGCCGGAACATGCTGCAGCAGCTTGCTACGTTTACACTGACGGTTGAGCTGAACGATGACGAGCAGGCCTTTGGTGATGCGTTGCTAACGCACCTACGGAAGAATGCAGAGAAATATTTGGGGTTTGCAGGAGAGCTACCCAGCGTGGTGGTATAGTTGTCGTTGCTTTTTACAGGATATGTGGAGAACACAACAATAAACCTATGATCCCTCTCTACCAACAGATACTGCTGGCTATACTGCTGGACCTGCTGCTGGGAGACCCGCGCTGGCTGCCCCATCCGGTGCAGGGGATCGGTTGGCTGGCACAAACGTGCGAAGCACCGCTGCGGCGGCTGATTGGCAATCAAAAAATTGCTGGAATTGTTGCGGTATTTTGGGTGGTAGGTGGCACAGTGGCGGCCGGTTTTGGGCTGCTTAAAGGTGCCTCACTGCTGCATCCATTGGCGGGTGATCTGGTAGCAATTTTGTTGCTCTATACCTGCTTCGCAACCCGCTCCCTGCATGACCACGCCCTGGCGGTCTATCGCCCACTGATGGCCGGTGATCTGGTGGCAGCGCGGCAGCGGGTGGGTTGGCTGGTGGGACGGGATACGGATCAGCTTGATGAGGGTGAGGTGACCCGCGCAGCAGTGGAGTCGGTTGCGGAAAACACGGTGGATGGCTGTACCGCTCCGCTACTGTTTGCCTGCCTGGCCGGGCCGCTGGGGGCGCTGGCCTACAAGGCGATCAGCACCCTTGATTCTACCTTTGGCTACAAGAATGAACGCTACCTGCTGTTTGGCTGGGGATCAGCCCGGCTGGATGATCTGGCAAACCTGATCCCTGCCCGGTTGACGGCTCTTCTGGTGGTTCCTGCGGCTTTGGTGCTGCGTCTGGATGCTGGCAATGCCTGGCGGATTTTTTGGCGGGATCGCCACAACCACCCCAGCCCCAACGGCGGACAGATCGAGTCGGCCGTGGCCGGGGCGCTGGGGGTGCAACTAGGTGGGGTGAACAGCTACTTCGGTCAGCCCAGCAGCAGGCCGTTTATGGGCGAGCCGCTGCAGTCGCTGGCAGCGCGGCATATCCTGCAGGCGGTGCAACTGATGTGGCTGGTGTATGGTCTGGTGGCGCTGATCGGGGTGGGGTGCAGGCTGCTGATCAACTCAATGTGTTGACAGTGGTTTGTATGCGTATCATAATGCGCATACAAACAGTGGAGGTGTTTTTATGCAACTTGCATACGATCATAATGCACCGCGTAAAACCGTTAACCTGACGGTTAATAGTGACCTGCTACGGATGATGCGTGCTGAAAAATGTAATTTTTCCGGTTTTGTAGACAGTGCCATGGAGGCGTATCTGAAACAGCGGGAGCTTGAGCGCTGGAAAGAGGAAAATCGCGCTTCCTTTGAATCGTACAATCAGATGATTGCAGCGCATGGTCCGATTTCAGAGGAAATGGGACTACTTTAGTGGCTCAATTCGATATCTATCACAATCCCATGCCCCGCAGTTCCAAACGGGCACCGTATCTGCTGGAAATCCAGAGCAACCTGATTGATGCAGTGACGACCTGTGTAATTATCCCGCTTGTGCTTCCTGACAGTTTTATCCCTGCCCGGATTCTGAACCCAACCATACATGTCCTTGGTGAACCCTACCTGCTCTGCACGGCGGAGATTACCGCCATACTACGTTCAAGGCTGGGGCGGCCAATACTATCCGCTGCCCCGTATCGAGCCGAGATTATATCTGCCATAGATCGATTACTGGTCTGAAATCCTACTCATCCCCCAGATGTTTGTTGGGGATCAGGTAGTTACGGATGTAATCGCTGACTGCTGCCTCCAGCGAGAGGGTTGCTGCGGTGTAGCCGGTCTGGCGGATCTTCTGGGTCTCGGCGCAG
This sequence comes from Trichlorobacter sp., assembly GCF_030247655.1. Lineage (GTDB taxonomy): Bacteria > Desulfobacterota > Desulfuromonadia > Geobacterales > Pseudopelobacteraceae > Trichlorobacter. The sequence goes on along the minus strand of NZ_JAOTRZ010000013.1, from coordinate 25,753 downwards.
GTGTGGTACTGGTAGGTGTTACGGATTGATTCCGGCATGTCGATGTAGTCAATCGCCACCGGCAGGTCCATGGCGTTAAAGACCGCCGTTGCCAGACGGTTCCAGCTGGCGGTGCTGCCGCCGCCCACGTTAAAGATACCGGCTGCTTCGCGGTTGTCCAGAAAGTGCAGGGTCATGGCAGCGGCATCTTTAACATAGACAAAGTCCCGCACCTGCTCCCCATCGGCATAGTCAGGGCGGTGGGATTTAAACAGCTTGAGCCGGCCGGTCTCGGAGATCTGTTCGAAGGCCTTCTGCACCAGGGAGCGCATCTCCCCCTTGTGCTGCTCATTAGGACCGTAGACGTTGTAGTACTTTAACCCCACCAGCTCGGTCAGTAACCCCTGCTGCTGCGCCCAAAGATCAAACAACTGCTTGGAATAACCGTACATGTTCATGGGGCGCAGCTTGGTCAGCCGGGTTTCGTCATCGGAAAATCCCAGCTCGCCATCGCCGTAGGTGGCAGCGCTGGAGGCATAGATGAAGCGGGCCCCCTGCTCTTTGGCAAACAAGGCTGCCTTGCGGGAGTATTCAAAATTGTTGCGGATCAGGTAGCTGGCATCCCGTTCTGTGGTGGCAGAACAGGCCCCCAGGTGGATGATGGCCTGCAGCGGTCCTGAAAAACGTGAGGGAAGGGTGCCGTTGTCCAGCATCACCTCAAAGGCATCCTTTTCAAGGTAATCCTTGAACTTGAGCGGTGCCAGATTACGCCACTTTTCGGTCAGACCAAGGTGGTCTACCACCATAATATTTTCAATGCCGCGTTGATTCAGGCCATGTACAACTGCACTGCCGATCAGGCCGGCGCCTCCGGTTACAATGATCATGGATTTCTCCTTCAAAGCAGACTTGTCCTAAAATGGTTTTACCGCAGAGGGCACAGAGGAAAACAAAGAAAATCGAATAAATATATGGATAAATTGCTTAACCCTTTTGGTTTGAAAGGATGATCTAAATTGCCTCTGGTTTTACTCTGTGAACCTCTGCGTCCTCTGTGGTGAACGGCTTTTAGTTTATACATGGATAATTGCGAAAGAATTGAGTTCTGTCAAACTCATTTCAGAATTGTTTTGTTAAAACAGGCAGGCTACTATCGTACGGCTTAAGTTTGCAGCAGCGAGGAGAGCATAGTATGTCCTGCCGTTCTGTCTGCCCCTATGACTGTCCCGATGCCTGTGGTCTGCTGGTGACCGTTGAAGCCGGTCGAGCAATTAAGATTGAGGCTGACCCGGATCATCCGATCACCAAAGGGCTGATCTGCGGCAAGATGCGCCAGTACCAGCAGACCGTCCATTCTCCTCAGCGGCTGACCACGCCGCTGCTGCGGACCGGCCCCAAGGGGAGCGGACAGTTTGCTCAGATCAGCTGGGACGAAGCAACGCAACGGATCTGCTCCCGCTGGCAGGAGATTATTGCGGAACATGGCGCCGAGGCGATCCTGCCTTATTCCTACGCCGGTACCATGGGGCTGGTGCAGCGCAACAGCGGCCATCCCTTCTTCCACAGGTTGGGGGCCAGCCGTCTGGCCCGCACCATCTGCACTCCGGCCAAGGATGCCGGCTGGAAAGCGGTCATGGGTGATACCCCGGCCCTTGATCCTGTAGAGCGCAGCAAGAGTGACCTGATTATCCTCTGGGGACTGAATGCCGTTGCCACCAGCATCCACAGCATGGCCGCCACCCAGGCTGCAAGGAAACGGGGGGCCAAGGTCTGGGCTATTGATACCTACCGTACACCCACCTGTCAGTCCGCTGATCAGGTGATTATCGTTAAACCGGGCAGTGACAGTGCGTTGGCCCTGGGGATGCTGCGGGTGATCGTGGATGAAGATCTGCTTGACCGGTCCTTTGTTGCCGCCAATCTGCATGGGTTTGAGGAGCTGTGTGCTACCACTCTGCCGGAATGCTCTCCAGAGGCAATGGCAGAGGTCTGTGGTATTCCTGCTGATACGATCCGTGATCTGGCACGGGCCTATGCTGCTGCCAAAGCGCCTCTGATTCAGGTGGGTGGTGGTTTGACCCGCTACGCTAACGGTGCCATGACCATACGCTGTATCGCCTGTCTGCCTGCTGCCATTGGTGTCTGGCAGCGGCCGGGCGGGGGCTTGTTCTGCGGTACCTCCACCGGGGCAGCCTTTCCGCTGCATCGGGTCACCCGGGAAGATTTTATGACCAGCCCCACCCGGATCATCAATATGAACCAGTTGGGTAACGCCTTGACCTCACTAGACTCTCCTCCGGTAATGAGCCTGTACGTCTATCACTCCAACCCGGCAGTCATCGCACCGGACCAGAATGCCGTCATCAAAGGGCTGGAACGGGATGACCTGTTTACTGTGGTGCATGAACGCTTTCTGACCGATACCGCCCGCTATGCCGATATGGTGCTGCCTGCAACCAGTTCACTGGAACATCCTGATCTGTACCGCAGTTACGGCAGCTATCAGGCCCAGCGCTGCAGCGGGGTGATCCCTCCGGTAGGTGAGGCAAAATCTAACTGGGATACCTTCTGTCTGCTGGCAGCCGGGATGGGCTGGGATGAGCCGTTCTTCAAGCAGTCTGCCGATGACCTGATTGATCAGTTGCTGGCAGAGCCCAATGACTGGCGGGATGCTGCAATTACCGAACAACTCCGGCTGGGCGAACCGGTGCTGATGACACCGCCTACTTCACCACGGGGGCCCTGGCTGACGCCCTCGGGCAAAATTGAGATCCGCAATGATCGGGAACCGCATCCGCTACCCTGCCTGCTGCCTACCCATGCCGAGGCAGATGGTTTCCCGTTGCGTCTGCAGCCAAGCGTCAGTCTGTACAGCCTGAACTCCGGCTTTAATGAACGTGATGATCTGCTGGCAAAGCGGGGAGAGCCAACCTTGCTGATGCATCCGCTGGATGCAGCGGCGCGCCAGCTTACAGACGGCAGCGTGGTGACGGTGAAGAACCGGGAAGGTGAACTGGAACTGCTGCTGCAGGTAACCGAGCAGGTGCCTCAGGGAACCGTGGTCAGTGAAGGGGTCTACTGGCTTGATCGCAGCCGCTCCGGGCGTGGTATCAATGCCCTGACGTCGCAGCGTCTGACTGACCGGGGTGAGGGTAGCACCCTGTATGATGTGGCTGTTGAAGTGTCTGCAGCTTGAAAATACTGGTAAATTTAATGTTCATTAGATAATATCCTGCAAATAATTAATTTTAACAGTGGAGCATCAGCATGAGTTTCTTTGTGGATAAGTATTTGGGCTTAAAGATCAAAACGCGGATTTACCTGTTGGGAGTCTGTTACAGCCTCTGCATCATTTTTGCTGTGGGGGCTGGAAGGTCGCTTCCGCTTAGTTACGCCATTGGAGCCACTGCCCTGTTTGTAGTTGGCGGAGCTTTTTTCTGTGGGCTGTTATTCTGGTCAGTTAACGATGCCTTGCAACGTATCCTTGGGTATCTGAAGGAGATGACCGACGGCAACCTGCGTCAAAACATCTCGGCCAAGCGGAATAACGAGATCAGCGCCATTATCCGTTCCATCGCCACCCTGCAGACCGCCATGCAGACCATGATCTCCGGTATTCGTCAGACCACTGACAGTGTTGCCTCTGCATCGGATCGTCTCCGCCAGACTGCTGAAACCATAGCCGAGGGCACCGGCAGCGCCGCCTCTCAATCCGATGCGGTCAGCCAGTCAGCCGATGGCATGGCCAGCGTCAGCAGTGAGATCGCCTGCAGTTGCGATACCATGTCGGCCATGGCCACCGAGGCTGAGCAGGTCTCGCGGGAAGGCGAACGGATCATCTCCGGCATGTCGGTGGTGATGGGCAGTATTGAAGGGGTCATGACCGAGACCACCTCTGCAGTCAAGAACCTGGGTGATACCTCCAACCAGATCGGCGACATCCTTTCAACCATCGGTGATATTGCTGATCAGACCAATCTGTTGGCGTTAAACGCCGCCATTGAGGCTGCTCGGGCAGGTGATCAAGGCCGTGGATTTGCCGTGGTGGCTGATGAGGTACGTCATCTGGCAGAACGGACAGCTACTGCAACCCGTGAAATTCAGGGGATTATCACCGCTCTGCAACGTGATGTCCGGGCCGTGGTCGGTTCCATGGAACAAAGTGTCGGCAGCGTGCATGAAGGGGGCGAAGGGGTACGGCTTTCCTGCGAGGCGATCAGCAGTATTCGTGAGAAAATCTGCGAACTGCTCAGCCAGGTCTCCCATGTGGCATCAGCTTCTGCACAACAATCGAATTCAACCGTGGCTATCTCAGACAGCATGCACGGTATCACCTCGGTGATTCGTGAGGCAGCTCAGGGGGCTGACGAAACCAAGATTGCTGCAGCCCAGATGGCATCGTCATCGTCGGAACTGCAGCAGATGGTCAGTAAATTCAGAATCAATTAGTCGTACAAGAAAGGTGTGTTATGCAAAAATCGATACGAACTGTTCTTGTTTCCTGTTCTCTTCTGCTGGCCGCTCTGGCCGCTCAGGCTGCTGATCAACCGGCAGCACCGGTAACGCCACCAGCTGCTGCTGCGCCAGCTGCTGAGGTCGCTCAACCTGCCTTGAAACCTGCGCCAGGCCTGTCGTTGTTGCCAACAGCCAAAGAAGAGGCCAAGCCGGTTGTAATCACGAAGATCGGTGTGGTGGATATCAACAAGGTCTCAACTGATACAATTATGGGGAAGGCTGCTCAGGCTCAGATCAAGGCACAACAGTCAAAATTGCAGAAACAGGTGGAAGGAAAGCGGAAGCAGCTGGATAAGTTTAAGGCTGATACCGAGCGCCAACTGCCCAGCCTTTCACCCCAGCAGCGCGAAGCAAAATCAAAGGAATTCCAAAAGAAGATTGAAGAATTTCAGAAGTTTGGCATGAAGGCTGAGAAGGAGCTGATGGAGAACCAGCAGAAGTTGACCAAGGGTCTGTTTGAGGCGATCGGCAAGGCTGCCGATGAACAGGGCAAGGCGAAAGGGCTCGCTGCAGTGGCCACCAACCGTGATCTACTCTACCTTAGCTCAACTGTTGCCATGGTCGATATCACTGGTGATATTATTAAATCGCTGGATGAGAAGGGTGCCAAGAAGTAACAAGATTTTTGCGCACAACTAATAGTAAGGGGGGTGCCGTAATCGGTAGCCCCCCTTTGTTTTGGCGATTAGAATATGAAGCGTGAGATCATGTAGGCGATTACGGTGGAGACACTGACTCCCACCAGTCCGGGGATCATGAAGCTATGGTTTAACAGGTACTTGCCGATCCTGGTGGTGCCGGTGCGGTCCATGTTGATGGCAGCCAGATCACTGGGATAGAAGGCAAAGAAGAAGTAGGCGTAGCTGGCAGGCATTAGACCCAGCAGTAGCGGAACCGGCAGGCCCAGTGCCAGACCCAGCGGCAGGGTGATGGCCAGGGTGGCAGCCTGACTCTTGACAAAGGCGGAGATGCAGAAGGTGGCGATGGCAAAGGTCCAGGGGGCTATTTTGACCATGATGCCGATGTTATCAACCAGAAATGCTTTGTTGGCGGAGATGAAGGTATCGCTCATCCAGGCGATACCGAAGATGGAGACCACGGCGATCATACCGGCGGTGAAGACGCTGGAGTGGGCAATATCTTTGGCTTTGACATTACTGGCAAACATGATGAAGGCACCAAAGGCAAGCATGACAAACTGTACCACCGTGGTCATGGCAACCGGCTTTTTGTTGGCTGCAAGTGGAAGCAGCTCAGGAAAACTTGCCAGGAAAATGATCGTACCCACACCGGCAAAGAACAGCAGCACTGAAAACTTGGCGGTGGTAGAGATCTTCTGGTCCAGGGTGGTTACATTTGCATTCAAGGCATCGCGGAAATCGGGGTCTTCCAGCCGTGCCTGAAACTCGGCATCTTTATCCAGATCCTTGCCACGGTTAAAGCTCCAGGCTGCTGCAGCCAGTACCCCGATCACACCGGCTGGCATAGTAACCATAATAATATCAATCAGGGTGACCGGATACCCGGCCTTGGCGGCAAAGCCAAGAAAGAAGGTCACCGCTGCCGCAACCGGGCTGGCAGTGATCCCCATCTGGGAGGCCACGCTGGAGATGGCCATCGGCCGCTCAGGGCGGATACCGGTCTTCAGGGCCACGTCAGAGATAACCGGCAGCAGGGCATACACGGCATGGCCGGTGCCGCAGCAGACGGTCAGGAAGAAGGTGGAAAGCGGGGCCAGAATAGTCACGTACTTGGGTTGTGACCGCAGCAGCCGCTCGGTCAACTGCACCAGATAATCCAGACCACCAGCCACCTGCAGGGTAGCCGAAGCGGTTACCACCGCCAGGATGATCAGCATCACGGCGATTGGCGGTTCAGACGGGGCACTGCGGAATCCCAGTGTCAGCAACGCAACCCCCAGGCCGCCGATCAGACCCAGGGCAACGCCACCCCGGCGGATACCGATCAACACAGCACCCAGCACCAGTACAAATTGAATCCAGAACATTGCCATGACAGGCCTCCTCGACGTTATGTCGTCTGTTGCGCCCCGCAGGGCTCAGAATTACGAGATTTGTCATAGGTAGAGCAGATACAGTGCCAACGTGCTGGCTTGTGTGTAAGCTGCTGCTATGAAAGACTTAATTTGTATTTGCGGGGCGTTGTGCGTGGGGTAAGGGGTATAACGTTGGTTATAGAGAAAATGGCGTTGCTTGTTGATAGTATTGCAATATCAGCCTGTTAGTCAGCAATAACTGCTGTTATCGCTATAACGCCGGTTATGGGGGGATCTATCTGGGGGCTGTCAGGACACGATTTGCCGCTGACGGTTTTCCCACGTATAGACTCCTTGCAATATGTATAAATATATGCATAGTTGTGCTATGCTATTCACATGGCATGAAAAGAAGCGGATCAGCAATATCAAGAAACATGGCATTGACTTCGCCCGTGCTGCTGAAATATTTGCCGGTCCAACATTCACCTGGGAAGACAGCAGATTTAACTACGGAGAACAGCGGTGGATCACCATGGGGTTGTACGGTTCACAAGTAGTTGTTCTGGTAGCGCATACAGAAGTAGAGGAGGAAATTCATGTCATCTCAATCCGAAAAGCAGATAAAGAAGAACAGGCGCTCTTCTTCAACAATATCTGATGATGCACCCAAAGTGACGCAGGCAGTGCTTGATGCTGCCCGGTTTCGGGTCGGTTTGAAGGATGCCCCGCGTAAGCAGAGGGTTAACATCATGCTGGATACTGCTGTTGTAGCTGCATTCAAAATTAAAGCCGGTGATCGGGGCTACCAAACGCTGATCAATGAAGCCTTGAAACAGTATCTCAGTCAGAATCTGCTTGAAGATACGTTAAGGCGTGTTTTGCGCGAAGAGCTGACTCATGCTAATTGATTACACATTGGTAAACACTTGAACCTATAAACGCAGTTTCTCGCGGGGAGATTGTCTGGAGCATAAATTCATGATGATTTGCCGATGTTGATGGAAGTTATTCAGAAAGATAGTGAGCGGGATTAGGTAAATTGGCGTCAGCACTCTGTCAGGAATATACATGAACACAGCTATAGAAAAACACGACGCGGGTGGAAAATCCCGCCCCGCCTGGCCGATGGATTCCAGTGTCTCGGCTCGTTTTTCGGAATGTGGTCAATACCGTTATGAGCTCGCCGAGATTTGGGATCAAAGTAAGCCGTTGGTCCTGTGGATACTCATGAACCCAAGCGTCGCCTGTCTGGACTACAGCGATCCAACCCTGCGTAAAACCGGTAGATTTTCCCGCTCCTGGGGCTACGGCGGGCAGCTAGTCGGTAATGTTCACGCCTATCGCGCTACCGATAAATGTAGACTATTAAAAGTAGCCGACCCTATCGGTCCAGAGAATGACCAAGCTATTTTGCATATGGCGAGTCGAAGTAATACAGTCGTGCTAGCGTATGGCTCACCTCCACAGGCGCTCAAGAATCGTGGTAAAGAAGTCGCCAACCTGCTGGGGCATCACCTTGGGCTTTCTTATCTAAAATTGGCTAAAGATGGTATTACGCCAGTTCACCCCCTGTACCTCTCTGCTAATCTCCGACCTACTCCATATTGGATGGTAAGTGATTGTAGTTAATCCAGCACGACTAACCAGTTGAGAGGGAAACGATAGGTGTTTCCCGTGTTTTAATCAAAAGGCGGCCAATCGGCCGCCTTTCATCTCCCCACCGAGTACCACGTTCCTTTATCGATTACCCAAAAATATACCCGTATATACCCTTATGGCTGCAGAGACAGCATGCACGAAGGGCTGAAGGTCTTGAAATGTAAGTTTTATCTCCTTGCCTCTGCACCGCACCAACTAAAAAAGCCCGCCAAAAGCAGGCTTTTCTGTCTATTGCCACACACGTCCACCTCAGGCAGGCTCCCCCAGCAAAAGCCTGTTTTTCGGGGTGATCTCCAACGGAATGGTTTGGGTCTGAACCTTGTAGCCGTGCGCCCTGAGCCGTGCGACCCGGGTGGCGTCAATGGCCAGCGGACCGTCCAGCCAACCCTGCAAGCCCCCTTGATCCCCGCTGTCCAGATCGTGGCAGCAGGGGAGCAGCGCTATCCTGGCCCTGGCCGCCAGTGCCCGCTCCAGTACCAGATCGGTCAACCCGCCGCAGGCATGGACGGAGACCACCAGATCATCCGGGCCGAGCACAACCTGTTCGATCTCTCCCTGTTCAAGCCTGACCCTTCCCTGTAGCCGGGGCCAGGCCGCTTCCAGTACGGTTGCCAGTGCCTTGGCACTGTCCGGTAGGTACCGGTCAACGGCCAGTGCCAGCGGGGAGCTGTCGTCCAGCAACAGGAGTATATGGGCCAGCAGACCATGGCCGCAGGCCAGATCCACCACCCTGCCGCCGCGAAACCGGCGCCGTACCCGCCGGGCTACTTCCCAGGCTTCATAGAGCTCTTTACGTGGCAGACAGCCGGCCTTGCAGACGACACGGGCGATGCGATCGAAGAGGGTGTCACCGCTGAACAGTGGCAGATGGCGTTCGTTGAGCCGGTTTCTTGATGATCTATCCATTGCTGTTATTTCCTGTACCTGATGGGGGCGCGTCTAGTGCCGCTTCCAACGCACGGTGTCTCTTCGTAATGAAGCAAGACATCATACGTAATTCCATCGCAACTTCAACACGGATAATTTCGAGGACATGCTTTACTCAAAAGGCGGTCAACAGGCCGTCTTTTGTTGTCTTCATATATCGCAAGCGTACTATATCTTTTCAGGACCAAGTTTTAACTGCGTATAAAATCGCATAAAAACCTATCCAACGGCTGATGTACTTGTTAGTATGTGGCTGCTTTTAATGATTAATCAGATAGCACTATCAGAAGCACCTGCAAGAAGCTTGCAGGTGCTTTTACTATTCATGTTGCTGTTGGGAGGCGTTGTAGATGCAGACAGTTTTCGGTATCGATTTTGGTACCACCAATTCGGCCCTTTCCATCTATCGGAACAATACGGTTGAGGTGATTGCCATTGACGGCGCTAACGGTGCCGGTGAGTTGATGCGATCAGTGCTTTATTTTAACGAAGATAACGAGATCTATGCCGGTAACGAGGCGGTGCGCCAGTATGTTGATGAAGGGGCGGCCGGCCGGTTTATGCAGTCGATCAAGACTTTTCTGCCTAACACCAGCTTTGACCACACCGAGATATTTGGCAAGCGTTACGGCATTGATGATCTGGTGGCGATCATCCTCAAAAAGATCAAGGCCAAGGGAGAGGCCTATCTGGGCTGTACCGTGGACAGTGTTGTGCTGGGCCGTCCAGTGGTGTTCTCAACCGACCCAACCAAAGACCGGGTGGCTGAGCAACGTCTGGAAAAGGCAGCCCGCAAGGCAGGCTTTACCACGATCTGGTTTCAATATGAACCGGTGGCAGCGGCGCTTGCCTTTGAGGATACCCTGCAGGCCGGGCAGGAGCGGGTCGTCTTCATCGGTGATTTTGGCGGCGGTACCTCAGACTTCACGGTCATTCGGGTGAAAGGTGGCGCGTTTGGCCGTTCTGATCGACGCAGCGATGTGCTCTCGCTGGGCGGTGTCTACGTGGCCGGCGACAAGTTTGATGCGCAGATCATGTGGGATAAGGTGGCGCAGCATTTTGGACGTTACGCCCGCTACAAGACCCTGGGTAAGGATGAGTGGGTCAATGTCCCCAAGAGTATTGTCCATACCCTCTGCCAGTGGCACCGTATCCCGCTGTTGCGAACGCGCAAAACCAGAGAACACCTGCGGGTGATCAAAGGCAGCACCGATGACCGCCAGGCAATCCAGCAACTGGAAAATATTATTGATGATAACTTCGGGTTTTTTCTGTTTCAGGCCATTGAAAAGGCCAAATGTGAGCTTTCGGACCAGGAGCAGACCTTGATCAGCTTTGTTGAGCGGGATCTGAATATTTGTGAGCCGCTTGACAAGCAGGAGTTTGAGGCGATTAACCACGATAACATCAGGCAGATAGCGAACTGCATTGATCAGGTGGTGGCACAGTCAGGTCTATTGCCAAGCCAGATTGATTCAGTCTTTCTGACCGGCGGTACCTCGCGTATCCCCCTGATCCAGAACCTGTTTGCGGAGCGATTCGGCAGACAGAAACTGGAAAGTAAAAATGCCTTTACCAGCGTGGTGCATGGCCTTGGCTCCAGTGTGCCGCTGTTTGTTTGAGTTGGCCTCTTACATTTTCACCCGGTAACCATACTCACTTAAAACATCATACAGTATCCCGGCAGCCTCGGCGGTCAGGCTACGGCAGGCGGTTCTGGTATCGTGAGTGCTGAAATTGTCACGAAGGGTCTGGCAGATACTGGCGCCAAATTGTGCGATGAAGCGTTCACGGTAGGCGGTGGTCACCTGGTAGGCAGGCTCTCTATCCTGGTCCGGTGTTGCCCGGCCGCAGAGCAGGCCAATGGCAATAACCCCGCCGGTTAAGGCGCCGCAGGCTTCCTGGCGGGAGCCGGCCATGCCGCCGCCAAAACCGGTTGCCATTCGGCAGGCGATCTCGGTCTGCTCAGGGCAAAACAGGTGTGTGATGGCTGAAGCCACAGATTCGGCGCAATGCAGGCCTGATTCTGAATGGGCCAGCGCCAGTTGTTCTGCCTTGCTACGACTCATGATTCTCTGTCTCCCCGCTATAAGTCCCGTAGTTTTAACCGTTTTGACAGCGCCGGTTGCGAGATGCCAAGCAGGCGGGCGGCAATGGTCTGGTTGCCGTTGCTGCGCTGCATCGCCTCATTGATCAACAGCTCGGCAGCCTCACTGAAGGTCGGTAGCCGTTCACAGCAGAGAAACGGGTTGCGTCGTTCCGGGGAGGCTGCTGTCGGAGTGGTTGCCTGGCTGCCAATAGCACTGATGAAGCGTTCCATGGAGAGCACGCCGCCAGTGTGCAGGCTGACCGCATCATAGACCAGGGCCTTTAGTTCCCGCACATTGCCGGGAAAAGAGTAGGTGGCCAGCAGTTGTACCAGCTCCCGTGGGGCGGTGGGCTTTTTCTTGCCCAGGGCCTGGGCCGCCTCAGCCAGAAAATGCTCCAGCAGTAGCGGGATATCGCAGCGCCGGTCTCGCAGGGGCGGAATCCGTACCTGATGGGTTTTGAGACGATAGTAGAGGTCACGCCGGAACTGGCCTGATGCCTCTTTGACGGTCAGGTCGGCATGGGTGGCCACAATTACCCTGGCCCGCAGCCGTTTGGGACGGTCGCTGCCCAGCGGGTAGTATTCCCCTTCCTGTAGCAGCCGAAGCAGCTTGACTTGTGATGCGATGCTCAGGTCGCCGATCTCGTCCAGAAACAGGGTGCCGTCGCTGGCCTCTTCGATCATCCCTTTGCGGGGTTGGTCAGCGCCGGTGTAGGCGCCACGCTGGTGCCCAAAAAGGGTATCGCTGAAGACCGTATCATCCAATCCGGCCACGTTAACCGCCACCAGCGGACCTTTACAGCCGGAGGCCGCGTGGGCGGCCCGTGCCAGCAGCTCTTTGCCGGTGCCGCTCTCTCCACTGATCAATAACGGTTGGGGACTTTTAGCCACCGCTTCAATGTAGGCAAACTGGGTCAGCATGGCCGGGTCGGCTGTTACAAACGGGCTGAACAGTTCCGGTCGACGCAGCCCCCCGCTTGCTAGACGGCTGCTCATCTCACGGTTTTCACGCTCCAGTTCCAGCAGCCTGATGGCCCGCAGTACCCCGCCCACCAGGCGATCCTCTTCCACGGTCTTGACAAAGTAGTCAAAAGCCCCCTTTTTGATGCAATTAACCGCTGTTTCCACCTGATTGAGGCCGCTGATGACGATGCAGGTGATTTCTGGGTGCTGTTCGGCAATCAAGGTCAACAGCTCTTCGCCGGAAAGGTGGGGCATGGTCAGGTCCAGCAAAACCAGCCTGATCTCTCCCCCTGCCAGCAGGTTCAATACCTGGCGGCTGTCAGAGCAGGTGCGGATGTTGGTGATACCTGCGGAACGTTCCAGTGTCAGGGACACCGAGCGCAGCCAAGCTGGTTCGTCATCCACCAGCAGGATGCCAAAGGAGGGGAAGAGGGTTTCAGACATGATGAACTGCCTCCGTGTTGATCGGCAATAATAGCGTGACCGTGGTCCCCTGGCCGGGCGGTGAGGAAAACAGCAGTTGCCCGCCATGCTCCTTGACGATCCCGGTCGAGACCGACAGCCCCAGCCCGGTGCCGCCGCTTTCCCGTTTGGTGGTAAAGAACGGATCAGTCAGGCGATCCAGATGTTCCGGCGCAATGCCGCAACCTTCGTCTCGCACGGAAACCCCAGCCATAGTGTTGGTTTCATCAATAAAAGTATGCAGGAAGATTCCGCGGTTCGTATCAGTTAGTGCCTGACAGGCGTTCAACAACAGGTTGACCAGCACCTGTTCAATCCGTTGGCTGTTGCCCAATACCGGCGACAGCAGTTCGGTATACTCAGCCTCAAAGCGGTTGGTTGCCGTACGTAATGACCGATCCACCAGCCGTACTGCAGCCTGACTCACTTGATTCAGATCCAGCGGCTCCATCAGGGCAGCATCATCCTGGCGTGCAAAATCCTTCAGATCCTCCACAATCCGCTTGATCCGCCGCGCACCGTCCTGCATTTCATCCAGCATCAGCGGCAGCTCGTCCTTGATCCGCTTAAATGCCAGCCCGCCCAGTTCGACCTGATTCTGCTGCTCCAGGGCTGCCAGGGCATCACTGCAGACATCCTTTAAAATCGGCATGTTGAGTAGGATCAAGCCGTTGGGATTATTTATCTCGTGGGCAACTCCGGATACCAATACCCCCAGGGCCGCCATTTTATCGGCCTGTACCAATTGCTGCTGATTGCGGCGCAGTTCCTGCTCGGCAGCGGTCCGCTCGGCAACCTCACGGGTCAGGTCAGCGGTGCGCAGGGCCACCTGTTTGTGTAAGGAACGGGACCAGAATGCCATCCCCCCCAGCACCAGCAGTAGTGGCGCCAGCACCAGAATTGCCAGCTTGATCGCCTTGCCGATGGCCAGCCCTTCCGGCTCCAGCACCCCCAGCCATTTAGCGTGTATCTCATCGTACTGACCGGTTTTTTTCAGAATCGCCAATCCCTCGGTCATCTTTGCCAATAGTTCACCATTGCCCTGACGTACGGCGTGGCCGTATTTTTGCGAGGCGATGCTGCGGGCAACCGGCACCAGGTTAGTCAACCTGTTTTCACGGATGATATACATGCCCGGCACCATGGCCACCACGGCGTAGTCGCACTGTCCTGATGCCAAAAGTCGCAGGGCATCGGCCGGGGTGGGGGTGGGTAGCAGATCTGGACCGTAGCCCTGGCGGAGCAACTGCTCATGCATGATCCCATCGCGGTGCAGGGTGACTTTTTTACCCTTCAGCTCTGCCAGTGAACTGACAACGGGCGATTCCTTGCGGGCAAAGATGGCGTGGTTGACGATGGTGTGAGGCGGGGTGAAATCAATCTGGGTGGCCCGCTGTTCCGACCAGGAGATCCCCTGCAGCAGATCGATCTTGCCTTCCTTCAGGTCTCGCAGCTGTTCCGACCAGCCCCCCAGGCGAAATTCCACCTGCAGCCCCATCACCTCGGCAATGGCCTTGGTTAACTCGACATTGTAACCGGCCGGCTTTCCGTTGGAATCAAGGAACTCATAGGGGGGATAATCCCGATCACCACCGACGATGATGGTCTTGGCAATGGCGCTGACCTGAAAACAGAGGCTCAGCAACAGGAATATGATTGGTATGCGTAATCGTTGCATGGCACCAAGTGTAGCTGATAGCTGAAAAAATACAACCCGATGGCAGGTTGGTTGGTGGATGTATGAGCCTGCTTGCCAACAAAACCCATGTCTGCTAGACTTGGTTTAGCAGGGAGGTAAACCTATGCAAAACGTAAACATGTTTGAAGCGAAGACAAATCTTTCACGATTGGTTGAAGCGATTGAAAGCGGTCGTGAACAAGAGGTGGTGATTGCCCGTAATGGCAGGCCGGTTGCCCGTTTGGCTCCTCTTGCAGAAAAACCGGTGGGGCAACGGCTGGGGGTTGCCAAGGGGAAATTTACACTGCCTGACACCTTTGACGCTGATAATGAGGCTGTTGCCAGGCTGTTCGCGGGGCAGGCAGTATGAGATTATTGCTGGATACCCATATTGCACTCTGGGCCATTAGTGATGACCCACGGCTATCCGGTGCAGCCAGGGCATTGATCACTGCACCTGAGAATGAGATCTTTGTCAGTGCTGCCTCCATCTGGGAAATATCGATCAAGTACAGTCTTGGTCGTACCAACATGCCGGTTTCCGGTGCTGAAGCACTTGGCTGGTTTCGTGAATCAGGTTATCGCCTGTTGGCCGTTAGCCCGGAACATGCTGTTGCTGTAGAGGCTTTGGCTCCCCTGCATGCAGATCCGTTTGACCGGATGCTGGTTGCACAGGCACTGCATGAACCACTCAGGCTTGTGACCCATGATGCGCAAGTGGCGCGCTACAGTGACACGATTATAGCGGTATAATTCCGATTCCAACTTAAGGCGCTACCTTCGTTGGCTCGTCTTCGGCTCCTCAACGTACTATCTGTACGCCTTCGTCGCCTCAATCCTCGCCGCCTTGATATCACTCTTAATTTGGAATCGGAATAGCAGATCCTACTTGCCTGATCTCTGTCCACGGCGACCGGTCTTGGGGGCAGGACGCTCCGGCACCACTTTTTTCCGCTTGGGGGTTGCAGCTTTAACTTCTGTCTTCTTTGGCCTGGCCTGCTCTTTGGCCAGCTTGCCTTCCTTTGCCTTTACCGTCCGTCTGACCGCATACTGAGGAAACTCTGCCAGGCTTTGGCGCGGAATACTCTGCTTAACCAGCTTTTCAATGGCAGCCAACAGAATCTGTTCTTCCTGGCTCACCAGCGAAATAGCGATCCCCTCTTCTCCGGCACGCCCGGTGCGACCGATCCGGTGTACATAATCTTCAGGCACCTGGGGCAGGTCATAGTTGATCACATGGGGCAGCCGTTCAATATCCAGTCCGCGGGCTGCCACGTCGGTTGCCACCAGTACCCGGAACAGGCCCTGTTTGAATTCCGCCAGGGTTCGGGTGCGGATCGACTGGCTCTTGTTGCTGTGGATGGCAGCCGCCTTGATCCCGTCAAACAACAGCTCCTCGGTCAGTTTATCCGCGCCGTAGCGGGTACGGGTAAAGACCAGCACCTGATTCCAGCCGTTTTTACGGATCAAAAACGACAGCATCTCCCGTTTACGGCTGCGCTCCACCTGATAAACCGCCTGGGTCACCGCATCGGCGGTCAGGGTACGGCGAGCCACTTCAACCCGTTTGGGATGATCCAGCAGTTCATCAGCCAGCTGTTTGATGTTTTGGGAGTACGTTGCCGAAAATAACAGGGCCTGGTGCTTGGCAGGCAGGTATTCTGCCACCTTTTTGATGTCGTCAATAAACCCCAGATCCAGCATCCGGTCTGCCTCATCCAGCACCAGAAACTTGATTCGCGAAAGGTCAATCGTACCTCGTTCTGCATGATCCAGCAGCCGTCCCGGCGTTGCTACCACAATATCCACACCGCGGTGCAGCCGCTCAATCTGGGCCTGGATGGTTACGCCGCCATAGATCATGGTGGAGCGCAGTGAGAGACGGCGGGCAAAGCGGTTCATCTCGTCGCTGACCTGGGCTGCCAGTTCCCGGGTCGGCACCAGTACCAGGGCACGGGGTTTTCTCCGCTTTTCCGGTGGAATATTCTCACCCAGCATCTGCACTATCGGCAGGGCAAAGGCCGCAGTCTTGCCGGTACCGGTCTGGGCTCCGGCAAGCAGGTCGCCTCCTTCAAAGATTACCGGGATCGCCTCGGCCTGAATCGGGGTGGGGCTGGTGTACCCCAGGCTGGCAACCGCACCCAGCAGTTCAGGGCGCAGGCCAAGGGAATCAAAGGTGATGTCAGTGTTTTTCACAGGATACCGCTTTCTGTCGAAGATAGAGCTCTTCGACCTTGGTTCTGGCCCATGGGGTCCGGCGCAGAAAAGTAAGGCTGGATTTGATGTTCGGGTCATGGGTAAAGCAGCGGATATCAACAGCTTTGCCCATTTCCTGCCAGCCAATCTGGCTGACCAGCTCCTTCAAAATTGTTTCAAGGGTGACACCGTGCAAAGGATCAGCCGGTTGTTCTTGCTTGGTATGGCCTGTGGTCATCGCAACGCCTCCAGCTCTTCCCAGCGGGCATAGGCGGTTATCAGTTCCGCATCCAGCTCTTCCAGGCGGTTGTTGAGGCGTGCCACCTCTGGCCCGGCATTTTTGTAGAACTCAGGATCAGCCAGGGTGCCGTGGATCTGCTCCTGTTCCGCTTCCAGAACCGTAATCCGCTCCGGCAACGCCTCCAGCTCACGTTCTTCCTTGAAGGAAAGCTTGCGGGGCCGCTCTTTCTGCGGTTTACCCTTTTCCTGGGCAGGTTTTACAGCAATTGTGGGGGCAGTCTCAAGCTGCTGTTCCCGTAGCCAGTCATCATAGCCGCCCACGGTCTCCTTGACCGTGCCGTCACTATTGATCGCCAGGGTGGAGCTGACCACGTTATTCAGGAACTCCCGGTCGTGGCTGACCAACAGCAGGGTCCCGCTGTACTCCATCAGCAGATCTTCCAGCAGTTCCAGGGTCTCGGCATCCAGGTCGTTGGTCGGTTCATCCAGCACCAGTACATTGCCCGGCTTGGTGAACAGCTTGGCCAGCAGCAGCCGGTTACGTTCGCCACCGGAGAGAATGCTGACCGGTGAGCGGGCCCGTTCCGGTGAGAACAGGAAATCCTGCAGATAGCCGATAATATGGCGTGATTTGCCGCCGATGATCAGGGTGTCGTTCCCTTCCCCCACGTTCTCAGCCACGCTCTTTTGAGGATCAAGCTGGTCCCGCATCTGATCCATGTAGAGGATTTCCAGCCTGGTCCCCTGTTTGATACTGCCGGACTGAGGCTCCAGCTCCCCCAGTAGCAGTCGCAGCAGGGTGGTCTTGCCGGAGCCGTTGGGGCCGATGATCCCCAGCTTGTCACCCCGCATGATGGCCGTGGAAAGGTCGCGAATCACGGTGCGGTCACCATAGCTGAAACCGACCTGTTCTGCCTCAATCACCAGCCGGCCGGAGCGTTCTGCCTCCTGCAACCGGATGGTGGCGGTACCCTGGCGGGTGCGACGCTGGCGGTACTCCTCCCGCAGTGTCTTCAGTGCCCGGACCCGGCCTTCGTTGCGGGTACGACGGGCCTTGATCCCTTGTCTGACCCAGGCCTCTTCCTGTGCCAGCTTCTTGTCAAACAGGGCCATCCGGGTGATTTCCGCCTCAAGCAGCGCCTCACGCCGCTCCACAAACTGGTCGTAACCGCAGGAAAAGGCGTAGATCCGTCCCCGGTCAAGCTCAGCGATCCGGTTCGCCAGCCGCCGGGCAAAGGCCCGGTCATGGGTAATAAAGATGCAGGTGGTGATGTTGCGGACCAGAAACTCCTCCAGCCAGAGGATAGTCTCAATATCCAGGTGGTTGGTCGGCTCGTCCAGCAGCAGGATATCCGGCGCAGCCACCAGTGCGCGGGCCAGCAGCACCCGCCGTTTGGTACCGCCGGAAAGGGTGGCAAACTGCGCTTCCGGCTCCAGATGCAGCCGGTTCAGCACCCGTTCAACCTGCTGCTCATGCTCCCACTGCTCAGCGCCGATAGCAGCATGGGGATGCTGTGCCACCACCTCAAAGACCGTGCCGGAAACATCCTGCGGAATCTCCTGGGAGACCAGCGCCACCCGTAAGCCCTGGCTGCGGATCAACTCGCCCCCTTCAGGCGGGATCTCTCCACCCATCAACTTCATCAAGGTGGATTTACCGCTACCGTTTCTGCCCATCAGGCAGAGCCGGTCCCCCGGCTCGATCTGCAGGTTGATGCCGTCAAAAAGTGGAGGGCCGCCAAAGGCCAGGGATATGTCGCGCAGGGTAATCAGGGCCATGCTGTTCCAATCCTGTTGTTGCAATTTATCTGTAGTATCGTACTATCTGAAAAACCGTCAAGGGAGTCGCCATGGACTACCGTCGCATCGCCAAAGAGTTACTGAATGAGCATCCCCAGACCATTGCGGTGGCCTTGTCCCGCCTGCCCGCTGAACATGCCGGTGAGATCCTGAAGCTGCTGCCCGGCTTTATCCAGGCTGATTTAGTGAACCGGATCGTGCAGACGGATCAGTTACCCAGCATAGTGGTTGAGGAGATCGACCGGCTGCTGGATCGCCTGATACGTTAGTTTTGCGGTTGCCATCCATTGCGACCCGTGCTACCAACGCAACTTCAAACTAAACCTGAAGGGATCATCCCATGCTCGCAAATATCGGTGAAGATATCTATAAAACCTGGAGTGATGATCAACGTCGCGTTGAGATAGGCAAGCTGGTGGAGGGTCATCGTGCCGGGCTTTCTCTTGAGATCATGTTTCAGATGGCATCCGCCATTGCCGGTAGCCCGGACAGTGCCCGTGATCATCTGGCAGCCCTGATCCCGGCTGACGAGCGACACAAGATGGTGACACGTCTGAAAGGGACTGATCAGGCGGTGGCCGCTTCATTTCTGATGTAAAACCGTTCACCGCAGAGCACGCGGAGGACCGCAGAGGTATAAAACGAAATAAACAAAAACCAGTTTATTAATTTGCAATATGCGCTTCTTGTTTTTCTCTGTGTACCTCTGTGCCCTCTGCGGTAAATCTTGTTTTGCTCGTTAATCTTCCGGTTTTCTCATCTTCCTGCGCAGTGCCGCCATTCGCTTCTCTGCCACCCGTTGCAGTTTCTGCCCCTTGGGTACCTTGGTTGCCAAGCGTTTCTTTTCCACCCGGTTGCGTTTTTCCAGCGCCAGCCGTAGTCGCTCCATGGCCACTTCACGATTGCGCAGTTGGGAACGGTTCTCCGCCGCATGTACCACAATGCCGGTGGGCAGGTGCCTGATCCGTACCGCTGAATCAGTGGTGTTACGGTGCTGCCCGCCAGGACCGGAGGCGCGGTAGAACTCCACCCGGATATCTGCTTCATTAATCTCAATCATTTTGCTTGAAAATACTTAAGAGCCAGTTGACCAGTGCCAACACTAGACTGAAGGCCAATGCCCAGAGGAACCCCTGTACCTGAAAACCGGGTACCAGCTTGGCTGTCAGCATGATCAGCAGGGCATTGATTACCAGACTGAACAGCCCCAGGGTCATGATCGTCAATGGCAGGGCCAGCAGTTTCAAGACCGGCTTAATAACCGCATTGATAAGCCCCAGAACTACCGCAGTCAGCAGGGCCGCCTTGAAGCCGGACAGGTGAATTCCCGGCAGCAGGTAGGCGGTGATGACAATAGCCAGGCCGGAAATCAGCCAGTTAATAATAATACTCATGCGGTAGCTCCTTTTGTTGCTCCAATCCTGACGATACGTTCAGCCAACTGCAGACAGGCCGGTCGATGGGTCACCACCAGCAGGGTTGTGCCCTGCAATCGTAGTTTCAATCGTTCTACCACATTCTGCTCGGTAGCGCCATCCAGCCCTTCAGTCGGTTCATCCAGCAGCAGGATCGGTGCATTCGCCACCAAGGCCCGGGCCAGTGCTATCCGCCGTGCCTCACCACCGGAGACAGCACTGCCGATTTCTCCCACCGGGGTATCCACCCCCTGCGGCAGGGCCGCGATCCACTGTTCAAGACCACTGTCAGACAGAGCTGCGCTTAGCTGTTCATCGGTAATCTCTCGTCCCAGCAGGATGTTTTCACGAATGGAGCTGTTGAACAGGTGCGGTTGCTGCGGCACTGCCGCAATCAGTTTGGCCAGTTCATCCGGTGCAATATCCCGTAGTTCAGCACCACCAATGGAGATGCTGCCTTGATAGGGTCGAAAACGGAGCAACAGTTCGATTAGTGTGGATTTACCGCTGCCACTGGGCCCGACAACTGCCACCCGCTCGCCGGGGTTGATGGCCAGCGAGAACTGCTCCAGCACTGCCTGGCCATCGCCATAGCTGCAGTTGATCTGATCCAGCATAATACTGCTGGAGCCTGGTGATTGCGGCTGTAGCGGTTCCGGCAGTGGTATTGCTGCATCAGCCAGCTCCCGAATCCTGCGGATCGCTTCACTGGTGGCCGGGATCAGTTGTAGTGAATGGGCCAGCGGACCAATTGCCTCAAAGGAGGCGGCGCTGAAAAGTAGCAGCATCACCAGATTCGGGCCTGTTAACTGTCCTGTCTGTACCAGGGGAATACTGACCAGTGCCAGCCCCGCCATGGCCAGGCCACCACAAGCGGTTACCCCTGCCAGGGTCAGTCCGCCAATCTGTCCCAGCCGCAGTTGCTGCTGTACTAAACCGCCAGACAACTTCTCCACTGCCTGGGCCTGTGTAGTGCTTGCACCCAGCAGTAGCAGTTCTTCTGCCCCCTGCAACCCTTCCGTGACACTGGTGCGCAGCGCACCGGCCAGCTCTGCTGAACGCCTGCCCGGTTGTTCAGCCAGGCGACGTGCCAGCAGCGGCAGCAGCAGGCCAGCCAGCAGTAACAAGGCAACCAGCACCAGCGCGGCTGATCTGCTCCAGACCAGCACAAACAGCCCGGCCAGCAGGATGGTAAAACCTCCGGTAACAAGCGGTGCAATGATCCGCAGGTAGAGGTTTTCCAGACTATCCACATCGGCCCGCAACCGACCGGCCAGATCACCGCCCGCATAGTTTTCAAGCCCGGCCGGTGCCAGTGGAATCAGCCGCTTAAACAGCCAGACCCTTAAGGAGGCCAGGATATGGAAGGCTGCCTCATGGGTTACCAGCCGTTCAGCATAGCGACCCAAGGCGCGCAAAATGGCCAGGGCCCGGATGGAGGCCGAGGCAAAGAAGTAGTTGAAGGAAGCCTGGGTGACCCCGGCAACTGCCATGGAGGCGATGAACCAGCCTGAGATCGCCATTAGTGCGGCATTGGCTGCAATTACGGCAACTCCCAGCCCGATACCTCCAGCCATCCAGCGCCAATGGTGCCTGGCAGGTTTCAGCATCCGTAGCAGTTCTCTCATTGGGTCACCTCCAGATACTTCCGGGAGGTGGTTACCTGCTCCAGCCTGCCTGCTGCCAGTACCACAACCTGCTGGCAACGGCTGATGGTGGCCTCGCGGTGGCTGATGATCAGTACCGTCCGCCCAACAGCCAGACGTTCCACGGCATCCAGCACCAGTTGTTCGTTATCCGCATCCAGCCCGGCTGTCGGCTCATCCAGCACCACCAGCGAGGCATCCCGCAAAAAGACCCGCGCAAGGGCCAGCCGTCGCAGTTCTCCGCCGGACAGTCCGGCACCGCGATCACCCAAGGGGGTTGCCAGTCCTTCTGGTAACCCGTTAATCACGGCGGTAAGCGCAGCAGCAGCAACTGCCTGCTGGATCGCATTATCATCGGCTTCAGGTCTGCCCAGCAGCAGATTTGCCCTGATCGTGGCACTGAAAAAGAACGGCTGCTGCGGTACCCAGGCCAGTTGCCTGCGCCAGGCAGCCTGATCCAGTTGCATCAGGTCTGTGCCATCTACGGCAATCCGTCCTGATTCCGGCTGGGCCAACCCCAGCAACAGACGGGCCAGTGTTGATTTGCCACTGCCGCTGGCTCCAACCAGGGCAACCATGCTGTTGGCGGGGATTGCCAGGCTGATATCCTGCACGCCGCCACGCTGGCCGCCGTAGCGGAAACTTACGGATTCGCAAACAATCTCAATGGACTCACCGCAGAGGGCGCGGAGGTCCGTAGAGGAAGACTCTGTAGGCATGTTTGTAACGGCAGTTGATGTCTCTGTGTTCCTCTGTGCCCTCAGTGGTGAAAATTCTTTTGTTGGTAGCGGTTGTTCCAACAACGGTATGATCCGCTCGGCAGCCGCCATGCCGTTCATCCGGCTGTGATAGGCCAGCCCCAGGTTGCGCAGCGGCAGGTAATATTCCGGTGCCAGCAGCAACACAAACAAGCCATCCAATAGCGACAGGTCCCCTGCCAGCAGACGGAAACCGATGATCACCGCCACCACTGCGGTGCCCACGGTTGAGAAAAACTCCAGGGTAAAGGCGGACAGAAACGCCATCCGCAAGACCGCCATGGTGCCGGTGCGGTACTGGTCAGAGACCTGTGCCACCAGCTCTGCCTCCCGCTTGGCAGCGCCAAAGATCTTCAGATCCGGCAGCCCCTGGACCAGATCCAGCAGATGGCCGGCCATGCGGGACAATCGGCTGAACTGACGGCGATTCAGGGTCTCCGTCCCCTTGCCGATCAGGACCATCAAGAGCGGGATAAACGGTGCCGAGAAGATCAGCACCAGCGAGGAGCGCCATTCCGACGGCAGCACCACCAGCAGCACTGCCAGCGGAAACAGACCGGCCAGCACCATCTGGGGCAGAAAGCGGGCAATGTAGGCCTCAAGACCTTCCACCCCGGCAGTGACAGCCTCGGTCAGTGGGCCAACCTCACCGGCCATGCCGGTTGGGCGCAGCAGAAGCAGACGCTGATACAGGACCGTACGCACCCGCTGTCTGACCTGCGCTGCCGCCTTCACGGCAGCATGTTCACTAAGATAGGCGGCCAGCCCCCGCAGCAGGGCAATCAACCCCACCCATGCCAGCAGCGGTAGCAGCGGAGCCAGCCCGATCCCTTCAATCACGGCTCGCTGGCAGACGGTGGCCAGCAAGCGGGCCTGCAGGATGATCAGCAGACCACCGACAAAGGCGGCCAGGATCGCGGTCAGCATGCTGCCCTTGACACTGCGGGCCTGCTGCCGCAGCCAGGTTTCAGGGGATGGTTCTGCTATGCTGTCATCGGTAGGTGACAATGCTTAGCCCTTCACACAAACCAGATACTTGAGGTAGCGTCCTTCAGGCAGGGTGACCGGATAGGGGAAGTCAACCGGCTGCCCTTTTTGCTCAATCACCCGCAGTTCAGCCTTGGCCTGCAGGGCGCCACGGCGCAGTTCCTTCAGATAATCCGCCAGATCGGTCTTCTGATGATTGGATGAACAGATCAACAGACCGCCATCAACCAGCAGCGGCAGGCAGGCTGCCACCAGGTCACTGGTGCCGCCACGGGTGGTGAAGCGTCCTTTGGCCGTGGTTGAAAAAGAGGGCGGATCCATCAGAATGATTTCAAATTGCTCATTATTGCCAGCCATTTCAGCCAGTTTGGCCATGCAGTCCCCCACCAGAAAGCGGTGCTTTTTAGGATTCAACCGGTTAGCGCTGAAGTTGCTCTGGTTCCAGTCGGTGTAGCCAGGTGAGACATCCACCGAGGTGACCTGGGTTGAGCCGCTTGCGGCGGCTGCCACGGAAAAGGCGCCGGTGTAGGCGAACAGGTTCAGGAAACGCTTGCCAGTCATGCGTGGCATCAGGGCACGGCGATTCTCCCGCTGGTCCAGAAACAGACCAGTGTTAAGTCCTTCTTCCAAAGAAACCAGAAAGGTCAGCCCGTTTTCCTGCACCTCCAGCCGCTGCGGTGCGGCTGTACCTGTCAGTAACCTGCCGTACTTCTTGCTGTCACTGACCGCCTCCAGCTCACGGGTGTTTTGGGGACGGGCTTTCTCATAGATTCCGATCGGTTGCAGCAGCTCTTGCAGGGTGCTGGTAACCAGTTTCAGATGGGGGCGCCAGCCTTCGCAGTAAAGCTGAATCATCAGATAGTCAGCATATCGGTCCACGGTCAGACCAGGCAGACCGTCACCTTCGGCATTCACCAGCCGGTAGGCAGTGGTACCATCCAGATCGGCATACCGTTCCCTCAGAGCAATTGCTGCCTGCAGATATTTTTTTAGCCAGGTACGGTCAAGCTGCATCGGCTTGCGGGAAAGTACCCGTGCCACAATCCGGTCAGCCGGGTCCAGCAGCGCTATTGCCAACAGCTTGCCCCGTTCATCAGTCAACTGCACCAGATCACCTGCCTTTGCCTTTGGCCAGCGCTTGGTAACATTGTCTGCAATGATCCAGGGGTGCCCCAGCTCAAGCATTCTGACCGTATCTTGTCCTACTATCCGTTGTTCCATCTGCTGCTCCAAGACACCTGTTCTGGAATTTGTGGTCTTACATGTGGGCATTGTTAGCGACGTGTTTCCTTATCAGGTCTTTTAAAAACTACTACGGAGGCTGTCTACGGCGTTGCGCGGTGCTCGCTTTCTCGCCTAACTATTCGTTATGTCTTGGTCGGCACCGTGCGCCTTGTATCCAGCATTCCTCGCGATGTTTTTCAAAACACTGCTACTGCGCCGTGTTTGTGTTGTGCCCCTTGTTAGTGGCCATCCCTCCGGTGACCACAAAGCCCATGGCACGGTGGACGGAGATATCCACCGGCTTTACAGATGATCGCGGTACGATAACGGTATACCCGCCAATCTGGTAGCTCAGGGGGAGGTAAACCGCGATTTCGCCCTCCTCTCCGATTCCTGTTGGCAGGTTACTGAAATCGCTACAGGTAACGAAACCGATCATTCGCATCGGCTTATTGCCGAATTCCAGTTCTATTGTGACCACCTGATTAAACTGTGAATCTCTCTTGTTAGCAAAAAATCCGATGAAATCCTTGAGAGAACCGTAGAGGGTTTTTATAAGTGGTATGTTGTCAGCAAACTTTTCTCCCAGGTCAAACAACCGCCGCACCAGAAAGGCGTTAAGTGGCAGGCCAAAAAGAAAGGTTGCTCCGAGTCCGGCTAAAAGACCCATACCGGGAATATACCAGCCGACCGGAAGAAGTACCTTGAGCATGCCACCGAGTACGGTTTCAGCTGAGCTCACAAGCCAAAAGAGAATATAAAAAGTCAACAGAGCCGGAAGCATCGTCACCAGCCCTTTAAACATGATATCGCCAAGTTTTTTCATTTTGGTGCCTCCCATGCAGGTTGATAACAACCTGAACTGTACTACAGCTATAGCGAGGTGACAAACAGGGATCATTAAGTAATCTGATTAGCATTCATCTGGTTAGTTAAAAACTATTTGTCAAGATACTTTGTTTTCCTTTCGCAAATAGAAAGACCCGTACATCGTAACGTTGCACGGGTCTTTTGTCTCAGATGTTTTACTGGTTAATAAATCACTATTCGCACAAAGCGACGTTTTCCGATCTGGACGATGTACTCGCCGACTGTGGTAAGTTCCAGATTGGTGTTGCTGACCTTCTCACCGTTCAGTTTGACCCCGCCCTGATCAATGGAGCGTCGGGCCTCACCATTGGACTTGGTCAGCCCGGCCTCGGTCAGTGCCTTGGCC
>NZ_JAOTRZ010000303.1 GCF_030247655.1 Trichlorobacter sp. | reverse complement strand
ACATGAGGCAATAATGATGACTTTTACCAGCTCCCCCCTTGATTTCTGACGATTGATGCTTATCTTGTCTGCTGTCCAGACTATTTACCCTGCTCAAGGAGATTTATCCGTATGTCCAAGGCAACAAAACAGTTTCAGACCGAAGTAAAGCAGCTGCTTGACCTGGTTATCCACTCACTCTACTCCAACCGCGAGATCTTCCTGCGGGAGTTGGTCTCCAATGCATCCGATGCCATTGACAAGGCCCGCTTTGAGGCCCAGTCAAACGAGAGTCTGCTGGAAGGCAACAGCGACTGGAAGATCAAGATGATCCCCAACAAGGACGCTGGCACCCTGACCATCCGTGATAACGGCATCGGTATGTCCATGGTTGAGGTGGAAGAGAACATCGGCACCATTGCCAAGTCCGGCACCAAATCGTTTGTACAGGCCATGAAAGATGCTGCCAGTGCTGAACAGCCGGAACTGATCGGCCAGTTCGGGGTCGGCTTCTACGCCTCGTTCATGGTGGCAGACAAGGTTGTACTGACCACCCGTCGGGCAGGTGATGCTAGCCACGGTACGTTATGGGAATCAGCCGGCGATGGTTCCTACACCATTGAGGACTGCACCAAGGCAGAGCGCGGTACCGAGATAGTGCTGCATCTGAAGGAAGAGTTTAAAGAGTATCTTGATGAATGGAAGATCCGCTCTATTGTCAAGAAGTACTCTGACTTCATCCAATATCCGGTCTGCATGGATATCACCCGTACCGAGACCCCCAAAGGGGTTGATGGCGAGGAGATTGAAGGGGCTGGCACCATCGAGAAGATCGAGGAGCAGACCCTTAACTCCATGAAGGCGATCTGGGCCAGACCCAAAAGCGAAGTGAGCGAAGAAGAATACAAGGAGTTCTACAAGCATGTGTCCCATGACTTTGAAGACCCTTTCAGGACCATCCACTTTGCTGCAGAAGGCACCAGCGAATTCAAGGCGTTGCTCTATCTGCCAGCCAAGAAGCCGTTTGACCTGTTCATGGCTGAGCGCAAGCGCGGTATCCAGCTGTATGTGAAGCGGGTTTTCATCACCGAGAAGTGCGATGCCCTGCTGCCCGACTATCTCCGTTTTGTACGGGGCGTGGTTGATTCATCCGATCTGCCGCTGAACGTCTCCCGTGAGATCCTGCAGGAAGATGTCCAGATCAAGCGGATTCAAAAAAGTCTGGTGAACAAGACTCTCTCCACCCTGGCAGAGCTGAAGGAGAAGGAGTATGACCAGTACCTGACCTTCTGGAAAGAGTTCGGACCGGTTCTGAAGGAAGGGTTGCATTCTGATTATGCAAACAAGGAAAAACTGCAGGAGCTGATGCTGTTCCAAAGCACCCGCACCGCTGAAGGTGAGTTTGTATCCCTCAAGGAGTATGTAGAGCGGATGCCTGAAGCCCAGAAGGAGATCTACTACATTACTGGCGAAGACAAGGCATCCCTGGAGCAGTCACCACTGCTGGAAGCGTTTAACGCCAAAGGGTTTGAAGTGCTGTTCCTGACCGATCCGGTTGATGAGTGGGTTGTGCAGTCACTGCACGAGTATCAGGATAAGAGCCTCAAGGCTGTTGACCGGGGCGACGTTGACCTGGACACTGAAGACGAGAAGAAGGAAAAAGAGAAGAAGCAGGAAGAGGCCAAGAAGGAGTTCGGCACCCTGCTGGAGCTGATCAAGGGCCGCCTGGAAAGTAAGATCAAGGAG
Source organism: Trichlorobacter sp. (assembly GCF_030247655.1). Lineage (GTDB taxonomy): Bacteria > Desulfobacterota > Desulfuromonadia > Geobacterales > Pseudopelobacteraceae > Trichlorobacter. The sequence goes on along the minus strand of NZ_JAOTRZ010000303.1, from coordinate 1,089 downwards.
GTTCGTTTCAGTAACCGACTTACTGACAGCGCCTGCTGCCTGGTGGCTGACGACTTTGGCATGAACGCTAACATGGAGCGGATCATGAAGGCCATGAACCAGGCCGTACCTGAGTCAAAGCGGGTATTGGAACTGAACCCTGACCACCCGATTGTGAAGGTGATGGGCGACATGTACAAGCAGAACGCCGATAACACCCGCCTGTTGGACTATGCTGACCTGCTCTATGATCAGGCGCTGCTGACCGAAGGCACACCGATTAAAGACCCACTCAAGTTCACCAAGCTGGTTAGTGAACTGATGGTGAAGGCAGCCCAATAGCTCTCCGTGACACTATCCGCACACAAAAGGACAGGCATTCTGCCTGTCCTTTTTTATACACAGATCAGACAGACACGGTCATAATCTTGGGGATAGCATTTGGCTCCAGTTCAGCCATCCTTGCTACTCCCAGTTCTTCAAGCTGTTTTTTCACAGACTCAGCCTGCGTAATCAGCTCTGCAACATCAATCCAGAGACATATCTGCGGCAGCTTACTCAAATAATCCACACCACCATCAAGCAAACTAATCGCACCGTTAAAATTGCCATTACGCCAGTGGTGCATGGCTATGGCAAGCTGGATAATCCCCTGATACAGATGACGCAGATCACCTGATGCAACCATCCAGAGTAGCTCCAGGGTTTCATGACACTGATACCACTGGGCAGCATTAAACTGACGAATGCCCAGCAGTAACTGGCCTGACGGGCTATCGTGGCATGTTTTAGTCGATTTCAGACCGCTCGGCACATGCACCTCCGCATCAATTACATAACAAAGGGGCATCGTACCAACCGGTACCATGCCCCTTCTACAAATGTGACTAAAGAACGGCTAAACTAGCGTGCTTTATCCATCTGACTCTTCAGCAGGTCACCCAGATTTGAAGTTGCTTCGCCCTGACCACCACCAAGATAGGACTCGAACTCAGCCTTCTCAGCAGCAGCTGCCAGAGATTTCACTGACAGGGAGATCCGACGCTCGCGTGAATCAGCGTTCAGCACAACTGCCTCAATGGAATCACCAACATTGGCGAAGTCTTTGGC
>NZ_JAOTRZ010000012.1 GCF_030247655.1 Trichlorobacter sp. | reverse complement strand
CCAAAGCCTGTCTGATTCGACAATCAGCGTCGTCATCATTACTGCTGCTTACGAACAGAGAGCCAGGGAGGCGTATCACCATGACGGTACACCAGCTTTCGCTGCTGGCGCTGCTGCTGACACTGACAGCCCAGACAGCCCGTGCAGAAGAACATCTGCTGCTTGATGAAATTATTGTCCGTGCGGACAGAGAATCACCAAAGGAAGAGAGCCTTTCAGTCCGGGAGGTCCGCGAAAGTCCGGCCCGTGATATGGGAGAGGCATTGAAACAGGTGGAAGGGATCAGTACGGTACACAAAGGGGCGATTGCCAATGACGTGGTACTGCGTGGTTTTCAGAAGGACAATATCAACGTCCTGGTGGATGGTGTTCGCCTGCATGGCGCCTGCCCTTCCAGGATGGACCCGCCGGCGTTTCACTATGATTTTGCCGAGATTGAGCAGGTCAAAATTATTAAAGGCCCCTACGATCTAACCAATCCCGGCAGCCTGGGTGGCCTGATCGATGCCCAGACAAAAAGGCCGGGCAAGGGGTTTGGCGGAGAACTCAGCCTGGGCTATGGAGACTGGCACGGCACTAACGCTTCAGCCACCGCCTCCTATGGTACAGATAGGTATGATGGCCTGCTGGGCTATGCCTACAAATATTCCGATGTCCCCAAATCCGGCAACGGAAAACTGCTGACCGAGATCTACCCATCCACCAGCCCGAACCGTTACAAGACCTCTGCAGTTGATTCAAAGGCCTACGAAATCAACACCGGTTGGGGAAAAGTAGGGTTCAACCCGACCTCCAATTCCCGCACCGAGGTCAGCTATACCTATCAGGATGCTGATCATGTTCTGTATCCCTACCTGAAGATGGATGCCGACTACGACAAGACCCACCGTATGAACTGGAGCTACCGGATTCAGAACATCTCGGCACTGCTGCAGGATCTGAAGCTGCAGGTCTACTGGGACCGTGTTGAACACCTGATGGATGACCGCGAACGCTTCAGCTCAAGCACATCGCCCCGGTTTTACTCCATGCAGACCGACGCTTCTACCCAGACCTACGGCGCTAAGCTGCAGGCTGCCCTGCAGGTCGGACCGGGAACCCTTAAAAGCGGACTGGATTACTATAACCGCAACTGGGATGCCACCAATCGCCGGGCTATGTATTTCAGTTACCGTGACCTTGCCATGATACCGGATGCTACGATCGAAAACTTCGGACTGTTCAGTGAATACACCCTGCCGCTTGGCAGCCGGTTGAGCCTTACCGGCGGAGTACGTGGTGATCTGACCCACTCAGAAGCCAGCAGAACAAACACCATGGTGACTGCGGGCAGTTCAAAGGAATTCAGCACCATCAGCGCAAATCTGCAACTGAACTATACCCCCTTCAAGGAGCTGACTGTCTTCACCGGACTGGGACGTGGTACCCGCACCCCTGACCAGCAAGAGATGTACCTCGATGTACCGGGCACACCGGCCTGGCGGGGCAACCAAAACCTTAAGGCAACCGTCAATCATCAGGTTGACCTGGGGGCTAAGTACGCTACGAACCGTTTCTATATGAACGCCTCCATCTTTTACAGTGATCTGCAGGATTACGTAAATTTCTACCAGGCATCTCCAACTCTGAAGAGCTACCAGAATATTCATGCCAGTATCTGGGGGGCTGAGCTGGGTAGCCAGATTTCTCTGCCCGCAGACCTGTTTTTACGGGGAGGTTTGTCATACACGGAAGGCCGCAATATCAGCGGCAACCGCCCACTTTCCGAGATGCCACCTTTGCGCGGCACCATTTCTATCCGCTATGATAACGGCAGATTCTTCGCTGAACTGCTTGAGACCTTAAGTCGTGAACAGGACCGCACTGACAGCAGCCTGAACGAGCAAAAGACTGCCGGATGGGTGACCACTGACCTGAAGGCAGGTTATCAATACAAAGGGTTCTCTGTTACCGGCGGCATTAACAATCTTCTGGACACCCAGTACTACAGCCACCTTTCCTATCTGCGAGACCCCTTTGTCAGTGGTGTTGGCTATCGGGTTCCGGAAAACGGACGGAACATCTACCTGAGCATGGCCTATACATTCTAACGAGGCCCAGTGGACAGCAGGCAAAAACCCCGCTACATATATTTCTGACAGGAGAACAAACAATGAAAAACCTACTGAAATTTCTGGTTACCCTGACCCTTTTGCTGACGACGGCGGCCCTGGTGACTGCCACTGACAAGGTTGAAGGGCCGGACAGCTGCAAGTACTGCGGTATGGACCGCACCAAGTTTGCCCATAGCCGGATGCTGATAACCTACCACGACGGCAGCTCGGTCGGCACCTGCAGTCTGCACTGCGCAGCCGTTGAGCTGGCCAACAACATTGACAAGATGCCGACATCCATCAAGGTGGGAGACTTCACCACCCAAAAGCTGATTGATGCAGAGACAGCCTACTGGGTGATCGGCGGCGACAAGATGGGGGTCATGACCGCCCGGGCCAAGTGGGCATTTGCCAACAAGGCTGACGCTGAGGCGTTCATAAAGACTTACAAGGGAACCCTGGGCAGTTTCGATGACGCCATCAAGGCGGCCTACGAGGATATGTACAAGGATACAAAAATGATCCGTGAACGCCGCAAGATGATGAAGATGAAGCACAGCGGGCATCATTAGCGGATATTCCCCTCTCCCTGGGGGAGAGGGCCAGGGTGAGGGGAAATTTTGTCATTACCATCAACGTTAGTCAGCTATGCACGACAACTTCGCAAGGACCAGACAGACGCTGAAAAGCGTTTATGGCTGGCCTTGAGAGACCGACGATTTTGTGGCCTTAAGTTTCGACGTCAATATCCTTTTGCAGGCTATATTCTTGATTTCTACTGTCATGATATCGGTTTAGCAATTGAACTTGACGGTGGAGGACATACCTCTGATGAGCAACGTATGTACGATCAAGAACGGACAAAAATCCTTAATTCAGCTGGCATACGCGTGATCAGATTCTGGAACAATGAGGTACTAAACTCCATGGAAGATGTACTGAATCAACTATATTCATATCTTCGTACAGACACACCCCTGAGAACCAAAGGCTCCCCCTCATCCGGCCTTCGCCCACCTTCTCCCTCAGGGAGAAGGGATAAGGTCACAAACTATCCCATGGAAATAGAGGAGGATCAATCATGACCCGCTATCTCCTACTGTTTACCGTTGCTGCCTGCCTCTGGCTGAACGTGACATCTGTCTTGGCAGCGCCTACTGCCCCCACGCCGGGGCCAAAGGACAAGTGCCCGGTCTGCGGTATGTTTGTCCACAAATACCCTGCCTGGACGGCGGCAATCAGATTCAGTGACGGCAGCCATGCCTGGTTTGACGGTGCCAAGGACCTGTTTATCTACCTTAACAATCTGCCCAGGTACGCACCGACCAGAAAACCGGCCATGATCGCCACAATTCAGGTCAAGGACTACTATTCACTGAAGCTGATTGACGGCAAGACCGCCTTCTATGTGATTGGCAGTACCGTCTACGGACCTATGGGACATGAACTGGTTCCCCTTGCAAAACAGGCCGAAGCGCAGGAGTTTTTGAAAGACCACGGGGGCAAACGGATTGTCAGGTTTCATGAGATTACCCCTGCCCTGCTGAAGACATTGGAGTAAACGGAACAGCCATGCGCCCTTCCACCTGCTTCATACTGTTGTTGACGACCGGCCTTGTGCTCTTGCTGCTGATGGGTATTCACGCCCGTACCAGCCGGATCAGCCGTCAGACAGAATTGCAGGAACGGGCCATGCTGGTCCACCGGTTACGGCTTACCGATCTCTGCCTGTTTACCGAGGCCCGCTACACCCGCCACCCGGCCATGGCTGATCTGCACGCACCATTTCAGGATCACCCGAGCGCCCTTGAACATTTCCCCTCCGGCTCACTGGTGACACCACCTGTCACCCTGCAGAGGTCTTATGCACCACGCCCTTAGCCGCCACCGCAATATCCTTGATTTTGCCCTTTCCTCACTTTTGAGACGGAAGGCCAAAAACATCTCCCTGTTTCTGGTCTATACCCTGATCATCTTTGTGATTGCATCGCTGATCTTTTTCGTGCAGGCCCTGAAACGGGAAGCGGCCCTGCTGCTGACCGAAGCGCCTGACATGGTGGTGCAGCGGATGATTGCCGGCCGCCACGACCTGATACCGACCAACTACGCGGAAAAAATCAGTGCTATCCGCGGGGTATCAGAAGTCACACCACGCCTGTGGGGCTACTACTACGATCCGGTCTTTCAGGCGAACTACACCCTGCTGGTGCCTGATACCGCTCCCCCGCCGCCCGGTTCGATCGTGATCGGCAGCGGTGTTGCCCGAAACCTGCGGATCAAGACCGATGATCTGGTGACCTTCCGTTCCTATAGCGGCACGCCGCTGCTCTTGACTGTGTCCGGCATCATGCCGTTGCATTCAGAACTGGTGTCTGCTGATCTGGTGCTGATGGCCGCTGAGGATTTTCAGGCCATGTTCAGGATGCCCAAGGGTGTTGCCACCGACCTGGCTGTTACCGTCGCCAATCCCCGTGAGCTGGTGACCGTGGCCAACAAGATTGTTGAGCAGTTCCCTGACACCCGCCCGATTTTGAAGAGTGAGCTGTTGCGGACCTACGATTCACTGTTTGACTGGCGTGGCGGGATGATGGTGGTGATGCTGGCAGCGGCACTGCTCTCCTTTGTGATCTTTGCTTGGGACAAGGCCAGTGGCCTCTCGGCTGAAGAGCGCAAAGAGATCGGTATCCTTAAATCAATCGGTTGGGAGACCGGTGATGTTCTACTGCTGAAGTTCTGGGAAGGGGCAGTGATTTCTCTGACCGCCTTCCTGGCTGGTGTTTTACTGGCCTACGGGCATGTTTTCTTTTCGTCAGCCGCCCTGTTCTCCCATGCCCTGAAAGGCTGGGCCATCCTGTATCCGCAGTTTACACTGGTGCCGACCATCGACGGTTATCAACTTTCGGTGCTGTTTGTGCTTTCAGTGCTGCCCTACACGGCAGCCACTATCATCCCTGCCTGGCTGGCAGCTACCATTGCCCCTGATGCAGCCATGAGGTCATAACCATGATTGCACTGCAGCAGGTCACCAAAACCTTCACCATCAGCCCGACCACCAGCTTTACGGCGGTGGACAATGTAAGTCTGACCATTGAACGCGGCACCATGACAATCCTGAAAGGCCCCAGCGGTTCCGGCAAGACCACCCTGCTGGCGTTGATCGGCTGTATGACCAGACCAAGCTCGGGGCGGATCATGCTGCAGGGGGTCGAAACCAGCTTTTTTCACGCGACAGATGGATCTGAGGGCTTTGACAGTTCCAGTCTGCCGGAGCGGTTTCTGACCGAAATCCGCCGTTCCACCTTTGGTTTCATTTTCCAGCAGTTTAACCTGATCAAAGGAATCAGTGCCCTGCAGAACATCATGCTGCCGGCCTACCCCACCGGCGAGCAGCAGCCTGTTGTCAAACAGCGGGCACTGGAGCTGATGGAACAGTTTGATCTGCTGCGTCATTGCAACTCACCGGTAGAATGGCTTTCCGGCGGAGAACTGCAGCGGGTGGCCATTGCCCGTGCCCTGATTAACAACCCGATTGCCATTATTGCAGACGAGCCGACCGCCCACCTGGACAGCCAGCTTTCCAATACCTTTATGGAGAGCATCGGACTGCTCAAGGACAGCGGCAAGACCGTATTGATCGCCAGCCATGACCCGATTGTCTACAACTCGCCACTGGCAGATCTGGTGGTTGAGATGCGTGATGGCCGTATTGTCGGGATGGAGCCATCGCTGTGATCCAGCACCCTGCCATACTGGCGCTGATGACCGCGTCGCTGATTGTCAGCGGCCTGCTGCTCTATGCCGGCTGGTTTGGTATTCAGATCCTGAAAAACTGGGAGCTTACCAGCGGCAGTGAGCTGCAGCTGCAGCTGGAACGACGTACCTATCTGATCGCAACGATCATGAGCTACGCCCTGCTGTTTCAGGCGATCTCTCTGTTCCTGTACCTCTACACCGCCGATGGACTGCATATCCTGTTTACCGGCGCCATGTGCGCGGCCGGCACCCTGCAGGTGAACAGCTACGGCTATCCGACCCTGATCATGAAGCTGATCAACTGTCTGCTGGCAGGTTGCTGGCTGATTGTCAACCATGCCGATACCAAAGGCTATGACTACCCGCTGATCAAGCCCAAATACGTCCTGTTGGTGGGCCTGGTGCTACTGGTACTGGCTGAAACAGTGCTGCAGTTCAACTATTTTCTCCATCTGAAGGGGGACATGATCACCTCCTGCTGCGGCAGCCTGTTTGGCAGCGACAAGCCGAGCATTGCCGGAGAACTGGCCGGCCTGCCGTACCGGATCATGCGGCCGCTCTTTTTCAGTACCATGGTTGTGCTCTTCTGCTGCGGTATCCGTTTCTACCGGAGCGGAACCGGCGGTTATCTCTATGCGGTTGTTTCCGCGTTTGCCTTTCTGGTCTCCCTGACAGCACTGATCTCATTCATCGGGCTCTATTACTACGAGCTGCCCACCCACCACTGCCCCTTCTGCATCCTGCAAAAAGAGTACGGTTATATCGGTTACCTGCTCTATGCCACGCTGTTGGGCGGCATGATCAGCGGCAGCAGCATCGGCCTGCTGATGCCGTTCAGAACCCGCCACAGCCTGGCCCCTTTCCTGCCACGCCTGCAGCAGCGACTGATTCTGGTGTCGCTGATCTGCTACCTACTGTTCACCGCCCTGGTCTCCTACCGGATGCTAACCGCCAATTTCAGGCTGGGCGGTTAATCTTTCGCTTGTTTCTTGGTTAAGGGAAACGCTATAGATAGCCTATGTTTACGGTGACACCTTCGATACAGCACACAATACGGCTCCTGACCGGTTTGATGCTGAGTACTGCGCTCTGCCTGTCCGGCTGTTCTCCGGCCCGGAAGGCATTCAGCAAGGGGGAACAGCTTGAGCAGGAAGGCAACTATGAAGCTGCCATGTATCGCTATGCAGAAGCGTTCAACAAAGATGCTACTGAAAGCAGCTACCGTCTGAGTTTTTTCAGGGCCCGCGAGGCGGCCGCCAAACAGCGCGACAAAGCAGGTTCTGAACAGTTATCCAAAGAATTATATGCTGATGCTGAAGTATCTTTTGAGACGGCAGCCAGCCTTGATCCAACCCAGGAACGATTTAAACAACAGGCAGAACGTGCGACCCGTTTCAAGCTGGGCCGACAAAGCTATCTTGACGGGCTTGATTTTGAAAAAGCAAATAGACCACAGCATGCCCGCAGCTCCTTCCAGCGTGCGCTGGAACTCCACCCGGATCACAAACAGTATCAGGAGGCATTAAGCCGTGTACCGGTCAGCCTGACAACCCAACTGGGAGGAGTTGACCTGCGGCTGCAATCAACCAAGCCACTCTCGCTTAACGTCAAAGGCACCAGACTGAAAGAGCTGTTTTCCACCATAACCCGGCTTTCCGGTGTTAATTTCATCTTTGACCCTGATTTCAAAGATCAATCTGTAACGGTTTCACTGGTCAACAGCTCCCTCCGTCAGGCACTTGATCAACTTGCTTCCCTGCACAAAATTGACTATGTCGTCATCAACGAGACCGCTGTACTGATCTATCCCCAGAGCACAGAGAAAACCAGGCAGTATCAAAAGATGCAGCTGCGTACCTTCCACCTGAACCACCTGGATGCCAAGAAGGCAGCCAACCTGATCAAGGCTATGCTACAGGTGCGCAAGCTCTACATCAATGAGGATGCCAATACCCTGGTGGTACGGGATACCCGTGATATAAATGACGTCATTGAAAAGATCCTGGAGACCCATGACCAGCCGGATGCAGAGGTGGTACTGGATGTCGAGGTGATTGAGATCAGCGACAAGAATGCCAAAAATGTGGGACTGTTGTTAAGCAATTACGACGTGCAGCTGGGGGCATTCAAAGGGAGCAAACTGCTGGCCACAACGTTGAAAGAGAGCACCTCCACCGCCTCAACCACCGTTACCACAGACGCAACCATTGACAATCTGGTACAGGTATTTAAAAGCGGCGTGTTCGGCGGGTATGTCACCGTGCCCAATGCCCAGTACAACTTTGGCAAGACCCTGGCCAACGGCGAGGTACTCTCCAATCCCAAGATCAGGGTCAAGAACAAGGAGAAGGCCAAGTTTAATGTGGGCACCAGGGTACCGATCACCACCACCACCATGGCCACCACCGGCACCACTTCGCAGGTAAACGTGCAGTACGTGGATGTGGGGGTCAAGGTCAATGCAGAACCGACTATCCAGTTGAACAACGAAGTCTCCATCAAGCTGGGCTTAGAGGTCAGTTCCATCATCTCCCGCGAGACCGTGGGGGGTAAAGACAGTGCCACCACGGTGGTTACCATCGGCACCCGTAACCTGGATACCGTCTTAAGCCTGAAAGATGGTGAGACCAGTGTGATTGGCGGCCTGATTGCCAACAGCAAGAGCGACAGCAAACAGAAGATCTTCCTGCTGGGTGATATCCCGCTTATCGGACCACTGCTGTCAAACACCAAGACCGACAATGACAAGACCGAGCTGATTCTGGCCATTACACCGCGGCTGGTCAGGATGGTGACCGTACCGAAAGGTTCCTTACGCTCTTTTACCAGCGGCAACGAAGATCGCCCGTCATTGCCGGCAGCTGTAGCTCAACAGTCCAGCGGGTCTGCGGTTCCTGCTGCCGTCAAACCTGCGGCTCCCGCTGTTTATCCACCGGTCACCGCTCCCGTCAGTACTGTTCCTGTTGTTCCTGCTGCCATCCAGAACACCCTCACCATCAATGCCCCCAGTTCAGTGGGGCTCGGTCAGCCATTTAAGGTGCTGGTCAGTGCAGAAGGGGTGTCCGATCTGAAGGGCGGCAGCTTCTCCCTGATCTACACACCGGGATTGCTGGAACTGCTCTCAACCACACAAGGGACGCTACTTGGACAGGGCAATGGCAAGGACACCTTTTCAACCACCAATGACCCCGCCAAAGGCAGTGTCACCATCACACTGCAACAGGCCAACACCACAACCGGGGCCACCGGCAGCGGTACGCTGGCCGGTTTTATCTTCAGGTCCAAAGGCAAAGGAAACGCCAATCTCACCATCGGCCAGACAGATTTCCTTTCAGCCACAGGCCAGCTACTCCCTCTGAAAGTCACCTCCAAGAGCATTACCATTCAGTAATACCGACTTCTGGACAGAATGACGTGCAACGCTGCATATGCAACATCATTTATGCAACTTTTTCTTGACAAATTTAATGTGCGTATCTTATTGTAAAGTTAAGTCCAGCAACAAACTGACTCACAACTTAACAGACGATATCGATACTACTAAACTATCCGCGAGGATAGGACGGAAAGCCTACAGGGTCTCCACGAGACAGCCAGGTCGCCGAAATATCAAGTAATTGATACAGGTGACCTGGTTTTTTTACGCCTGATCAATGCCACCACGGAAAGAGAGGAGGAAAAGAAGAGTTTTGCAGCAGCACGAATAAAACATCACCATCTGGTCTGGTTTTGACAACGATCCTCCAGCACTGTGCCGTCAATACCGCCGAAAGCGAATCTGCAACAACAGTATTCGATCTGAGCGGAAGCACCGCAAAGGAGTACACGTATGAAGAATCTGTCCGGTCTGGTCTGTTTTGTCGTGACCCTGGCTGTCACGACAATAGCCTCAGCAGCCAGCTACACCCTGACCATCACTACCGACAAGACCAGCTATGCCCCTGGTCAGACTATGAACATCACGGCGGTCTTCAAAAAAGACAGCACCGGTATCACCTCCCCCAGCAAACGAGAGGTCAGAATCAAGGACTCATCCGGCAAAGAGCTGGTGAAGACCAGGATGAACAATGCAGGCAGCGGCAAATACACCTATGCCTACAAACTCTCAGGTTCTGCCAGGACCGGCAGGTATGAAGTCCGTGGTGAGTTTGAATCTAATGACAATAAGAGAACGGCCTACAGCTATCCACAGGTCGCAACCAGCACCGCTGATACAACCGCACCGGTCACCTCTGTTTCTCCGGCAGGCGGCAACTATACCACGGCACAGTCAGTCAGGCTGACTGCCAACGAAGCAGCCACCATCTACTACACCACCAACGGCAGCACACCAACCACCGCTTCGGCAAAATACAGCACGGCACTTACCATTAGCGCCACCACTACGCTGAAGTACTTTGCCCGCGACACAGCCGGCAACAATGAGGCCGTAAAGACCGCCACCTACACCATCAGCTCAACCGGCGGCAGCGGTCCCCACGCCAACCTGACCTACACCGGCGTCACCATGTGCCTGCAGTGCCACACCAAACAGGCCACCGATCTTGCCGGTTCGGTCCATTACAAGTGGGAGTCACCCTACGACAAGATCAGCAACAAGCCGGGTGTAACCGGCGGCAAGCTGAATACGGCAGTCAACGCCTACTGTATCAACACGTTGGGTAACTGGAACGGCTGCGGTTCATGCCATATCGGCGCCGGTGCCAAGCCGGGCACGATTGCTGATGCCACCAGAAATATTGACTGTCTGGTCTGCCACCAAAAAGACTATAAACGGGTTCGCAACAGCACCACCGGCCTGTTTGAACCAGACACGACCAACATGACTATTTCAATGGATCAGGCCGTACAGACCCTGCACAAGCCGGTTAAATCAAACTGTCTGCAGTGCCATGCCAAAGGTGGCGGCGGCGATGCCCTTAAGCGTGGGGATCTGGCCATGATCAACGGCACCACCACTGATCGCAACTACGACGTCCATATGGCCACCACCGGCGCCAACCTGAGCTGTCAGCAGTGTCACACCACCACCAATCACCATGTGGCCGGTCGCGGTTCAGATCTCCGCCCCACGGACAGCACTGTAACCGTTGGTTGCGCTACCAGTAGCTGCCACAGTAACAAGGCTGCCCTTAATGCAGGGCATGTCACCACTGCCATCAACACCCACCTGAAGCGGGTGGCCTGCCAGACCTGCCACATTCCGGCTTACGGCAGAAAAGCAGCGGATGCCGTACTGGACACCGTGACCGGTTTTGGTGATCAGTCCACAGAAACTGACCGTACCTGGGCAGCCCCGGAGTGGTCAGTGGCCAATAACCGTTGGGAGCCGACCGTTGTCCGCGCCAATAACCTGAAGCCGGTCTATGCCTTCTTTGACGGTAGTTCCTGGGTCTATGACCTGCATGATGTAGCAGTAAAAGACCCGGCTACCGGCAACTACAAGATCAGCCGTCCCAACGGTGGCATCAATACCGCCAACACCAAGCTGTATCCGTTCAAGTACAAAACTTCAACCCAGCCGATACACACCGCCAGCGGCAAACTGATCGCCCTGAATACCTCGGTCTACTTTAAGACAGCTGATGTTGCAGCTGCGATTCAGTCCGGCCTGACCAACATGGGCCTAAATCCAGGAGACCCCTACACCATGGTGAAAGCAGACGAGTACCAGATGCTGAACCATACCGTGGCACCCAAGGCCAATGCCCTGCAATGCACTGCCTGCCACGGCACCACCAGCGTACCGGCAACACAGATGAACCTGAAGTCGATGGGCTACGCTTTGAAGGCATCAGAATCCGTCGTCTGCGTCCAATGCCACGGCAGCGAAGACAGTCTGAGCTTCACCAAGGTACACAGCAAGCATGTGGCCGACAGAAAGTATGATTGTTCCTTCTGCCACAACTTCAGCAGAGCAGCCGAGCGCGGCTTGAAAACCACCAAGTAACAACTGAGGCGAACCACCTATTTATCAGCCCGCCGGTTCTCCGGCGGGCTTTCCTTTTCAGTCCTGATTTATACGCAGCCGCCGGATTGACACCGGCAGACTTGAATGGTACTGATAGACCTTACACAATACGGCCAAACAGGCCATCCGGGGCACTATGGGACTGTTGCAGCGAAAAGCAATCGGTATTGAGATCAGTCACGGCGGCATAGCAGCTGTCATGCTCTCCTGCTCTGCCGGCAGAACCGTACTGCAACGTGCAACCCGCACCACGCTCCCCGCCAACACCCTTCAACCCAGCCTGAAAGAAGCTCAGGTGCTGCAACCGGCAGCCTTTGTCGCCTCACTCCGTGAGGCCTGGGGTAGCCTCAATCTGTCTACCCGCCGGATAGCACTTTCACTACCTGACAACGCCGGTATCCTGCTGTTGACACACCTTGATGAACCATGGAAAACCCGTGACGAGGCGACCGATGTGATTCGCTGGAAACTGGCCAAACGACTGGGCATGGACCCGGAACTCCTGCAGCTTGATTTTCAACTTCTGGAGCGTCGGCAGGACGGCAGCACTGATCTGATGGTGGCTCTGGCGCATCGCACGGTGATCCAACAGTACGAAGAACTGGCTCAGGAGGCAGGACTGCAACCGGCACGGATCGGTTTTCATACACTGCACCTCTTGAGGTTGCTTGATCGCCAGCCCATAGAGACAGGCCAGATCATTACCCTTTACGATAATGCCCTTGGTACCGTTGCACTGTCTGATGCCAAGCCGATTTTCTACCGGGTCAAAACAGTACCACCTGGACCAGAGCAAACCGGGCTGCTGCGCCGTGAACTGGCAGCATCTCTATCAGCTGCCCGGCATACTTATGGCGGCATCCTGCCCGGAACCTACCATGCCTTTGCAGCCCCCCATAATGGATCTCTTACCGCGTTGTTAACCGAAACACGCGGTACTCCACCGACCATGATTGCTCTCGAATCACTGGTTGATTTCGGGGCAGAACTCAGTATCTCCCCACACCAGCTGTTTCAAGCCAGCGCTGCTATTGGTGCTGCCGTCGGGGCTGCCTGATGCAGACAACCATTAACCTTGCCACCCGCCGTTATTACAACCGTAGCCGATTCAAGGCCGTATTATTGTGCATACTCGCTCTGCTGCTTCTCCTTTGTACCCTTGGTGTCAGGCAACTGACAGGGTATCAGGATGATTCAAAAAAACTTTCAGCAGAGATCAGCGTTCTTGACAAACGACTTGTTGCACCTCCATCAGGAGTAGCCGAAAAAGAATTCAACCTGCATAGCCAGCAACTAAGCTCCCTTAACAACATTCTGGCCCAACGCCGCAATTCCCAACGGGCACTTTTGGATCTGCTGGAACAGGCCACCCCCAATGGTGTTGCCTATACAGCGATAAATCCTGACCAAAAAGACAAAACCGTTAAGCTGGAAGGACGTGTACGCAGCCTGGCACTGCTCACGGATCTGCTGGAGCGGCTGGGCAGCACCAGCGGTATTAAGGCTCCTACCCTACTTTCAACTGAAAACAGCCAGCAAAAAGATATGCCGGGAGCACCTGGCGGCATCAAATTTGCAATTTCCATGGGATGGGAAGGCCCATGAGAAAAGCACTGGTACTACAGATACTGCGTGAAAATCGCATACTAGTAACAGCACTGCTGCTGGCACTGCTTTTGTGCTGTTCGCTCTGGTATGCCGCCTTTCGCCAAAGCAGCCAATTGGCGCAGCTGCAATCAGACTGGAACAGTAAACGGCGTATGACCGCTCCCCGTGCAGAAGCCCAGCGTGCCGACAGCTACCAGCGCGATAAAGAACAGTTGCAGCAACTCTACGCAACCATTCCGTACCGGCATGAATTCCCCCGAGTGATTAGTGAAATTCTGGATTTCATGGCACTGCGCGGCGTCACACCGGGTGGTATGAGTTACAAAGTCAGAAAGACTGACCTTAACGGCCTGTTGGCCTACACCATGACCTGTTCAGCCAGTGGCAGCTACCCTGGCCTGAAACGCCTGATCGGTGACCTTGAGCGGCTTGACGGCATATCCACCCTTGATAGCGCCTCTTTCAGCACCTCTGATGCGGTCCTTGAAAAAGTCGTACTAGATCTTCAACTCACCATCTACCTGCAGGAGAAGCAGCTATGAACCGCCAAAAACAGCTGCTGGCCATACTTCTGACCTTTTTTATCCTTTCACTGGTCTATGCCTGGTTTCGCACTCCCCGGCAAAAAGTTGCCTCCCCCCGGCCAACAGCCGACAAAACAGCAGTTTCTCGCCCGGCACCGACAGCAAAACCTGCTGTAACAACAACTGCGCTGCCAACACCCTACCAGCCTCTGGCACTGCCAGAGCCGGAACAGGCTGAAGTACGTATCAAGCGGGATCTTTTCATACCGCTGCAGGTTATTGAGGCCAGGATTGCCGCAAAAAAAGCGGCAGCCATCAAACCACCCCCACCTCCCCCGCCGCCACCACCACCAACGCCTCAGGAACTGGCCCGTACAGAACTGGCACAGTATAAATCACTGGGGCTACTGAAAAAACAGGGCAAACAGGTGGCATTTCTGTCCAAGGGAGGCCAGATCAAGCTGATTCGTCTGGGTGACAGCCTGATTAGCGGCTACAAAGTGACGGCCATCACCGATGACAGATTGGTACTGCGTGCTGATGACGGGGATGAGATGTCGTTGGCAATGCGGTGAAGGCAAGGATGAAGGATGAAGGATGAAGGATGAAGACTGAAGCTGGAAGCGGAAGGCTGGAGGCTGAAAGCGAAAGGCGGGAAGATGAAGTTTTTATTTGTGGAGATGATATGACCAGACCACTGTACATAATTGTTGCACTCGTTACCCTGATGGCACTTTCCGGCTGTTCTGCCGCCCGCAAGAACTACAATGAGGGTAAGGATCTGGAAGAACAGGGCAAACTGGAAGAGGCGATGTACCGCTACGCCGAGGCGGTCAAGCATGCCCCGGATGAATCTGAATACCGGATGAAATTCCTGAATACCCGCATGGCTGCGGCCAAGGGGCGTGAGCAGGAAGGAGACGCCCTGGTGAAGGCAGGCAACTATGCTGGTGCCGTAACCGCCTATCAAACCGCTGCAGGTCTTGACGGCAGTCAGCCCCGCCTTGTCCAGAAGGCAACCAACGCCATCCGGTTACGGGATGCAGCTGCCGCCTATCAGGAAGGTCTGGCACTGGAAAAAGGCAACAAACTGCGGGAAGCAGCCACCGCCTATGGACGTGCCCTGGATCTTGCCGCAGAGAACAAGGAGTATGCCACTGCAGCACTGCGGATAGCCGGGCTGCGTAAATCAAAGCTTGACGGGTTCGAACTGCAACTAAAATCAAAGCAACCGATCACCCTGCGTTTCCGCGAAACTCGCCTGAAGGATATCTTCTCGGTGGTTTCCCAACTTTCAGGTATCAACTTTATCTTTGACCCGGATGTAAAGGACCAGAGTGTCACCATTACCCTGGAAAATGCCACCTTTCAGCAGGCAACCGACCTGCTGGCCGGCATGTACAAACTGGGACATAAGGTGTTGAATGAGACCACCGTTCTGATTTATCCCCACAGTGCAGAAAAGACCAAGCAGTATCAGGATATGCAGCTGCGCACCTTCCACCTGAACCACCTGGATGCCAAGAAGGCGGCCAACCTGATCAGAACCATGCTGCAGGTACGACGGCTGTATATCAACGAGGATGCCAATGCCCTGGTGGTACGGGATACCCGTGATATAAATGACGTGATTGAAAAGATCCTGGAGGCCAATGACCAGCCGGATGCAGAGGTTGTCCTGGATGTCGAGGTGATTGAAATCAGCGACAAGGATTCTAAAAATTTCGGCCTGCTGCTGAGCGACTACAATGTACAACTGGGGGCCTTCAAAAAAATAAACGGTCAGCAGAAACTTCTTGCAACCACCTTGAAGGATACTACAACAACCTCTTCAGCATCGACAACCACGACGACTGAAGCCAGCGTCGACAATCTGGTACAGGTATTTAAAAGCGGCGTGTTCGGCGGGTATGTCACCGTGCCCAATGCCCAGTACAACTTTGGCAAGACCCTGGCTAACGGTGAAGTGCTTTCCAATCCCAAGTTACGGGTTAAGAACAAGGAGAAGGCCAAGTTTAATGTGGGCACCAGGGTACCGATCACCACCACCACCATGGCCACCACCGGCACCACTTCGCAGGTAAACGTGCAGTATGTGGATGTGGGGGTCAAGGTCAATGCAGAACCGACCATCCAGCTGAACAACGAAATTTCCATCAAACTGGGGCTTGAGGTCAGTTCCATCATCTCCCGCGAGACCGTGGGGGGCAAGGACAGTGCCACCACGGTGGTTACCATCGGCACCCGAAATCTGGATACCGTCTTAAGCCTGAAAGATGGCGAGACCAGTGTGATTGGCGGCCTGATTGCCAACAGCAAAAGCGACAGCAAACAGAAGATCTTTCTGCTGGGTGATATCCCGCTTATCGGACCACTGCTGTCAAACACCAAGACAGACAATGACAAGACCGAGCTGATTCTGGCCATTACACCGCGGCTGGTCAGGGGAGTAACTGTACAATCACGTAAGGTAACCTCCTTTATCTCCGGCAAGGAAGATGACCCGTCGATCACGCCACCCTATGCCTCCTTTGAGCAGGAGCCTGAATACGCAGCACCTGCAGCTCCACCAGTAAAGGCTCCGCCTGTTCCGGCAATCAAACCGCAACCACCACAGGGTATGCCGCCACAACCGTCAAACAGACTGGCACCTCTGCCAGCACCGCCGTTAAAAACAGCGCCCGTACCTTCGCAGCAACTATCAGCACCCGTACCATCATCGCCTGCAGGAGCAATGAAATCAGCAGCGCCTACTCAAGCACCGCAACCTCCGCCGGTTAGAAAGTCCAACGGGTCCTTTAAGATGACACCACCCGCTACACAGCATCAGAACATTCCTGCTCCGCCCCAGGCAGTACCCAAACCGCTGCCAAAACAACCAGTATCAGTTACCCCCACACCGGTTCCTTTGCCGATACCGCCAGTGCCAGAGCCACCACAACCGCCACCCGCGGCAGAGCCTGATCCGGCACCGGAAGCAGTGCCACCACCGGAATCTGCGGTAACACCGGATCTGTGATGAACCGTCTGACCACTAAAGGGGTTACCCTGGTTGAGCTGATTATAGCCGTTACCTTGCTGGCATTACTTGCATCAGCAATACTACCGTTTGGCCGTATGACAGCAAAACGCACCAAAGAGATTGAACTGCGTCGTAATCTGCGAACCATCCGCCTGGCCATAGATGACTACAAGAAGGCCTATGACAAGGCGGTTGAGCAGAAAAAAATCATAGTCACACTGCAGGCATCGGGGTACCCTAAGACATTGGAACTGCTGGTTGAAGGCGAGGACTTTGGTGGCCTGTATGGAACGAAACGCAAATTTTTACGCCGCATTCCACCTGATCCGATGAATCCGGCCCAACCGGGCCAGCCACCACAGTGGGGAATGCGATCCTACGTAGATCAACCTGATGCAACCAGTTGGGGCAAAGAAGATGTATTTGACGTTTATTCACTCAGCGAAGGAGTTGCCATTGACGGCAGCAGCTATAAAGACTGGTAACCGGACAAGGGCAAACGGGTTTACCCTGATTGAGCTGATGATCGTCATGAGCATCATCGGTATCCTGGCGGCCATTGCCGTGCCCAATTACCAGTGGGCGCTGATCCGCGCCCGAGAGGCGGTCCTGCAGGAAAATCTCTACGGCATCCGTTCGGCAATTGACCAGTATTACGCCGATCAGGGCAAATACCCCGACAAACTGGAAGACCTGTCTGAACGTAAGTACCTGCGTGGCATTCCCACAGACCCGTTTACCAAAAAGAACGACACCTGGGTGACACTACCGCCTCCTGCTGAAATTCCTCCAGAAAGCAGTGCTACCAATCCCCAGCCAGTGGGAGCTATCCCGCTGCCCAAGGGCAATGTCTATGATGTGCAAAGCGGTTCAGAGCTGGTAGGAAGTAACGGAGTTCCGTATAAAGAATGGTAGGATAAGCAAGGCTGAAGGCGGAAGGCGGAAGGAGTGATTGTTATGCCAAAGCAGATTTTAAGCTCTCTGTTGCTACTGGTCTGTTTTACCCTGTCCGGGAGACCAGTACTGTCAGCTCCCCTGCCCAATCAGAACAAGCAGGCCACCGCCCCGGTTGTCTTTAGTATTGTTCCTGCGCAGGCAGAGCCCGGCGCACAGGTAGTTCTTGCGGTTAGCAGCATTAGTGACGGACTGAAGCTGACGCTGGGGGGCGATCCCCTTGTCTGGCGGGCGTTGAACAATCGCCGCATAGCGTTTGACATCCCTCCTGAAGCTGCACCAGGCCAATATTCACTCATGGTAACCGCACAGGATGGTGTGAGCCGCACCTATGTCTTTACCGTCCTGCCGCTTAAACCGGTGGCTATCAACATTGATCCAGACCGGGTCACCTCCTGCACCAGCGGTTCAGCCCGCGAAGTAACCATACACGGCCGCAACTTCAATGCCTCATCGCAACTGTTATTTGACGGCGCCATCATCCGCAGCCGTATCTCACCCCCGGATACCATTAAATTTACGGCCCCGGCGGTACGCGACGGGCTGCATCAGGTAGCGGTCAAAAACGGCGAGATAACCAGCACCCCGCTGGGGCTTTCCATCGTCAACGCCCCCGACATAACCTCAATCACCATCGGCAGCGACCATGTCAACAGCTACGAACTGATCATTGAAGGGGATAACTTCCTGCAAACCAGCACCGTTATGGTTAACGGGGGCAGGGTTGATTCAGGCAACGGCACGCAGCCGGAACGGCTGATCTATCAGGACTGCACCAGAATGATCTACGAACGACACCCCTACTCTCCCGCCCCCAAAGAACTGCGCATACAGGTGGTAAATCCCGGTGGCGCAACCAGCCGGACAGTGATGGTGACAGCGCCGTAAAAATTTTGGGTGGGTGATTGACAGTGGCTGAATGGCTGTTATTATATACAAAATCATACATTAAACTTGTAACCGGAGGTTTCCGCACCATGGACCGCTTAAGACAACAACGTTCGTCACGTTCAAATTATACTTTAATCTTGTTTTTTCTTGCCTTTTTGCTCTGTCTGTATCCATTGAATGTACTGGCTGCCCCGTTTGCAAAAGATGTCCATTTTATTCAGCCAGATAAAACCGCTCTTACGTTATGGGGAGAAGGGGATGAGTTTCACGCTGTCTTCGAGACAAAAGATGGCTACACCGTACTCTTTGATCCACAAAAAAAGGCATATTTCTACGCCCAACGTTCAAACGATGGTAAAAGCCTTGTGTCAACAGAAGTGCTTGCACACGAGCCCCCCCCGCAAAAGCTGAACAAGCATATCCGTATGGATGCTGACGCAGTAGCGTCTGCAGCACGGGCCAAAAGACAGAAGTGGGATCAGGAAACCAAGCAATCTGAACGTTGGAACGAATTAAAAGCCAAAAAACTTGGTGATCTGAAAAACCTGAACAGCACAGATGCCGGAAGCTCCATACTACTTTCCCCCCCATCTTCAACCACGCTTGGTGCCAAACAAGGACTAACCCTCTTAATCGACTTTTCCGATGACGTAGCAACTGTTGCCAGCAGCGAGATTGATGCTTTCCTGAACGGTGATTCGTACACCGGTTTCAGCAACAATGGCTCGGTCAAGAAATACTTCAGCGATGTATCCAACGGCAACCTGACCTACACAAACGTACTCATTGCCTATGTACGCATGTCTCAGCCCAAAAGCTACTATAACGACACATCAAAAGACTGCGGCACACAGGGGCGCCTACTGATAAACGATGCTTTGACCATATTGAAAGCCAGACCTGATTACAACAGCACCATCTTACCAACCTTAAGCAATCTCTCCAGCGATGCTTACGGCTATGTTGCAGCACTGAATGTCTTTTATGCCGGTGGTAATGGCGGTGTCTGGTCCTACGGACTCTGGCCACACGCCTGGTCGCTGGCAAGCGCAATCCCGCTTGGTAACGGCAAATCCCTGTGGCGTTATCAAGTAACCAACATCGGTTCAGCATTGGAACTCGGCACCTTTTGCCATGAAAACGGCCATATGCTCTGCGGTTATCCTGACCTGTACGACTACGGATATGACTCAATCGGCGGTGCCGGCAAGTTCAGCCTTATGGGGCACGGCGGTCATGGCACAAATCCGGCCCAGGTGGATGCCTACCTCAAGCGGGCCTCCGGCTGGGCAACCACCATAGATATCAGCAGCATTTCAGGCACCGGCACATTGCTTGCTGCGCCTAATGCAGGTTACAACACCTTTTATCGCTACCAGAAACCAGGAGTCAGCACAGAATATTTTCTTCTGGAAAACCGTCAAAAAACCGGCAGGGACGCAACGCTACCCGCATCCGGCATTGCGATATGGCATGTTGACGAACTTGGTAACAGAGACAATCAAAGTATGGTGCCCAATACAACCCACGCCAATTATGAATTGACCCTGGTGCAGGCCGACAACCTGTGGCATTTTCAGGGCAATGCAAACTCAGGGGATGCCTACGACCTCTACTACCTCGGTAACACTGCAACTGCGTATGGCAACCGTTTTGACGACACCAGCTCACCCAATGCCCACTGGTGGGACGGTAGCTCTTCATCACTCACATTAAGCAGCTTTAGTACTTCAGGGATGTCCATGACATTCTCGGTTACCCCGCCTGTGTACAAAACACTTACTGTTTCAAAAATCGGTTCAGGCACGGTAACCTCATCACCAGCCGGCATCTCCTGCAGTAGCGGTAGCAGCTGCAGTAGCAGCTTCATCAAGGACACATCCGTCACCCTGACTGCTACCGGTGATACCAACTCCATCTTCACCGGCTGGTCCGGTGGTGGCTGCTCCGGCACCGGCACCTGCGTGGTCAGCATGGCCAATGACACGACCGTGATGGCTACGTTTGTAACAACAACCCTTGGTGAGGCGCTTAATATTCCCGGCATCACCGTAACAACTTCGGGCAGCGCCAACTGGTTTCCAGAGTCATCAACCACCCATGATGGCAGTAATGCTGCGCAAAGTGGCGATATCAACGACAACCAGTCATCATCTATGCAATTTACCGTAACCGGACCGGGAACGCTGAGTTTTTGGTGGAAGGTTTCTTCTGAGACCAGCTGGGACTTTTTAAAATTCTATATTAATGGCGTAGCCCAAAACAGCGGCATCAGCGGCAACGTAGACTGGACTCAGGTTTCTGGCATCACTATCCCCACAGGCACCCATACCCTGAGTTGGACTTACTCAAAAGATGGCTCAGTAAGTAGCGGTTCTGACACCGGCTGGGTGGACCAGATCTTTATGGAGCATACAATTGAGGTATTTATCCAGGGAGCGGGAAGCGGTAATGTCCTGATGAACCCTTATTCAATCAACTGTTCAACAAGCGGCGGATGTGCCTCCAACTATAATCTGGGAACGCTGGTAACCCTTATCGCTACACCGTCGGGTTTATCAACCTTCGGTGGCTGGAGCGGCTGCACAACCGCATCCGGCACAACCTGCGACGTCACTATGAACGAACGCAAACTGATCACCGCAACGTTCGACTCTCCCAATAAGGTAAAAATATTAAACGGTTCAAGCTACGCCACCATTGCCGATGCCTATGCTGCTGCAGATTCAGGTGCGACACTTCAGTTAGCCCAGGACACCTTTACAGGGAATTTAATGCTCAACCTCAACAAATCCGTCACGCTGTCCGGCGGATGGTATGCCGATTTCCATGGCCTGACTGGTTTATACAGCGACCTGCAGGGTATCCTGACCATCTCCAGCGGCAGCCTGACCGTGGAAAATCTGGTCGTAAAATAGAACTTTCATCCAGCTAATCGCGTAACGGGGTTGCCTGAACTAACCAGGCAATCCCGTTATTTTTTAGGCCTCTATCTCATTCATCATATTTACAACACAGGAGGGCTTGTGCATGCGTAGTTCGGTAAGGTCCATACTGCCTTTTATGGCCATCATGCTGCTGGTCTTAAGTAGCATCTGTCAGGCAGCGAGCATCACCGGAACACTAAATGATCGACTAAAGACACCTGTGTCAGGCGCACTGATTGAAATTGATGGAGCTCCGGCTTTTTCTACGTTATCAAATGCTGATGGTTCCTTTACAATCTCCGGCATTCCCCTAACCCCATTCCGTTTAAAAATCAGCAAAAACGGTTATCTGCCTGTTTATACCAGTACTTTTTTGACAACTGAGGAGCTCACTATCTCAACCTATCCTTACTCTCTGTTAACACCTGCTGAACTGCCATTATTGCCAGGCCAAGGCGCCGTCATAGTGACGGTTGTTGATAGCATCAGTGGATTACCACTCAGTAATGTTAGAGCCAGTAAAAACAACCCTATGACTCAGATCATGTATCTTGATGCATCAAGCGGTAACTTTCTTGCTGCTGAAGCAACGGATGCCAGTGGTACATTTATAGCTTTTATCCCGGCCAATCATGCAGTTGAACTTTCTGCAAATAAGTATGGGTACGATATAAACAGCTATAATGCCACCGTACCGGACGGCTCAGTGCTGGAAACCGGTTTAACACTATCGCACAGGCCGACCCATTCTCTAGCACTACAAAAATCAGGTTCAGGTAATGGCTCCATAAGCAGTTCTTCCGAAGATACCTGCACCCAGTTTCCCTGCATTTTTTCAATTATTGCAAACAGTACCGCTGTGATCACGGCAGTCCCAAATGCTAACTCTCGCTTTATCGGCTGGGTAGGCAGCAACTGTTCAGGCCAGGAAAATCCCTGTTATATCTTCATGGACAGCGACAAAAACGCTAGTGCATCTTTCTCCTTACAGCCATTCACTATTGAAGGCACATCTCGGTACTTTCCCTCTCTGGTCGAAGCGTTCTCAGCTGTACAACAGAACGAAGTCATACTTACCCAAAAAAGCTTTGCCTCCACAGGAACCAGCTTTAACAGACCAGAAATAACAGCCGTTTTACGTGGGGGGTTTGATGATGGATTTAATGTCACCAATAGAACATCAGCTGATTATTCAACCATCAATGCTCCTTTAACGATCAGCCTTGGAATATTAATTTTTGACCAAATCATTATCAACTAGCAATCACCAACACAACTATTTGATAATACTAAAATTACTTAAAAAACAAACCGTACTGAATGGTTGACAATCCAGCTGGCTAACGGTATTTTACCGTATACAATCAGCGTCAAAATGGAGGGTAGCGATGCGTAGTTTATACAGGATTATAGTACCTTTATTGGCCATCATCCTGATGGGCTTGACCGGCATCTGTCAGGCAGCATCCATCAGCGGCACGGTAACCAACGGCACCGGCAAAAGCGGCAGAATTTACATTAAGGCAACCCCAACCGACTGGGGAGGTGACTGGTCATACGGCATAAGTATTCCTGCTGCCGGTTCCTACACCATCAGTGGATTACCAGAGTCATTTGATGGTGGTTATCATCAAGCCACCTATACCCTTTCTGCCTTTGTTGATACACAGGGCAACGGGGTTCAGCATGCCAATGACCCTGCCGCAACCCTGGGGATACCGGTTACAACAGGCAGCACAACGGCCAACCTCACCCTGGCAACGCCAACCCCGGTTGCCCCCCAGGCCAACGAAATCATTGCGTACCAAGGCAATGGCGGCAATACAGTAATCTGGATGCCCTACGAAACTGACAGCGGTCTGCCGATTGCGGATAAATATGTTATTTCATGGAACACCAGTGCAAGCGACAGCGGCGCCAGCACCCGGGAAGTTCCATCCGGTCGGGATTCCTATCTGTTTTTTCATAACGGAGGCGGCACGGATCTGTACTACAAGGTAACGGCGTATGTGGGGACAACTCCTGCTTCAACAGAGTGGGTGCCGGTGACTACCCGTAGCACCGGTGTTACGGTATCCGGTACGGTCACCCTTTCCGGTGTCAGCACATCAAAACCGCTGATTGTCCTGCTTAAACAGGAGGTGCCTGGTCAATATCCTGTCTTCTACTCAACCATTATTCCAACCCCATCCACTTCCGGTGCAAACAGTTACAGCATCAGCAACGTACCTGCCGGTACCTATACTTTCCATGCCTTACTTGATGTTAATGAAGACGGCGTTCACGGCCCGGGAGACCTTGACTACCAACCGAGCATTTACGCCTCAGAAGAGGTTGTTGTCGGCGCTGGCAACACCACCGGCATCTCGCCAACCATTACCCAGCGTAATGCCGATGCCACCATACGAACCAGCAACTGGACCTCTGACGGCATCAGTACCAACAAAAATCTGGGCTTTACCGTAGAAAGCCAGGCCAAACAACCGGTTAACGTCTATGTGAGCGGCGGGGGGCTTCAAGACAACACACCTGTAGGCAATAATAATGAAGGGGAATTTCGCATCTGGCCAGGCTTGAACGGCGTGACCCCGGCAACCGGTAATCAGTACACCTATACGGTTCAGTACTCAGACAGCACCAGTGAGCAATTTACTGTGAGCGTTGGTACTTTCCTCACCAGCTTTGCCAGCAATCTTGCACCGCAAGGCACTGTTGGGTACACTGATGGCATACCAACCTTCAGTTGGTCAGCACCTGTAAGCCCTCCGTCACCCTACACCTATTATGTCTGGCTAAGCGGCGCCGATGCCAGCTGGAATACCGATGACCTGCCTTCAACGCAAACTTCCATACTGTATAATGCAGATGATGGAGCCAGCAAACCAACCCTTACTGCTGGAGTACCGTATTACTGGACTGTCACGGTCTCTGATCGCGATGGCAATCAGGCTGCCTATCAGACATCATTTACCATGAGCAGTAGCAGCACCATCAGCCTGACCGGTATGGCTCTTACACCTGCAGGACCGAGCCCCCTGCAGGGTGTTACCATTACGCAGGATGGTAATTCTGGCAACACAACATCATCAGGAGCTGACGGTTCTTTTACCTTGAACAACCTGCCAGCCAGCACCCCTTTCAGACTGGTGATGACCTATCCTGGCTTAGTGCCTGTCTATACCCAGTATTTCAACTCTGCCACGAGCCTTAATATAAGCAACACCCCCTACTACTTCCTGACTCAGGCAAATCTTGGCCTGACCAGCGGCAAAGGAGCGATTATTGCCACCCTTGTTGACAGCTCAACAGGAACAGCATTAAGCGGCGTAACTGCAACGGCTCCAGGCTATACGGTGCTGTATCTTAATGGTAGCGAATTCACCGGCACTTCAACAAACGAAAGCGGCATAATAAAGATTCTGGATGTAGCCCCCAACACCCCTGTTACCATTACGCCAAGCAAGACAGGCTACACCTTCAGCCCGCAAATATTCAGCGTACCGGCAGACTCAGTGCTTGAAGCCGGCATATTTGGCTCTCCTGCACCTACCAGCGTTTCTTTTACCAGTAAGACCGTTATTGCAGGGACTAATGGCACCCCTCTGGCTGGTGTCACCATTACGCAGGTTGACCCTAGCAATAACAACACACCCACTGGCAACAGCACCACTTCTGGCATCGATGGCAGTTTTACCCTGACCAATCTGCCAATCAGTACCTACTTCAGATTATTGATGACCGTTTCAGGCTACATGCCGGTTTATTCGCAACGTTTCAATTATGCAGTACCTGCAAGCATCGATTGGAATAGCTACCCCTACTTCCTTTCTCCGGTAGGCAGCATCACCTCTTTGCAGTCCGGAAAAGGGGTTATCTTTTCAAGACTTATAGATAGCAGTAACGGATCTGCACTTAGTGGGGCAACTGCAGTCGTCACCGCTGGCTACACGGTGCAATATCGTAATTCTAGCTTAGGAGACTGGAGTGGTACGGCAACCGACACCAGCGGCCTGATCAGAATACTGAACGTTCCTCCCAGCACGAATATCTCTCTTGCGCCTGTCAAATCAGGCTACACATTCAACAATTCACCCTATTCAGTTGCTGTGTTTGCGGCTGATTCCGCAACCGAAATCAACCTGTTTGCCTCCCCCGGTACAACGTATACTCTGGGGGTTCAACGAAGCGGTTCTGGTTCAGGAACGATTCAGGTTCAGGTTAACGGATTACCCGCGCCATCATGCACTAACACAAGCTGCAGCTATAGTGGCCTTACTGCCGGCCTAAGTGTTCAACTTACCGCAGTGCCAGCAACCGGATCATCATTTAGCGGCTGGACTAACTGTGGTTCAAGTACCAGTGTCTGCAGCTTTACCGTCAATAGTGACACCACTGCTACAGCGACCTTTGGCTTGCAGCCGTTTAAGGTTGAAGGTCTTGCAACCTATTATGACACTCTTCTTGCCGCCTTTAGCGGCGCCACAACTACCCAGAAGATACTTGGTCAAAAGTCATTTGAGGCACCAGCTACTACTTTCAACAGATCTACAGCCGCTGATCAGATTACCCTGAAAGGCGGCTACGATGACTCTTTTAGTGACAGCCGTACATCCACTGATTTTTCAACTATCGGCACATTAACCATTCAAACCGGCACCCTGGTTTTAGATCAGGTTATTGTGAAGTAAAGCTCTACGACCCTTTTTATACTCAGCAACGCGCCCCCTTTCGGTTTTTCCGGAAGGGGGCGCGTTGTATCAGCATTTGTTGAGTTGTCAGTTGCTACTTGATGATCAGCCGGTCAATCGTAACTCCCCCCGCCCCAATCGTGAGTTTACCGTTCAACGTAGTAAAGCCGTTTCGGCTCAGATAATCGCTGGCATAACCGCCCTTAAACATAAAGGAAACGTTACGGCCCAGCATAAAATCACCATCAAAGACAAGAGCCTGCGCCTCAAGCACGCCGCTGGCGGTGACTGCCGCATAGGCGGTGGTAAGGCTGCCGTAGGGTATGCCAGCGACCCTGGCCTTTGGCAGCAGACTAAAGCTGGCAGTTGCACTGCGGTCAACGGTCATACTTACCGTGCAGTTACCACTGCCGCTACAATCACCGGACCAGCCGGAGAACAAGGAAGAGATATCTGCAGTAGGAGCCAGAGTGACACTGGTGCCACTAGCATAGTCTGCACTGCAGGTACCGCTGACACAGGCAATACCGGCAGGATTACTGTTGACTGACCCGCCACCGCCGTAAAGTCCTTGAATTGTCACGCTGAGTTGAGATTGAGGCACGGTCAGCTGGGTAACAGCTGCATAGGCTGCAGAGCTGTTACCTGCAGCATCCCTGGCAAAGGCGTAGAGGGTGTGACTGCCGTTGACGGTTGCCGGAGCAAAGGTATAGCTGCTCGGCGCAGCAGCGCTCCAGGAACAATCAGCAGGACTGCTGGTCTGCACCACACAGTAGCCGGTTACGGCCACGTTATCCGTGGCTGTGAAGGGGGTAATGGCAATCACCAGACTGCTGCTTTCGGCAGGCAGTCCAAATGCCGTAATGTTTGGCGGTATGACATCAGCCCCGCCTGTCCCTCTGGCAATCCGGGTTAGATTGCCCGTGGCATCGTAGCTATAGCCGATGGACATACCGTTGGCGTAGGTTACCCCGATCAGCCGATTGAGGCTGTCGTAACGGTAAGAGGCGTTGACGGCGTCAGCGGCAGCCGGACTACCAATCAGCCCGGCCAACACCAGAACGAACGCCATCCGTTGTAGATTTTTCATAAGGCGCTCCTTTCCCGGTCTCATCGACCGCCTCCGTAATCAACCTGCCCCAACTGGCTGGCTTCGTTGCTGTTATTCGTACCGCCGGTGGCGTGCATCCTGCGGGCCGCCTCAACTCCACCCGGCGCATTTTCAACGGTCTCCACCGCTTTGGTGATGACCTCCGAATAGGCCTCACCGACAACCGGTATACGACCGACGGTGTATTTGGTGCCTACCTTGATCAGGGTCAGACCGGAGGCAGGATCATCATCTTTAAGGGCAGCCTTTACGGTGCCATAATCCTCAGCCAGCTGAATTGCAGTATTGATCCGTTCGTTCCATTCCTTGCCGACTTTGGTGTATTTATTGGCTTCAAGGGCGGTATTAGCCACTTTTTCCTCGATAGACCTGGCCATTTCCGGTTGTTCCTTGAACTTGTCACCGATCCACTTGAATGCTGATCCGATACTGGTTTTAACTTTCTCAAAGGTGGTGACTTCCGAGGCACGTTTTGCCTGCAGCGCCTCACGCTGGGCCTGGAGTTGGGCTTGAACCTCGGGCCGATCCCAGAAACCATCGGCAGCACCGAATGGATCAAAGCGGGTCAACGGGTTGTTTGCGGCAAAGCGGTACAGGTTGATGGAGGTCATCTCCGCCAACGGATCACGGGAGAGCCAGCGTCCCAGCTGCGGAGAGTAGAAACGGTGACCGTAATAGTAGAGTCCGGTTTCTTCATCATACAGCTTGGTCGAATACCGGATCGGCTGGTTCAGGCTGCCGCTTTCTGCAAGGGTTCCACCAAACGGATCGTAGGCGTATGAGGCCGCAACTGATCCAGAACTGTTTAGGATGGCGGTGACATCCCCCCGCGGGTTGGAAAACACTTGGTAAACCGCCCCGCCCTGCTTGAGTGAGAGCAGCGCACCTACACCGCCCGGCTGGTTGATCCCCCAGAGATAGTCCCGCACCACGGCGTTGCTGCCGTCACGCTCCTGCAGCAGCTTTCCGGCATCCCAGATAAAACGACGCTCAGCGGTAAGCACACTGTTGGCATAACTCTTCTGGATTCCCAGATAGCCGTCTGAACCGTACAGATACTCCTGCCGTCTGACCACCCCGCCACCATCGGTGTACTGGATCGAGGTCATCCTGTTTTCAGCATCGTAGGCAGCCGTAAACGCCAGTCCATCGGGGGTGAGCCCCTTGGTCATGTTTCCGTCGGCATCGTAACTGATCGCCGTTGCTGACCCTCCCCAGGTCGTCACCTGATTCAGGTTGTTGTAGCTGGCATCCACCGTTCCGGCAGCCGGAAACTGCAGGGCTGGTCCGTTGGTGACGGTCTCGCCCGTTGGCTGCCCCAGTGCATCAAAGCTGTAGCTATAGCCGTTCAGGACCGTGCCGCTCGGAAGATAGTTAATCTGCTGCTGCAGCCGTTTCATGAGCGGGTCGTAGCTGTAGTCGGTCTTGCTGCTATCAGAACGGGCCAGCCGCTGCAAAAGCGTTTCTCCTCCCTGATAGCTGTAACTGTAGGTCGTGCCGTTACCGCTGACCGAGGTCAGCCGGTCAAGGGAATCGTAGCTGTAGCTTGCGCTCAGCCCCCCCTGAAGTGCTACCGAGGTCTTCCTCCCCAGATCGTCATAGCTGAAGGTCAGGGTATCATTGGCCCAGGGACCGTCGATGGAGGTCACCCTGGAGGAGGCATCGTAGGCGATAGTGCGGCTGCCCAGGGCATCGGTAACCGTGACAGGACGGTTATAGGCATCGTAGACCGTGGTGACCCCCGGCGTACCGTCGGCGTAAGTCACGGTCAGCAGGTTGCCGTTACGGTCATACCCGTAGGTGGATTCCGTTCCACGGGCATTTTTTGACCAGGTCATCCGGCCATGGGGATAGGCGAACTGCAGATTGCTGCCGTCTGCAAACTGTTTGCGGGTCAGCCGGTTATCCTTGTTGTAGCTGAAGTAGGTGACGTTATCGTTGGGGTCGGTCAACTGGCTGGCATGGCCGGCCGCATCATAGGTAAAGCGGGTGCGCCCGCCAGCCGGATCAAGAATCTCCCGCAGCTTGTTGTGGGGGTTGTAGAAATAGGAGGTGGTACGCCCCGCCTGGTCAGTCATGCTGTCTAGCAGATGGGGAACTGACAGCGAGCGGGTAAAGGTGGCAGCCGAGCTGTCGGGATAGGTGATACTCAGCAGATCGTCGAGATTATTGTAGCTGCGCAGCAGGGTGAATCCGTTCTGATCCGTATATGAGGTGAGCCGTCCGATGCTGTCATGCCCATAGCTGCCAACAGGTGTCCCGGCCCGGGTGATACCGGACAGTTGCCTGTTGCTGTCATAGCTGAAGCTGGTCAGAATTCCGGTACCAAGTGAACTGGTGGGCTGGCCGGAAAGATTAAAGGTAAAGGTTTTGTTAAGTCCCATCCGGTCGGTAAGTGACAGGATATCGTGGGTACTGTTGTAAGTGGCGGTAATAGTGCCGAGCCCGGCCTGGGTAACGGTCAGCGGATCTACCCCGTTGGCGGCGTAGGTGATATCAGTGCGGGCGCCGGTGGGAGGAACAACCGAGGTTACCTTCCCCTTTGTGTTGTAGGTAAAGGTGGAGGTCTCATTGCCGCTGGCACCCTGGAGGGTCTGGGTAAGCAGGCTCCCCTTGGCGTCATAGCTGTAGTCAAATCCGACCCCTTCAGGTGTCTGGAAGCCGGTGATGTCAATGGAGCCGTCCGGTCTGGTTGCACGGGTGTAGCCGTAGGTGGAGCCTTCGGATGCATTGGCCCCCTGATAGCTTGTTTCCCCGGTCAGAGGGTTATTGTTAAAGGTTTCGCTGCCCATATAATCACTGACCGTCAGGCTGTTGTCCCCGGATACAAAGGTTACTTTGTTATTGCCTGTGGTCATGGTCTGCATGACACCACACCCGTCATAGGTAAAGGTACTTGAAAACCCTCCCATGTCCCTGATGCCGGTCAGGTTACCGTTCGTATCATACCCCAGGGTGACGGTCCTGCCGAACGGGTCGACAATCGAATAGATCCGGTTATCGCCATTATGAGAGAAGGTGGTTGAGCGGCCCAGGGCATCGGTAATCCGGTTGAGCTTAGCACCCCACGGCGAGTTGGGAAGCGGGGTCCAGGAAAGCGTCAGCTTATTACTGGGGTCAGTTGGATAGTGGGGATCGCGGATTTCGGTCAGAAAGGCCCAGAGCAGCTTTCCGGGCGGCACCTTATAGATATAGACCGTGCCGTCGGGGAAGGAGAGCGCATAGTCACTCCCCTCCATGACCCCCCCCTGGCGGATTACCGTCAGCCCGTTAAAGACACGGTAAGGGGGAGTAAACTTTGCAGTATTCTTGTCATAGGTATACACATCCCGGCGACCATCCGGCATGTAGATGGTCACATCGCCGGTTATGGTATCTGCAGAGAGGTAACTTTCGTAGTTCAACTGCCATTTACGGCCGGCTGGTTCAAAGCGGTTAAACACGACTTTTGAGTTGTAACTGAAGGAAACCTCCACCGCCGGTCCGACCGGGCTTTTGTACCAGAGCGGGATGTCGGCGACAAAGATGTTCAGGTTGGCCATGTTGACGGTCCAGGTGGGCGAACCATACCCTGCGCCGGGGGCCATGTCGCCACCGTTCCCCTTCCCGATGCCATCGGGGTTGCCCAGTTCCTTTTCCACCCCACCGCCGGTATCTGGGGTCAGTTCCCATGACCAGGTAATGGGGATCTCTGGATACTTAAAATGAGGAAAGGTGGTCTCACCGGTTATAATCTGGAGGGAGCTGCCAGGCAGCGGAAATTCAAGGGTGGTGACCGGGTCAGAGGGGCTTTCGGCCAGAACCATACTAGGGTAATCAATGATAAATTCACCATTGATCTCCTTAACAAGAGTACCTGAATAGCCTCCCCACATGGTGATATAGTTGAATGGAGTGGCAACGCCGGCATGGGGAAAGGAGATGGTATACTTCCCCATGGCCGGATCAATGATCAGCGGAACAGCACTTTCAGCGCCTTCGCCAGTACCTATCTCGGTAAAATAGACATTACCATAGCTGCACTCAGGCCTGCCGGTGAACGGGATATCCATCATGTTGTTCACCACCTCCTGGCTCATCAGGTTTCCCTGATACTGGCCAGAAGTTCCGCTGCTGATGAACTCGCCACTCACATCGGAGACATGGTCCAGTGCCAAGACATAGTTTGCAGTGCAGTCAGGCCCTGATTGAAGCACTCCTGACTTGCTCAGCACCTGAGTCAGATGCATCTTAACCTTCCATTTGGTGATTGTGCTGGTCCAGCCGCAGGTATCATCGGCAATTACGACTGCAGGCAGGGCACCGGCAAGCAGCTGGGTAAGGAGAAGAATCCGGGGCAGAAGCAAGAAATGGAGGTTGGAGAAGCAGGTTCTTACCACAGAAAACAACGAATACGGGCTGGATTGAAGCTCCATGAGCATGCCCCCCTGTCTGACGCCGCTACAGCCAGATCGTTATATAGTAGGGAAGGTTTAGAAGTGTTAAAAGTGTATCACCTATTCCACAAATGTCACGCGGTTGATTTCCTGCAGGGTGGTATCACCGGCGCACAGTTTTTCTACCGCTGCCTCACGCAGAAAGACTGTACCCTGCTCACGGGCAACCTGTTTCATGCGTACCGCCGGGGTCTTGGAAACAATCATATCCCGCAGTTCATCGTTCATCTCCAGCATCTCAATAATGGCGGAACGCCCCCGGTAGCCGGTGTTGTTGCAGGCTTCACACCCAACCGCTTCATAGAAGGTAGCGGTTGCCCGCACGGCAGGATCAATGGCAGCCTCGCGCAGAACCTGTTCACTCAGCTCCACCGGACGACGGCATTCTTTACAGACCTTGCGCACCAGTCGTTGCGCAATGACACAGTTCAGTGAAGAGACAAAGTTGTAAGGATCCAACCCCATGTGGGTAAAACGACCGATTACATCCAGTACGTTGTTGGCATGGACCGTGGTAAAGACCAGGTGGCCGGTCAGGGCAGACTGCACCGCAATCTGGGCAGTTTCTGGATCGTGGATCTCCCCCACCATGATCTTGTCCGGGTCATGGCGCAGGATGGAACGCAGGCCTCGGGCAAAAGTCAGCCCCTTTTTCTCATTGACCGGAATCTGCAGAATCCCATGCAGCAGGTACTCAACTGGATCTTCAATGGTGATGATCTTGTCCAGGCCGGTATGGATCTCGGTTAAGGCAGCATAGAGAGTGGTGGTTTTACCGGAACCGGTTGGTCCGGTTACCAGCACCATGCCGTATGGTTCACGAATCTTGCGCCTGATACGGACCAGTTCACGGGGATGAATCCCCAGATGTTCCAGGCTGAGACCTTTCATTTCAGCGGCAATACTCTCTTTATCCAGAATTCTGATGACCGCATCTTCGCCATGGGCGCTGGGCATGATTGAGACCCGGAAGTCAATTGACTTGTCCCCCAAACGGATCTTGAAGCGCCCATCCTGAGGAATACGCCGTTCAGAGATATCCAACTCACTCATAACCTTCAGACGGGAGATGATCGGCCCCTGAAAATGCAGATCAATCGGATCATTGGCCTGATAGAGCACCCCGTCAATCCGGTATTTAATGGTCACGCCATCGTGGCCGGTTTCAATATGAATATCACTGGCTCGGCGCCCCAAGGCATCCAGCAGGGTGGTGTTAATCAGCTTGACGATCGGGCTGGAGGCGGTGTCTGACGACAGACTCTCCAGCGAAAGCACCTCTTCGCCGTTATCGGTTTCTTTCACCAGTTGCAGCAGAAAATCTTCCGACACATCCCGCAACACCCGCCGGGTTCCCTCGCCACCTTTCAGCAGCTTGTTAATGGCAGGTGCGGCAGCAACAGAAAAGGTAATTGGACGATCCAGCACCAGCTGAAGCTCATCAAGCATCAGGACATCGGTAGGATCAGCAATGGCGATGTTCAGTACACCTTCATCGATGGAAAGAGGTACAAAGTGATACCGGTACATCAGATCCGGCGAAAGGGTGTCAAACAAGGCATGATCCACCTTGAAACTGCCAAGATCGACAAACGACAGACCAAACTGCGCTGCAAGCGCCTTGGCAACCATCGCTTCATCAACCAGGCCAAGCTCCCGGGCAGCCTCTCCAAAACGCCCGCCCTGCGCAGCCTGATGTGCCAGTACCAGATCGATCTCTTCAGGGGTCAGGGCATCGAGATCAGACATGATCTCACTTAGTTTTTTATGCTGTGTACTGTTCATTGGCTGCCTGACCGTGTCAATAAATCGTAAGTGTTGTTGGACCGAGCTCTGTTGTAGGAGCGGTATAACTTGCATCTGTCCAGCTTACCGTCCATGAGCTTGCTGTACCTCCTACAATCTTAAAGCTAATAGCGTTAGCTACCGTCAACTTACCATCAGCTGTTATAAACCAGGTAAAAGTTTTGGGACTACCACCGGGGTTTGTTATTATTACTGATCCATCTGCTGCAAGACTCAAGGTATAGAGCCCGAGTGGAAGACGGACTTTAATGGTTTTGCCTGAAACCATTGTATTAGTGAACAATGCAGATTGCGTAAGGCTGGTGGTAGGACCTGAAACAGCTTCACCGCGAGTTAAGTTACCATTGAGGGCAGTAAAGTATATGTCTGGCAGCGCATAACGCACTGCTGAGGTGTCTACAAATAAGGCAGAAACTCCATTTACAGTGGTCATTGACCATCTACCACCACCGACTTTAATAGGTTTAAAGGTACCATCAATATACCCTGTAGAAAGGTATTTAAGGATATAGAAAACAGCAAGGCCGCTTGATTCGAACTGCACCCCGATATTGTTGCCAAAGCCTTTTATATTCCCAGAACCGTCTTCATTATAGGGATAATATGACAAAATCCGATTCAAGTCAGTTGTGACCTCAGTCGGTATAACGCTTGAAGCAGAGTATGTCATATAGTTCATTATCGTCGATACTGACTCCACCGTACAGATACCTGCCGGCCCTTGCGGACCTGTAGCACCTTGGGGGCCAGTAGCACCCTGCGGACCTACCAGAGAAACCCCACTTCCCCAAGAGCCTGAGTACGGCCCATACAGCCTGCTGTTCTGGGTATCAAGATAGAAATCACCCGGTTGTGCGGTTAAGGTTCCGGGAGCACCGCTACCGTTCAGAATACTTTTACCGTCCCGGGGGGCAGTTGCAACGCTCGAGCCATCAGGAAATTCCAGTCTGTCATTCTTGATGACAAACGGCCCATCAACCGCATAGCTGACAGCGCTTAGCACAAAGACAAGAAAACAGACCACAACCATTTCAAACCATTTGATCATCACATTACACCTCGTTGATATGTAGTACACCTCATCACTTAATTAGCAACAACCGATCCACCACACATTTCCATTGGTTTATGCGTGGCCACAAACAACTATTTAATGACGATTCCATCAACAACCAAACTTCCTTTGGAAACGGTAACGGTTCCTGCGATTGAAGAATAGCCCTCAGGATTTATGAAATTAATGTCATAGCCACCTTGCAACACAATAGTGACGTCCCTGCCAAAATCAAGATTTTCGACAAATTCCCTTGCCAAGACCTTCAGGACCTGTCCTTCAGCAACGGCCAAATAGGCCTTTCCGATCCCTCCATAGAAAAGATCCGTAACTTTTACATAGTGTAACGGTGTAAAAGCAGCAGTCACTTCTTTGGCCACATCCATGATGATACCACAACTTCCAACACCAGAGCATCCACCGCCACTCCAGCCTGTGAAAGAAGACCAGGAATCAGCTGTAGCAGTGAGCGTTACCACACTATTTTCATCATAGACCCATGAGCAGGTTCCGGAAACACACGAAATATTATTGTCACTACTGCTGACAGTACCAGCACCCGAACCGGACAAGCTCACGGACAAACGATGTTCAGGATTGCTCTTGCTGAGGATGATGTTCTGAACCTTGCTGGTCAGCAGACTGTAGGGGCTGACCACACCAGGCACAAACTGGCCGCCAGAAGGAGGAGTGATGCTTAGGCTATAACTGCTGTACGGCAGCAGTACCATGCTGTAGTTGCCGTTGGCATCGGAAGTGACACTGCCGGTAACACTGTAACTAGTGCTGCCCGAACTCCAGGACGGATAGGTATACATGCTGACACCGCCGACAG